>DASRAJ010000135.1:0-98804 GCA_035638255.1 Chitinophagales bacterium
TCACTTCGATAGTTTTCCGTGCGTATTCCAAATTGTCGTTTTGGTCGCCCTGAGCGCAAACTATTTCAATCGAGTCCTTTGGCAATGACATTCATCCTCGCTGCACCTCTAACTCCTGAAGGAGAACCGCTCTCGCACTCGTGGGTGCGGAGGGACCCCCCTTTACGGGTCGGGGGCTGTGGGTGGGTGTGCCATTAGCAACTTGTCGAAGGCGCGCGCGCAATAGTTCGACAAGCTCTCTATGACCCTCGCACCGCGACAATTTTTGTGCACCCGTTTTCCATGCGCTTATGACGCATGCGAAACAGGTTGAATTCTCTTGAGGATCTCTGACAGCACCAATCCAAAAATCACAAAGGCCAAAAACAAAATAAACGCCGGTTGCAGTGAGGTGAGATTGGTGGTGATGCTGCTCAGTGTTTCTGTGTCATAATCCAGAAACTTGAGTTGATTGGTAATTACTCCCTTGAAGCCGACATAGGACATAAAGATCGCCACCGCCATTACATCTGCCATTGACCACTTGCCTGACCTGAAAGCAAAAAAGTTGATGACCTTATTCTTCTTCATCTTTTCATTTCCCAATAAATAAAGCTCTGTTGAGATCAGCTTGGTGACCGGAAACAGAATGCTGAAACAAAGAATCAGCACGGCCACAAATACCGAATCAATTTTACCGGTACTGAATAATATCTTCACAAGGTCCATTATGCTTTTGCTTCTATAAAAAAGAATCTGGTCATTAAACACGATGTGCCTACCGAGCAGCAGGAAGTCAATTTTTTTTATGCGCGCATCAATTTCAAGCATGGGAGATGAAAGAGAAACGGCGAGGACTATCAGCGCAAGCACTATTGATAAAGCGAACAGAGGTTTACGAAGCGCAGGCTGCTTCCATACTAACAGCCATGCTAATAGGAACAGCAGCAGGGAACCCAGCATCATAAAGCTTACCTCGTAAGTTTGATGTTGCAGGGAATTAATGAAGCTTGAAATCCTGAGATTGTAATCATTAATATCGGTAGCGTGGTATTTTGAAAGCAGGGAAACTATGCGTGAGGTGTCTAATGTGGAATCATTCGTTGCGTATGCATACTCATTTATTTTTTGTGTTGCTATGTCTTTAAGCTTCTCGCGATTCTGCGGTTTGTTGATTTCATCAAAGATGGCCTGACTGAAGGTGGGCACTTTCTTTCTCAATCTATCCCAATCTACGAATGCATTCACTGCTGTTCTCCTGATTTTTCCATGAAAACTTTTAGGATGTTGAACAGTGCTGTCAGCCTGGTCAATCATTGCATTAAGGACGTTGCTGATTTCGCTTTTTAATACCTTCTCCTGATCGGAGGTAAGTGTAAAATCTTCTATTCTGTCTGAAATTATTTCCCGGATGTTATTCCTCCATACATTCACTGACAGGAGACCATAGCGAACAGCATTTACTCTGCTGTACTCGAATTTGATGGCAGCGCGTTGCTTCGCAAGATCGTGAACGGTAATAGCAAACCATACATTCAATGCAATCACCGTAAGTAAAAGCAATATGAAAATCCCCGTTGTTACTTTTTTCTTTTGTCTCATGGAACTGCTGCATTGTAAGTCTTGCTTTATTCCTTGTAAAATCTTGCCATGTCCGAAAAGGACTCCTTGCAGAGACATTTTTCTAAAAGGGAATTCCGGTTACTTCCATAAATTCTTTAAAGCCCGGTGATCCCAAAAGCCCGCAAAAGTCTTCGACAAGCTCAGCCTGTCCGCCTGCTTAAGATTCACCGTAAGTGTCATTATCAAACGCCCGGTTGTGCACAAGACGCAGTGCGAAAAAATAGTTTCCCCTCCTGCGATATCCCGATTGAACTATTTCAAAACACTATCCTGAGAAGCTTCATCTCATTTTCCTTGGCACAGCTTTTACTATTATTGTATAAAACCTAACTCCCATGGAAAAAAATTTAACAGGAAAAAAAGTAGCGATAGTAGTCGCTGACGGATTTGAAGAATCAGAATTCACCGTTCCACTTGAAGCATTGAAAGAAGCAGGCGCTGACACAGAAGTTATTTCTTTAAAGCCCGGTACGGTCAAATCCTGGACGAATAAAAATTGGGGAAAAGAATTCACGGTTGACAAATCCATTGACGAAGTAGATGCACACGACTATGATGCTCTCCTGCTGCCGGGCGGGGTCATGAATCCCGATAAACTACGAATGAATCAGGAGGTAGTAAATTTTGTGGGAGGATTTTTTGAAGATTTTAAACCGGTTGCTGCCATCTGCCACGGTCCCTGGACGCTCATTGAAACGGGCGAGCTCAAAGGAAGAACCGTCACTTCATATTCTTCCATCAAAACTGATCTTATCAATGCGGGCGCTAACTGGGTTGACGAAGAAGTGGTAGTAGACCAGGGATTGGTTACCAGCCGCAGTCCGAAAGACCTTCCGGCTTTCTGCAAAAAGATGATAGAAGAAATTGCAGAAGGAATTCATGCGGAAAAGAATCAGGGAGAATCAGTGTCAGAATCATAAATGAAAATTTTCGTGTGAGAACTTGCCCTGAACACTTCAACCTGGCTCCTGCGTAAATTTCTTCAGCAGACTAAGCTGGTTGGTGGGTTATGAATCCCCGGACTTTCAATTACGAACCAAAAGAGGAATGCTTTAGTGAAGAACGGAACGGAAAAAGTTTTTTACCGTTGCTTTGCTTAGAATAATATAAGGTTATGAAGTTTCTTCGGTTGTGTTTTTTCTCTCTTTTCATTTTTATTTCATCGTCCTCATTCTTCTTTAGCGCTTCAACGGATTGGGTACTGCAGAAAAATGAAAACGGTATTGCCGTTTACACACGATACCAAACCGGATCGAGTCTCAAAGAAATTCGTGTGGTAAATACTGTTTCATCTTCTCTTTCAGGCATGGTAGCGTTGTTGCTTGACACAAAAAATTATCCTAAGTGGATCTATGCATGCAGGGAGTCAAAGGAGTTGAAAGTGGTGAGTGAAAAAGAATTGTACAACTACCAGATCACGGATGTTCCGTGGCCATTCAGCGACCGCGATGTTATTACTCATTTTACGGTTCAGCAGGATAGCGTTACCAAAATTGTTACGTTCACAAAAACAGGAGTACCTGATTTTATTCCGGCAAAAGATCCTCTCGTGCGCGTTCAAAAATTTGAATCAGTATACCGGTTTATCCCTCTCAATAAGGATAGCGTGCAGGTAGTAATGGAAATGCAACTTGATCCGGGAGGAAATATTCCTGCATGGCTGATCAATGCCAACATTGTTAATGCTCCATATCAAACCACAGAAGCAATGGTCTCTCAGCTTCCCCAATATCAATCCGCCTCGTATTCCTTCATCAAAGAAAAGTAACCAGGAGTATTTCGTTAATGAGTGAATTAGTGTCATACCTGCGCAGGAGGAATCAATCGCATAGCTGTAGCCAGATTCCTCCTGCGTCGGCATGACAGCGCTGCTCTTGAATAATGTATTTCCCAAAACCCAAAGACCACTTTCACTATGCGTACCTTTGGCGCAATGAATGAGTCAGCCGATTATATCAGCATCAACAAAAAAATGTGGAATGACAAAACGGATGTTCACGTGAAGTCAGCATTCTACAATGTTGACCTGTTCAGGAAGACAAAAAACTCGCTGAAGGAAATTGAGTTGCAACAGTTGGGGGACGTGCGTGGAAAATCAATTCTTCATCTGCAATGTCATTTTGGAATGGATACGTTGTCACTCGCCCATCTTGGTGCGGAAGTTACCGGCGTTGACTTGTCAGATACCTCTATTGAAAACGCACGACAATTAAGTGATGAAATGAACATCAAAGCTGATTTCATTTGCTGTGATGTGTATGAGCTGAAAAATTTTCTCCACAAAAAATTCGACATCGTTTTCACGTCTTACGGGACCATCCTTTGGCTGCCCGACCTTGATCAATGGGCTGAAGTTGTTTCTCATTTCCTGAAACCCGGCGGCGAATTTCATTTCGTGGAGTTTCATCCTTTCGTTTCAATGTTTGATAATGACTTCGAGAAGTTTGAGTACTCCTATTTCAACAGCGGACCGATCCAGGAAGAAACCCTCGGAACGTACGCTGATCGTTACGCACCGCTGAAAAATAATTCGATCGCCTGGAATCATTCTTTCAGCGAAATTTTTTCAGCGCTTCTTCGGCGTGATTTGCAAATTGAAAGCTTTCATGAGTTTGATTACTCTCCATACAATTGCTTCGGAAATATGAAACAGTATCAACCCGGGAAATGGCGGGTGCAAAACTTAGAGCGAATCATCCCAATGGTATTTGCATTGAAAGCAACTAAGAAATCGTAGTGGGCTGGTGTAGGACAAAAATCCGGTTCACGCAAAGACGCAAAGCCGCAAAGAAAAATTCATTGAAAATTTGTCTGTTTCACCTCTTTGCGCCTCTGCGTCTTTGCGAGAAATATCAAGAGCTGAAATTTGTCGTACACCCAGCGGGGCTATTACGCACACATTCTCCCAAAAAATTCTAAGTTTGCAATCCCAAGTAGTGCGCGTTTCCGCGAATACAGTTCGGAACTAACCGGGAGTAAGTCTTAAGGAAGTGACAATGTCTTTCCCGATTTATGTAAGCGCCAATAGAACAATCACAACAAAAAGAAAAATGGCAGACAAAAAAGACCTCGACTTTACTTACACAACCATTGACGAAATATTCCGGCTAAGTATGGGCGAAACCGGCGATTACAGCGGAGCAAAATATGACGGCGATTTTTCAAAGAAGCTCGAAGAAGCTCAGAGAGAGAAGCACAGGTTCATCGCCGACGGGTTGAACATTCACAAGGGCAGCAAGGTGCTGGATATGGCTTGCGGCTGGGGACCGTTTTCAAAATATGTGACTGAGGAACGAGGCGCTATCAGTATCGGTCTTACCTTATCTGAAGGCCAGGCTAAAGCATGCCAGGCAAACGGGCTGAACGTTATTGTAAAAGATTGCAGAACCGTGAAGCCGGAAGATTTTGGAATGTTCGACGCCATCGCCTGCATCGGTGGACTCGAGCATTTCTGTTCCGTTGAAGAATTCAAAGCCGGGAAGCAGGAAGAGGTGTATCATAATTTTTTCAAAACGATCAACGACTTGTTGCTGCCGGGTGGAAGATTCTATATGCAAACAATGGTCTTCAGCAAGAATATGCTTCCGATTGAGAAGTTCGATATCAATGCAAAGAAAAAATCGGATGCACACGTGCTTGCATTGATGATGAAAGAATTTCCCGGTTCGTGGCTGCCCTACGGCCCGGAGATGGTAGAAAGGAATGCTAAGCCTATGTTCAAACTGATCTCTCAAAGCAGCGGGCGCTTGGATTACATCGAGACTATCACACAGTGGAGAAAAAAATTCCGCGAGTTTAACCTGAAAAAATATTGGCTGTACCTGAAATTAATTCCTCAGTATTTAATGAGTAAAGAATTCCGCCACCAGGTAGAAGTATTTACCACCAGTCCGAATAAAATTTGCTTTGAGCGCGAGATCATGGATCACTACCGTATGCTATTTCAGAAGGTGTAAGAATTATTTCAAAGCGCTCTCATAAATTTTGTAGTTCTCATCATCAAAGCAAACGAAAATCACTTTCTCAACTGAAGCATTTTCATTAAGAAATGAGAAAACGGATTCGACTGCAATTTTTGCGGCGCGATCTTTCGGAAAATGATAAACTCCTGTGCTGATATTCGGAAAAGCTACTGAGCGTAAATTATTTTCAGCAGCAAGTTTCAGTGAATTGGAATAAGCATTAGCAAGAAGTTTCTCTTCATTATTTCTCCCGCCATTCCAAACAGGACCGACTGTATGAATCACAAATTTTGCCGGAAGATTCCCTCCGGAAGTGATCATCGCTTCCCCTGTTGGAAGCCTGCCATGCTTTGAAATATATTCTTTGCACTCGTCCAAAATTTTTTTTCCTCCGGCACGATGAATAGCGCCATCAACACCGCCCCCACCCATCAATAAACTATTGGCCGCATTCACAATTGCGTCCGCTTGCAGTTTAGTAATGTCACCTTTAAGAAGTTCAATTCGATTCATGTGTGAATTCTGAGCCAACAAATTTAATTGCAAGGTAACTTACTAATTACTTTTAGCCCAGGAACTCCGCACTCCAACTTGAAAAAAAGAAAATCATCATCGCAATTTGAATTAAAAAAGCAATTGCAATCGCTTCGCAGCATTTGCAATGTGTTTGATGAGCAAGCTTTGATGAAGAAGAAGCAACTTCTTAGTGAAATTTCTCTGAGCAAATTAAATCAGCCGAAAAAACTTTTCGAATACCATCAATTGCTGTTGTTCTTAAGCGCTTATCCACAAAGTAAAGAGCTGTTGCTGCTTGCTGAAAAAGAATTGCATCGTGTTGCCGCATCAGCCAAAGAAATCTTCGACGGGAAAAATGAACGCTTGCGCACTCAGTTGGTAAACACAGGGATTGCCAATACACAGTTGAATATTTCTTTCAGTTTTCATTTTGTGAATTGGTTGTTGGAAGAATTTCATGAGGATGTGAAATTATTTTCGATTGATGCCGATGATACAACGGTTGAGCAAGTTTTGTGCGCATGCTTACCAGCCATTGAGCGTGATTTGATTGCTGATAAAATGATGTCAGCAACTCAAATGATTCATCGCCTTAAAAGTGACAAGCAAAATGATTTGGAATTTCTCGTTCAACTTTTCGGCAATGCTGAAGTTTCCGTTGAAGTGAGAGATGCGCTCTGGGATTCTCTAAAGATTTTCATTTCATGGAGATTAAAAACGAATTCTCCCTCCCTCACCTCAGGAAGATCACCTGCGCGTAAAACTTTCTTTCACACTACTCCCCTGCTGAAAAAATTTGAGCCGCAAAAAACGATTCAAAAATTTGTTGACCCACCTTACAAGCTGAATCAGAATGAGAAGAAACAACTTGTTGCTGCGGGCCGCGGAGTGCTGGCGATGTTGCTTCGTGAAACCGATCCGGTCACGTATGCTTATGAAAATGCTGTAGAATTGTTTGACGCGGGAAGAGGTATTGACATTGCATTGTATCCGATGATTCCTGAAAGAAGGTTGCCCCTTGAATCTTACATCGGTTATGTTGCTTTCAAGAATCGAATTCCCGTAGCGTACGGGGGTGGATGGATTTTTCTTCATCGCTCTAAAATCGGCCTCAATGTGCTTCCTGCATTTCGCGGAGGAGAGTCTTCATTCCTGTTCACACAAATTCTTCGTGTGTATCATCACCATTTTAACATGAAGAAGTTTATCGTAGAACCCTATCAAATCGGGAAGAACAATTTGGAAGGCTTGAAGTCCGGAGCATTCTGGTTCTACTACCGACTTGGATTCAGACCCTCATCAGAAAAACTTTCCGGGATCGCTACAAGAGAATTTGAAATGATCAGCGCAGAAAAGAATTATCGCACTCCGCTTTCAGTGATGAGGCAATTGGCAAACTCAAATCTTGAATTGAATCTTTCTCCGGAAAAATACTTTCCTGATTCCGATCCAATATCAATCAGCAAGAGCGCAAAAGAATTATTCAGCACTCAAAAATTGAAAAGGAGGCGACACTATTCTGATACTTCTGATTTCATTGTTGCTGCAAATAAATTGAGGAAGAAGGAAGCGTCGCTACTCAAAAAAATATTTGCACAGAAATACGGCGGTTCTGAGCGTGACTTTATTTTTTCTTTACAGAAAAATCATAAGCTAATTGAAGTAGAAACTTCTTGAATCTATCATCTCTTCTGATTATCATTGCATTCTCTTCTTCTCAAAAACAACTTCCCATGAAAAAGCTTCTTCCTCTGATTTTCATTCTCACAGGTATCTTTCATTTGGAAAATGCAAAGGCGCAGAACTGGGAGTGGGCCAAAAAAGCCGGCGGAACCCAGAATGAAGGTGGTTATGGAGTCAGCAATGATGCGGCAGGCAACATCTATGTAACCGGTGTTTTTCGCGACAGTATTTTTAAGAATGGGAAGAAGCTGATAAGCAATGGCTCTGACGATATTTTCGTTGCGAAGTATAATTCAGCAGGCACCTTAAAATGGACGCGGCAAATCGGTGGCAACGGCGCGGATGGCTATTCACTCGGCAGCACCACCGATGCATCAGGGAATACTTACGTGATCGGCTCCATATACGGAAGTGCTTATTTCGGAAACACCTTAGTCACTGGTGCGGGATACAATGATATTTTTTTAGTGAAGTATAGCCCAAGCGGAAACCTGCTATGGGTGAAAACTTATGGAGGCAGTGAAAATGATGTAGGACTCGGAGTTGCTATCAATAGCGCAGGAAAAATTTTCATTTCAGGATATTTCTATGGCACGGCTCACTTTGACAACATCACGCTTACTTCCGCAGGCATTCATGATATTTTTGTTGCAAAGTGTAATGGGAGTGGTAACATTTTGTGGGCTAACCGCATTGGTGGTACCAGCTATGATAATAGCGCAAGCGTTGCAGTGGATACCTTAGGGAATGTCTATGCAACAGGTTACTTCAATAACACTGCGACATTTTCGGGAAGTAATACTACGCTGGTAAGCAGCGGAAGTGATGATATTTTTATTGTCAAATATAACCAGTCAGGCAGTTTACAGTGGGCTACAAAAGCGGGCGGCACAGGAGTGTATGATATTGGTAATGATATTTCACTCGATCATAATCTCAATGTGTATATAACAGGGCAGTTTGAAAGCACCTGTACTTTCGGAACAACTTCTCTCGTAAGTGCAGGAACGCAGGATATATTTATTGCCTGCCTGAATAATTCCGGAAGTTTTTTGTGGGCAGTCCGGGCGGGAAGCACGTTATCGGATGTTGGTACCGGAATAAGATCAGACAATGCCGGTAATCTATACGCAACAGGCTGGTATAATAATAACTCCACCTTTGACGGACAAACAAAAACCACCGTTGGAGGGCTTGATGTTTTTGTAGCACGCTATAGCAGCAGTGGCAGCCTTGTTTGGTTTAAGAGCGCAGGAAGCGAAAATGACGACTGGTCATTTGCAATTACTCAAATCGGTCCTGATGTTTGCGCCATCACAGGCCGCTTTCAATCTGATTGTTATTTTGATCAAACCACGTTGCATAGTAAAGGCGCTTATGATTTCTTCGTAGCAAAAACTGCGAAGTCACCGGGCAAGGAGATGATCTCACTGGTATCTGATCCTCTGTTAATTTACCCAAATCCTGTAGCTCTTAATGGCTCAGTGTTCATTAACATGCCGGAAAGTTTTCAGCAAGCCACATTTTCCATTTATGATTTACAGGGAAAATTGGTTCGGACGATTTTCATTGAAGAAGAACCGGGAAATGATTTTCAGAATATTTCTCTCAATGAAATAGGAGCCGGTGTTTATGTTTATCAATTTACTACAAGCTCAAAAACTGAAACAGGCAAACTGTGTATCACCGAATAATTTGAGGTTAAGAAGAAACCGAAACCCATGATATTTCGGGAAGCGACAGTAGCTGATATTAAAGAAATGCATTTAACCAGGATGTCTGTTAAAGAAAACAGGCTATCCAATCCTTCGATAATTAGGGAAGTAGACTATATTAATTTCTTAACCCTCGACGGAAAAGGATGGGTGTGTGAGTCTGATGGTTCTATTCTTGGTCTTTCCATTATTGATACGAAGCGAAATAATATTTGGGGTTTGTTTGTTCACCCTGATCATGAGAGAAAAGGGATCGGAAGAAAACTTTTTACCATCATGATTGACTGGCACTTTAATCAGAAGCAGAATACACTGTGGTTAGGTACTGCACCCAATACAAGAGCTGCTGAGTTTTATCGAAAAGCAGGATGGAAAGAAATCGGACTTCAACAAAACGGTGAGATCAAATTTGAGTTGGCGTATGAGGATTGGAAGAAAAATCGTTCAGACTAATTCACCTTCGCGTTCAGAATTTCTTCAATCATCCTTTTCTACTCCCTGAATCCCATTTCAGCCATTGAATCAACCCCTCTTTGGAAAGGATTTACATTTCATTACCAAAAACCTAAGCATCTCTTTTTCATTTTTGCACTCTCACGGCATGACGATGAAAAAAATCAGACCCCGACTTCTTCCTGCGGCACTTCTCTTCTTTCTTTTCTCCTGTACTTCACACAAGAGTTACAACGCCACTACTATCGGACAGGAAGAAGATCTAATCAAGAAAGGAGACATGAGCACCCACATTTCTCTGAAGCAACTGCAGGACAAACCACATCTCTACGCCCTCGGTTCCGTCACCAACCTCAAAGGGTTTATTGTTATTGATGACAGCAAGCCCTTTACATCCTTCGTCCATGATGATTCTGTTGCCATTGACTCTTCGTGGAACACCGATGCAACGCTGATGGTATATGCGCAAGCTGATCAGTGGAAAGAAATTCAGATTCCTGCCGACATAAAAATCTGGAGAGACCTCGAGCAATTCGTATTGCAATCAGCGAAAGACAACGGTATCAATCCCGGTGTGGCATTTCCGTTTTTACTGAAAGGAACAGCGGCAAGCATTCAATGGCGCGTGACGGATTGGGATGCAACTGATAAAGCGGTGACGAATAAAAAAGTAAAGCAATCAGGAAAGAAAGGAACAGCCGAAAATGTGAATGCCACAATTGTCGGCTTCTATTGCACCAAACAATATCGCGTACTCGCAGAACATAGTACCAAGATGCACCTGCACTTCTGCAGCGATGATAAAAAGGTTTCAGGTCATGCAGACGACATCGCCCTCGATGGAAATATGAAGTTGTATTTGCCGGTGGATGCAAAATAAATCTTACGATGGAAAAATTTTTTCCTTAAACCCGGATTTTGCAGCTGAAAGCAAGAACTGTCGGTTCTGGGAGAACCGACAGTTCTTCTATGCGAAACGAAGAATATCTTTTATGGACTTCATTCTTGAGATACACCCAACTGCAAAATCCGGGTTAAAAGTTGGATGTTATAAATGCTCGTTATTAAACTTTTGTTCGCAGGAATAACATTTCTCGACTTACTATTAATATCAAAAATGAAAGCTGCCCCAAAAAGCAGCTTTCATTTTAATACCAACTAACTATTATTTAGGAGTTGCCGGTGTGGTAGCAGTAGCAGTCTTCTTAGGCGTGGTAGCAGTCTTGTTAGCTGTACCCGTAGCTTTTTTCTTATGCTTCTTAACAGATGCTGTCTGCCTGGCAGGTGTTGCCTTCTTAACAGTAGAAGAAGTTGTGGTACTCTGGGCAGATGCAGGTGTTGCCTTCTTAACACTGGAAGTACCGGTGGTACTTTGAGCAGATGCGGGTGTTTGTTGAGTTTTGCTTCCTGCAGCCGGGCTGGTTTGAGCAAAGGTCAATGTAGTACCGAGTACAAGGACCGTGAGTGCTGAAATTACTTTCTTCATGATTTTTAGTTTTTAATTTGTGAACCATAGCTGAGTCGAATACTATGCCGCATGGCGGGAAGCAATAGACTTTAACAAGAATTTAAACATTCGGAAAATTACACAGGCTTTTTATCTAACTGACACATCTCATGAAAGATATCAAAGTGAAGCGCTACAGATTGACGCATAGGATACGCAGGAACTTAACAATAGACCTCTTCGGAAAATAACCCTTCGACAAGCTCAGGGTGACGGTTGTTCCCTTAAGTTTTGTCCGTCTGAGCTTGTCGAAGACTTGTTCGAATAACAATAAAAGTATTTTCCGTAGAGGTTTAATATATATTCTCTAAGAAAAGAAAAGGATTTTGTCTTGAGAATGAAAACGTTTTTTTTCAAAGTTTATACCTTTCTATAATAAATCCTATACATAAATCTAAGAATTTGGCCGCAAATGCAGGCGCATCCTGTACCAAAAAAGGCAAAGAATTATTTTTCAGTTATAAAAGGAAACGATACCTTTTGATAATTAGGCAGTTGTTTAATCATTGCAAGGGTAGTTTTATAGGGGGCAGTGACAATGTTTGCATTAATAAGCCAGTCAGGAACATTTCCTCCCGGATCAACATAGAGTTCAAATTCAACCTTCACTTTTCCATCGGGCAGGGGGGTGAATTTATAATTGGATTGAAAATGCTGAACACGCACCCGCCCTGCTTTTTCGGGAATATGATCCGGCTCTCCGCTGTTGGTAACAGTAACAATTTTTGTAACTGAGTCCTGCTGAATCTTAAAATGCGAAGCCAGGTCACGATCACTTACCGGCCATGGAACATCTGTTACCTGGTATTGATAGTTCTCCAGGTTATTGATCTGGTTCAACACGGATGCTTCGCTGCAGGCATAAATCCAATTGGGATAATTCTTTACATCTAGCAGTAAAGCGATTAGAGCAGACAATGATGATTCCACTACATTCACTACACGGACTTCTTTCAGATTTGAACCTTCAGCATACCGTGTATAAACAGCAATACCATTTTCATTTTTCTTCAATACCCAATCCGTTAATTCAACAGAAGAAACCAAGGGGAGTGAAAGAAGTGTGCAGAAATAAAAAAATGAAGTGCGCATGTGTTTCAAAATTTGGTTTTGAATTTCCTTTTGATCAATCATTTGTTTTGTGAATAAAACTTTGCCCGCAAAAATCCGATTTCTTTGAGAAATCAGATTTTGTGCAACACCACTTGCGGAATCAAGAGTGAATCAAACCTGCGCCGGGACAAGATTGGAAGATTTGCTAATTTTGAAAGTACGACGTCGCACAAGACCAGCCATGCTAAAAAATTTCTCTTACTTTTTTTCCTGCATCTCTTTATTGATTTCCCAAACAGTAAGCGCAAACTTAATTACAGCCAATTCCGGTAATTACACTACCTATTTGAATTCTCTTAACCCAGGCGATACTCTATATCTTACCGCCGGCACATACCTCAGCGATTTAACGCTCAACGGGCAAAACGGAGATTCCTCTCATCCTATTGTGATCATGGGCAGCGCAATTTTATATACTACCATTTTCCAGGCACAATCCTGCTGCAATACAGTGAGCATTACGCAATGCTCTTATCTCATTATCAAAAACCTGCAGCTTGACGGGATGAATATTGCCGTTGATGCTGTGAAAGCAGAAGGCACTGCAGGAAATTGGGCGCATCACATCACCCTTGAATATCTGAACATCATCCACTATGGATCTGATCAGCAAAATGTAGGCATCAGCACCAAATGCAGCGCATGGAATTGGGTGATCAGGAAAAACAGGATCATAGGAGCCGGCACCGGAATGTACCTCGGGAATTCAGACGGCAGCGACCCGTTTGTGAACGGAACCATTGAATATAATTTTATAGCCGGTACCATAGGATATAACATGGAGATCAAGCAGCAGACTGATACCGTTCGCGATAATTTTGCCGGCACCTCGGTGAATGGAAAAACAATGATCCGCTACAATGTTTTCACTAAGGACAGCACGTCCTCCACCGGTGCTGACGCAAGACCCAATCTCTTAGTGGGAGGATTTCCGCTTAACGGCTGGGGCTCCCTCGATTATTACGAGATATACGGAAACTTCTTTTACCAGAATCCTGTGGAGGCGCTCTTCCAGGGAACAGGAAATATAATGCTCTATGAAAATATTTTTGTGAATCACTTTGACCCTGCCGGTCTGCGTGCGGTTTATTTCACCGATCAGAACGGAGTTCAGCCGCAAGACATAAAAGTGTTTCACAACACGGTGTGGGCGAATAACTCTTCCGGAGGAATCAGAATTTACAATCCGGATATAAATTACCAGCAGTATTGCTATAGCAATGCCGTTTTTGCCCCGGCCCCAATCACAAACTTCACCAACAGCGTTGATAATATCACTGACGCTTATCTCAATGCCTTCTACAATGTTTTATCTGCGACCACAAATATCAGCACACTTAATCTGTATCCGCAAAGCGGACAACTAACGGGAACACTCACTTCAAGCGCTCTTTTTCAAAACAATACTAACTGGGATAAAGACTTTAATGGTGATGTATACGACTGGACTTTTCGCGGCGCTTATTCAGGCTGCTGCGTGAACATCGGGTGGCAACTTCAATTAGACACCATGCCCACACTGCCGGAGGTACTCAATGCAGTTCCTCTTGCAGACATTGGCCAACAAGACGTGATTGTTTATCCGAATCCCTTTTCAACAACGCTGAATGTTCACTTGAATACTCTGAAACAATTTGAAATAAAGATATCCGATTTGACCGGGGAAGAAGTGTTGAAATCCAAAATTAATACTTCACTGTTTGAAGCTGACTTTATAAATAAACCTTCGGGAATTTATTTCCTTCAGATAAAAACTGAGCACAATTTAGTTACCAAGAAAATTATTAAGCAATAATAGGTGAGCAAACAGGATTAACAGATCATTCAGACGCAATAATTATGAAAATATCCCTGCAGTTTTCAAAAAAAGTTCTTCCACTGATTATCTTCACCATTCTCATTCATGCTGTAGTTTGCGCTCAATGGTCGCCGAAGATCAGCATCTCTCCCAATGCAATGTGGGCAGGATTAAATGAGAACTCGGGACAATGCCTCGCAGTTAACGGCGATACCGTACACGTGGTGTGGACAGATCATCGAACACTTGGACATGCCATCTATTACAGACATTCACCCGATGCCGGGGTAACCTGGAATACTGCTATTCCTATAACAGATACAACCGGCACTGCCATTTTCCCTGCCATAGCTGTATCCGGCTCAACCATACATGTGGTGTGGCTCGATTCTTCACTTGGAGTTCCCGCTTCCTTTTATAAACGGTCTTTAGATGGCGGCAATACATGGGGACCTGCTGTTTGTCTCGACAGCAGTACAAAATTTTGGCCCGGTGTTGCCGCATCCGGATCCATGGTGTTTGTTACGCTGAATAAAGAAATTGTAATAGGCAATACTGAAGTGTTTTTAAGACGGTCTATAGATAATGGCGTAACGTGGGAGGCAGAGCAGCAGATTTCCAATGCTTTCGGTCGCTCTGAAGATCCGGCCATAGCTGCTCAAGGCTCCTATATTCATCTTTCATGGAATGATAAAAGAAGCGGCATTATGAATATTTACTACCGGCGTTCGTCAGATGCGGGAGTTACCTGGGGTCCCGAAACCCAATTGACCACCACTGATTCCTATACTTCCATGGTTTCTCTTGATAGTGCCAGCGTGGATGTTCCATACGGAAGCACAACTGCCGGCAATTTTGATGTCTGGCTCCGCCAATCTTCTGATACAGGCTCAACATTTGGAACCCCTCAGCAATTAACCAATGATTCTTTAGGACAGGCATATCCCTACATGGTTCGTGAGGGTTTGAATCTTCATATTGTATATTTTCAATTTGGCTATTCGGCATGGTACCTGCATTCCGGTGATGGCGGTGTAACATGGGATTCTACATTTTTTTTAAGTAACGGCAGTCAGCCGTTTATAGCAATCACGGGGTGTGCACTGCAAGTGATTTTTGCTGACAGTGGCACCATCTATTATATGCGGAATCCCTCAGGGAATTGCCTTGCTTCAGATGTTGCCGAAGAACCCACCTCCCATGCAAACCATCTTTTGCTTTCAGCACACCCGAATTTATTCAGTCAACTTACCACAATTCAATTTACACTGGCTGAAAACAGCAAAGCAACATTGAAAGTATATACTCTTTTAGGGCGTGAAGTGGCAACCCTGATTGATGGAGATCGAAAAGCCGGTGAAGTGTGCAGAGTTGTTTTTGATGCATCGAAGCTTGAACCAGGTATGTATTTCTGTCACCTCAGTGCCGGTAATTCATTAGTGACAAAGACATTAATGTTGCTGAAAGAATAAACTTACAGCTTCTCTCAGCGTCGAAAATCTCAATTATCATTAACACACCTCTAACTTCTGAAGGAGAACCGCTTAATTCGCCTGCGCACACCTCTAACTCCTGAAGGAGAACCGCTAAGTTCGCCTGCACACACCTCTAACTCCTGAAGGAGGACTGCTCCCCAATTCGCAGAGCGGGAGATTCCCCTTTAGGGGCCAGGGGCGAGCGTGAGAGTTGTTGCGTCATCACTTGGGTTAGTCTGAGAAACCATTCCTGCATTGCAGGAAACAGCTAATTAGTAAGACTCCAATAGCTCGAAAAAGAAAGTTGCGGAACAAGGCGCAACATGAATGTATCTTCAAGTGGTTTGCCAGGCGTTTCAGAAGCATCAGTGAATTTATCACCATACGCAAGCAACAGGTATTCGCCAAAGTTATCAAGCAATGAAAACACATCTGTATAGTAGGTTATAGAAACTTTGTGAGCTAATTTAGTATTGATGTCCGAGTCAATAATTTGAAATTGCCAGGTCTTGAATTTTATAGGTTGCAGAGTGTTGTCTTTCAATCCCGGTATTTCGTTTTTTAATAGATCCACATAAGGAATAACCGGAAAGCCGCATTTGTAATGCAGAGAATTTGCTTTGCCGTCATTGGCCTTCATTTCCTGAAACGTTTTAAATTTCTTTTCCTGATTATACACCTGTGACTTCAGCAAAAACTCCTCATAAGAAGAATTGATCACCCCTTTTTCAAACCACCCCTGCATAGAAGCATCAATCAACTGGGTAAAGGAAATTGTTATCAAAGCTTTTTTCATAGGCGATATTGTTTCAGCAAAACGAAAGTAAATTGGTAACAAAGTTTTCTCAAAGGTGCAAGTTATGTTCTTCTAACATTTTTACTACGCGTTCGAGTCCCCAGTCATTAATGAGCGTGTTTCCTCTTATGGTTTCCAATAATTTTTTGTTCAGCTCATCATGGTTGTAAAAAAGAATAGCCTCCACAACCGGCATATACACATAGGCATTATCCGAAGTTGCGAGCCGGGCAAACAGTGAGTTAATTATTTCAGAGTCGTTAAATGCTTTTGCATGTTCTGCAAAAGGTTTGAATACCAAAACATAGGCATTCCTGATGTTGTCATTAATTATCCTGTGCGCCTTGGCGCTATCCTGTTGAATTAAAAAATCGAGCATGTCACCCACCACCCATGGAACATCATCAAGTTTATCTGAATGCTCCAGCGCGTGAATTGTAAATTCCAGTGTTTGCTTAGGGTATGCTGATTTTAAGTATTTAAAAAGGGAGTCAGTGATTAGGAAGTCGGTTCGGTACAACTGGAAGAGCAAATCATTAAATGCAGGGCATCTGTATTTTTCTATCCCTTTGAAAATCTCTTCTGATTTTTCTTTTTGATAATAATCATTGGAGGCAGAATCCTGAAGACATTCAAGCAGATAATCATGCGCATAGGAATCGCGGTATGCTGCAACTGCATTGTAAAACCATAATGGTTTGGAATTTTTGTCTCGGTATTCATTTAGAATTTTTTTGAAAGACGGGTGCGGGAAAATCTCGATGACTTCCATTCTGTAATTTGGAGACTTCATGATGTTGTCTGCAATGATTATCGTGTCTTGTGGTTGCTTAAATCTTGCTAAGGCAGTGGTTGCTCCGGAATAAATATCCTTTTCGGCAAACTCTCTTACCCGTAAGTAATATTTTTTATCAAGCTCCTCATATTCGAGAAGCGAGTTAACATATCCGTATTCATTTTTAGAATAGATAAGAATACTGTCTAACTTTTCTCTTTCGTCCCGCTTTAAGTTGCTGCAGGAAATAAAATGTTCATCAACGCTGCTTTTGCCTTTTCCTCCATTTAGGTATTCGCCATCACCGTAATTCAACCAACGAATGGTTTCATCATCTTCAAGGTGATTCAGGATTATCGGGTATAGTCCTTCATATTTCCTGTCGTCTAATTTTTCAAAAGCATAAACTCTTACTACGCCATTTCTGTGATTGGTAAGAGCCACCAATTCAGAGTCAGTTGCAAGATTGCCCAGCTTGTCAGCAAAAGCAATCTGTTTCGGCGTATAGTGATAATTATAAGTAACCTCATACACATTCCTTCTTTGAATATTATGAACCAGTCTTTTTATTTCAGGTCTGATAGAACACTCCTGAGACCAGGCATTCAAACAAGTCAGAATAAGAGAAGTAAACAGAGCGTATTTCATCAGGTGAGTCAACTTAAACTTGCACATGACAGCAGAATTCTTCCCGTTACCGGTTTTAATCTTGTGACGCGCTCGCTGAAAGAATCAGATCTTCACAAACTTGATTATATGATTACCACCCCTGTTTCCAATGACAAGAATATAAACCCCATTTGCGAGGGCACTCACATCAATGCTGGTGGCAGTAGCGCCTGATTTCAATGTTCCTGTGGCCATTACTTTGGCATCCATGGTCATCACTTTTACAATGGTGTTTGCATCAGCAGTAGGATGTGAGACAATTAATTTATCAGTTACAGGATTCGGATAAACGCTCGTCATGTCGAGAGGATGATCCGGATTGTTAACCGCCGTAACACCGGTAAGTCCTATTGTAAAGGTTGCAGTATAACCATCATTTACATTCCCCGTGACCATTGCCATTTCATTGGCAAGATCGGCTGCAGAGTTTCCAAGAATACCATCAGCCATATTCGTGGTAGGATTGATGCCGTTCGCAGCATACAGTGGACTTACATGTACCACATTGGATACGGCCTCATCAAATGCTATCTGGGTGGTTCTCACTAAAACATTGTTGGCAAATACGTCAACGTGTAAATGCGTTGCCCTTCCCGGGTACCATCCGGGATAAATCGAGGTAAACTGAACCTCTCCATTCGCATCAGTAATTTGAAAACCCCTGAGCCAAAACTGACCTGCAAAAGCTCCGTAGCCCGAATAGTCACCATCCTTGTTGCAATGCCACATGTCCACTCTTATGTTCGACAGAGGATTGCAGCTATCTGCATCAATCACGGTAAAGGTGTAAGTAATAGGAACTCCCGTTTGTCCCCCGGTAATGTCCACGACATTCAGTGGATTGGTAAGCTCACCCCCGGGATATGGAAATGGTCCTTCGGTTTCAGCAGGAGTCAACGTACATGTGTTAACTTCATTAGACGAGGCAAGAAGTTTATTCCATGGAAGCAGTGCTGCTGCACCGGCTAATCCGGATAGCCTAAGGAAATCTCTCCTGTTGTTCATAGCGGACTAAAATTTTTTGGATGAGTGAAAGTTTCGTTGAGTGAAGATAAATTGGGTTACTCTTAATTCAAAATTAATGAATGAAGCTGACAACTATGTGTGACACTTACTGCATGGTATTCTTGTGTGTCAGAGAAAAGATTCGTAGAAATAACAGAAGTTCTCCAAAACCTTCCTTAACAAAATACTTTAGTGAATTTCCAGGTGTAATACCAAGCGTGGCTAAAGATGCTCAACCACAAGTTTCTTTCTCACGATGCTATTCTCAGAAATGAACTCAGCAAAATAAACACCTTGCCTGAGACCGGCACAATTGAATCGGATATCAGAAGCTCCTTCGACTGATAATATTAACCGGGAAATTACAAGTTGTCCTGATGCATCATACACGTTCAGAGAGGTGGTTGCAGATAGACATCCGTTGCGTATTAAAACAAAATTATCGGCGGGTACAGGAAATAATTCATAAGAGACGGAGGAAGAAACTTGCTGATCGCTAAGTGCGATCATATCATTTCTCAAAATAGTGGAACCAGCACCAAATTGCCTGATCACTATTACATCAAGATCACCATCGTTATCCATGTCAATAAAACCTGAAGGAACGGCCGTCCCAAAGTTTATTGGAGTTATATCAGTGAACACATCATTGCCATCATTCCTTAAAAGTTTTACACCGGGGAAGCCAGCACCACTCAGCAAGATGTCAAGAGTTCCATCATTATTCACATCGCCAAAATCAACCGAGCCCGGCTCACCACTGGCCGGCAGATTTGCATTCACCAATGTAAAACTATCTGCGCTTTCGTTTCTGTAGAGGATTGTGTGATTCGTTACCGCCGTAGAATCAATCCCATCATAGAGCAAATCAAGATCACCATCGTTATCATAGTCGCCCCATTTTGCAGTACCTGTGCTTAGTTTGTCAAAGTCAAACGGAACAAGACTGAACACACCATTGCCATCATTTCTGCAGAGTTCAGTTCTTGTGCTGCTTACTCCCAAATAATATCCGATGAGAAAAAAATCTTCATCGCCATCATCATCGTAATCGGCTACTGCAATATCGCTGGCAGCATAATCCGGGAAGTCAGTGGAGGCTTCAGTAAAAATCCCGTTGCCATCGTTGTGAAATAATTCCGTGGAATCACTGCTGCCCAATCCCATCCAACCGGCCATGATCACATCCTGCGATCCGTCATTGTCATAGTCTATCCACCTTGCGATTCCGATCAGTGGAGGAAGATCGGTGCTAACACTGGTGAACACATCGTTGCCATCATTGTGATAAAGAGCAGTTACGGCTGTACCGTTATTCATTCCGGTGAGAAGCAAGTCGGGATTTCCGTCGGTATCATAGTCTCCCCAGCTTGCCGAGCCGTTTGATAAATGAACAATTCCGCTGTTGAGCAGCGTGAAAACTCCGCCACCATCATTACGGTAAATGTTTGTGACCTCGGAAGTTTGACTTGAGAAGCCCATGATCACGAGGTCAGAATCGTCATCGTTATCGTAATCACCCCAAGCGAATGACGCGCCTGTCATGGTGGGCCAACCCTTCTGCAGATCGGTGAACGTTTGCGCTTCGAGATAAAATGAAAAGAGAAGAGATGAAGAGAGTAGTAAAAGTTTTTTCATGAGTGATGTTGCCTTTATGTTTCTGAATCGGGAATTGAAGATCAGAATTCCGACATTGAAAATAATGCAAAATGAATCACTCCCATGCGGGCGATTAGAAAGCTCTCTGTCTTCACCACATCACCGCCAATAATAAAAGCGCTCTAAAAACTTTTCTTAATACCTTGCATTAGTGAATTTCAACTTACACGATCATGGAAGAAAAAAATTCTGAAGAAGAAAAAGTGAACGAGCCCGAGGTTGATTATTCTATTTCGAAAAAAAAGAGGATTAGATTCTTCAAATCCTTTGAGGAAGCAGAAGAAGCGACCATACGCGATCGGATGAACATGACTCCTGAAGAACGACTCGCAACAGTAACCAGAATGCTGGAAGCGATGTACGCT
Organism: Chitinophagales bacterium; assembly: GCA_035638255.1. Taxonomy (GTDB): domain Bacteria; phylum Bacteroidota; class Bacteroidia; order Chitinophagales; family UBA10324; genus DASRAJ01. Next base: position 21,094 of record DASRAJ010000135.1, read on the forward strand.
GAAAAACTTAGCAAGCCGCTGAAGAATCAAAGAATAACTATTATTTGCTAATGCAGATCTTGCTCCAGGAACATCGTCGTTTGCTCAAGCGACTCGTTGAAGCAAAAGTTGAATTTATTCTTATCGGTGGATATGCAGTTATCTATCATGGATACCCCCGTACAACTGACGATTTGGATATTTGGGTGAAGCCCGACAATACTAATAAGGAAAAGCTAATGACATTCTTTGCGAATGAGGGAATTCGGGATGAAGATGTTGAGACTCTAAGGGAAATGGATTTCACTTCGACGCATGTGTTTTTTCTTGGAGAAGCTCCCTATCAAATTGATTTTTTGACAAAAGTGCAGGGATTAAATTTCGGGGAGGCACAAAAACTTCAAGTATATTTTGATATTGACGGATTAAAGATTCCTGTTTTGAATATAGACCATTTGGTCATTTCAAAAATTCTAAGTGACAGACCGAAGGACAAAGCTGACCTTGATGAATTGCAAAAGATTATTCGAATGAGAAAAAAAAATTGATCAGCGTAATACAAGATGTCCACATGTCGTGATTTTTCGGAAATATTTTCATTCTGAATCTGTCATCAGGCTACCACGACTGCCATCTCCTTCGTCCTCCGCTGCCGCTCGTTGTGATCAAGAGAAATTTTGCGTAGCCGCAATGATTTCGGAGTCACTTCTACATATTCATCTTCCTGGATAAACTCGAGACATTCTTCGAGCGACATATCAATTTTGGGAGCAATACGTGCAGCATCATCCGTACCCGATGCACGCATGTTCGAAAGTTTTTTTGTCTTTACTGCATTCACTACCAAATCACCCGGACGAATGTGTGCACCGATCACCTGGCCGGCATAGACTTCATTCCCATTCTCTACAAAGAAAGAACCGCGATCCTGCAGGTTGTCGAGGGAGTAAGCAGTCACTCTTCCTTTCTCCATCGCAATCAACACGCCGTTGTTTCTTCCCGGAATATTTCCGCGCCATGGCTCGAATGCTTTGAAGCGATGGGCGATGATGGCCTCACCGGCACTGGCAGTGAGCATCGTGTTTCTTAACCCAACCAAACCTCTTGACGGTATCTGGAATTCGAGATGCTGAATGTCGCCCTTAGGTTCCATCACGAGCATTTCTCCCTTGCGTGCAGAAACCAATTCAATCGCTTTGCCTGAGTATTCGGCCGGAGTATTTACAGTGAGAATTTCTATCGGCTCGCACTTAACACCGTTAATTTCTTTCACAATTACTTTCGGCTGACCTACCTGCATTTCAAATCCCTCACGCCGCATCGTTTCGATTAATATGGAGAGATGGAGAATGCCTCTTCCGTAGACCAAAATGGAATCAGGGGAATCAGTGTCTTCAATTCGCAGTGCAAGATTTTTTTCTATCTCTTTTTCCAATCGCTCACGAAGATGACGTGATGTTACAAACTTTCCTTCCTTACCGAAGAACGGAGAGTTGTTGATGGTGAAGAGCATGCTCATCGTGGGCTCATCAATGGCAATCGGCTTCAGTCCCTCCGGGTTTTCGAAGTCGGCAACGGTGTCACCGATTTCAAAATCCTCGATGCCGAAGATGGCGCAGATGTCACCGGCTTCTACTTCAGCCGTTTTCTTTCTTGCCAATCCTTCGAAGGTGTAGAGTTCTTTGATGCGTGACTTCGTAATCGTAACTCCGTCGCGTTTCACCAAGCTCACATTCATTCCTTCGCGAAGCGTGCCGCGCAACAATCTTCCGATCGCAATTCTTCCGGTGTAGGCTGAATAATCAATGGTAGTGATTTGCATTTGCGGTGTGCCTTCAAGCACGAGCGGAGCAGGGATGTGTTTGATGATCGCTTCGAAAAGAGGAATCAAATTCTCTGTGGGCTTCTGCCAGTCATCACTCATCCAGCCCTGCTTTGATGAACCGAAGAGTGTGGGGAAGTTGAGCTGTTCTTCTGTTGCATTCAGGTGATAGAATAATTCGAAGATCTGGTCATGCACAATATCAGGATGGCAATTGGGCTTGTCTATCTTGTTGATGACTACGATCGCTTTCTTTCCTAACTCCAATGCCTTCTGCAGCACGAAACGTGTTTGAGGCATGGCTCCTTCGAAAGCATCCACGAGGAGCAATACTCCGTCGGCCATATTGAGCACTCGTTCAACTTCACCACCAAAATCGGCGTGGCCGGGTGTGTCAATGATGTTGATTTTAGTGTCGCCATAGCGAACAGAAACATTCTTTGCAAGAATGGTAATGCCTCTCTCCCTCTCGAGCGGATTGCTGTCAAGAATAAGATCGCCTGTATCCTGGTTATCACGGAAGAGGTTTGACTGGTGAAGAATCTTATCTACAAGAGTTGTCTTGCCATGATCAACGTGGGCGATGATGGCGATGTTACGAATGGATTGCATGATATGATGCAAAGATAGTCCTTCGTCGTGAGTCGTGGGTCGTAAGTCGTGAGCTGTGAGTCGTGAATCGTGAGTCGTGAGTTGTGAGTTGGAGGGATGAGATGTCTATTTTTTAGTTGAAGTTTGAGTCTACAGGCTGGATTTCTTCAACATTTCACCATTCACTATTCACCATTCACCTCCGTACCTCACTTTTCCAATCAGTGAATTATGTAACTTATTTCCAAAGTTATGTAACAATTAAACAAAGCAGCGGACTTAACTTTAGCCTCTTTTCCAATAAAAACTAAAAATACTAAGACATGAGACATTGGTTTATCACGGTACCTGGTAACCAACTGACGCCACTGCAACAATTTTGAAAAAGTTGTTTGAGGCAGCTCCAACAATAGCAGAAACCATAAAAAACAAATTATCCCAATGAATCCAAAAATTATTATTGTAGACGATGATCCTATTAACAATATGCTTTTCAGTTGTATAATCGGCAATGTGGATAATAGCGCAGATATTAAATGTTTCGAATTCCCTGCAGAGGGGTTAAAGTTTATTTCATCGGAATACGGTGATGGAAGTAAGCAAATTCCTACTGTGTTGTTTCTCGACATTGATATGCCTGAAATCAATGGATGGGATTTTTTAGATGAGTTTGCAAAAATGAATGAGCACATTCAAGAACAGTTTACCGTCTGCCTTGTTACATCCTCTGATAACCGTTCGGACATAGAAAAGGCAAAGTCAAATATTTTTGTTAAACGCTATTTGGAGAAACCACTGGACCCTGATATAGTTCATCATCTTTTGCACAGAAATGATTAGAATAGTTTTAAGATCTTAAATCCAACACGCGCTCGTTTGCAGCAAATCAAAATTGAAAACAATAAAACATGACAGCAATTTATGAGTGAGGAAATCATAAGATAAATTATCCGAATGAGCCCAAGATTTATAGTTGTTGATGATGATCCGATTAACAATAGGGTTTGCAGCTATGCGATCAGCAAGGCTGCTAAAAGTACTGATATCAAATGTTTCGAATTTCCTTCCGAGGGTTTAAAATTTATTTTATCGGAGTACGGTGATGAGAGTAAGGAACTCCCTACTGTTTTGTTGCTCGACATTAGTATGCCTGAAATCAATGGGTGGGATTTCCTGAATGAGTTTGCAAAAATGGATGAGCATATTCAAATGCAGTTTACCATCTGTATTGTTACTTCTTCCGTTGACCCTTCTGACATAGAAAAAGCAAAGGCAAATGTTTTTGTCAGGCGTTATTTGGAGAAACCATTGAAACCTGAAATTGTCTCGCATCTTTTACGCAGGTATGATTAGAATAGTTATATGCTTTTACAACAAACAAGTATATAGATACGGGATATGTTTAAAGGAAAAAAATCGGATGAGTTAATCACTGCTAACAAAGAACTTTCTCTTCAAAGCGCAGAGAAAGAAAAACGGGCGGCAGAGTTAACCATTGCTAAGATGAAATGCTAACTTTGAAAAACTACCTCCACAGTATTTTTTATAATCTCATTTCGAATAGTCTTATCTATCGTAAGCACGACATTCCTCCTGTAATAAAAATTAAGAGCCACAAGCTGAAGGACACCATTGAACTCCTCTTCAAAGACAACGGAATGGGTATTGATCTGGAAAAGAATGGCAACCAGGTTTTTGGATTATATAAGCGCTTTCACTCTAAGAACACTGACGGTAAAGGCATGGGACTCTATATGGTGAAAACGCAGGTGGAAGCCCTCGGAGGAAAAATCAGCATTGAAAGTGAAGTTAATAAAGGCACAACTTTTAAAATTGAATTTAAAACCTAAATATTAATCCTAATGAAAACACCCTCCCGATTTATTGTTATTGATGATGACTCAGTCAGTAACATGCTATGTCGTTTAACCATTAAGAAGACAGAACACCAATTGGAAATTGAAACATTTGATATTCCTGAAAAGGGATTTGAATATATCATGAGCGAATATTCCAAAACCGGGAATGACACACCTACTGTGCTTTTCCTGGATATCAACATGCCTACCTGGACAGGTTGGGAGTTCCTGGAAAACTACGACAAACTGGATGAGAAAATAAAAAGGCAGATTAAGATTTATATGCTCTCTTCTTCCGTTGATCCAAAGGACAAGGAGCGTGCACGCGATGACAGGAACGTAGTTGACTACATTGTGAAGCCGGTGAATTCAAAAATCGTTTCAGACATAATTATTAACTCAAATTAATATGAAATTCCGGATCAACAGATGGGATTTTCCAGACGAGTTTGCAAAAAATGAAAGAGCACATTCATGAGCAGTTTACCATCTTCCTTGTTACATCCTCTGATAACCATTCGGACATAGAAAAGGCGAGGTCAAATGTTTTTGTTAAACGCTATTTGGAGAAACCATTGAAACCTGAAATTGTCTCGCATTTTTTACGCAGGTATGATTAGAATAGTTATACGCATTAAGAGCAGAACCAGTGTATAGATGCAGGTCAGAGACAAAAAAAATTATTTGAACTTCAAAGCAAGAGTAAAACTATTGCCAACAAGATCGGTGCTCCTTTTATAATGTCCATATCTTAATTCCACAGAACTCCAATGCTTGAGTCCTAAAACACCATTAGGCGGAGCGGCACGAATGCCCAAGCCGATATAATGACTATTGAAAGGTGAAAGATCGTAATCACTCGTATAAAACTCATCCTTGGTGTTGTGCCCTTTGTATGGAGCAAAATAATCTATTCCGCTCTGCACGCTGAACCTGTAAAAAGGGCTTATAGAAAAAAAAGGACTCAGCTTAACCGGTATTTCAACATCGGTGGTGTGCGCGATGTTGCCCCAGTCATCGTAATAGAAACGGTAGTAGGCGCGAATGATAAACCGGTCACCGGCAAAATAATTTATCCTGACCGCAACCGGAATTTTAAACCTGGTGTCCGGCAGTTTTTCTACGCGCTCAGAACTATCGTTGAAATAAACCCGCTGGTAAAGAGTGGTGAGCTGTCCTTGCTGATAAGCAGGATCGAATAATAGTGCGACCTGCAGCCTTTCATTTATAACCTGGGATAATGTAAATGATGCCTGGTAAGAATTGCGGGGTAAAATGTCAACCGGAAGAGGATCGTCTTCACCGGCGGTTCCATAACCCGGAGGACGAAGCTCGTAAGGATATATAACAGTCCACAAATCAAAGTAAGCAAAAAGCGTAACTCCAAACTCACGGTTATTATCCTTTGATGATTTTATAAAACTTAAATTCAATCCGCGCGAGTGGTAATCATACTCCCTGGAGTACGAAACGCCCGCCCGAAGCGTAATACCTTTTTTAATATTCTCTGTGCCCAATGTTAAAGCCGGATAGATGCGGGTATCCTGCCTTGAAGGTCCGGTCAATGGTGAAATGTTATCAGAAGAAGCAGAAGTGTACGTATCAACCCCTATATCAAACGACAGCGAGTTTTTATTCCCCTTCGAAGTGAGCCTGGATAATTTAAGTTCAATTGAGCCGGCTAAATCTGTCAGCTTTTCCGTTCCGATTCCACCAGTGACGGCGGAGTGATTTCCATCCTGCAGATAATATCCTGAAACAAAATTAATCTCATCTATTTTTAGTTTCCTCTCTTTATAATCCGCAGAATCAACCTGCGCAGTTACCTGAGCGAATGAGCCAAGAATAGAAGCGCAAAGTGCGATAATGATTAATGGAATTTTCCTCATGGATGTTACCGTTGATTAATCTTTAATTGCAGCCGCAGCCACCACCACTTTTTCCCCCGTTGGCACCCGAAGATCCCTCTCGGTATAAAAGAAAGGTCTGCTCAAACTTTTCTGCTTTCCGTGTGCTCAGCTCCATATCTGAGTCATTCAAGTGCATCTTTTGATATGGTTTGACGGATACGCAGGAATTTAAACCGAGTACGAACAGAATTGATAGTGTCATAACTCTCACAAGTAACATTTCTTTCTTCATGCCGGTCATTTTATGTTGATATTGGAAGAAGTATAAAGCGAATCATGATCATCAATAATGATGCAGGCAATATTTTTCATTTGGTTGATGAGATTCAGTCCTGCTTTAATTCCCATCACCATTACCGGAGTTGCCATGGCATCGGCAAGCTCTGCAGTCAGGGTGACGATGGTAACGCTTTTGATTCCCTCAACAGGGAAGCCGGTTTTAGGATCAATGGTGTGAGAATATTTTTTTCCGTTTACAACCGCATACTTTTCATAATTCCCTGAAGTAGCAACTGACATATTGCTAATATCGAGATAGGAGAAAGGAGTAATTTTAGTATATGGGTTTGCAACGCCAATCGTCCATGGCATTCCGTTGGGCTGAGTACCCCAGGCGCTCAAATCACCCGAAGCGTTTACGATGCCGCTCTTAACACCCTTCTGTTGCATAATATATTTTGCCTTGTCCGCTGCATATCCCTTTCCAATGCCCCCGAATCCGATGCGCATTCCTTTCTCCTTTAAAAAAACAGTACAGTCGCTTTCATTCAGCATTACGTTTCGGTAGTTAATCAACCTCACTGACTGTTTTGCTGTCTTTGTATCAGGCAACGCCGTCATCGAGGTATCGAAATTCCAGAAGCGTTTGTCAATAGAGCCGTAGGTAATATCAAAGGCGCCTTGCGTGAGGTCAGAGATTTTTAAAGAACGCTGTATCAAATCAAAAACTTCTTTATCAACATGCACAGCTTTGATTCCTGCATTCTCATTTATAAAGCTCGTCTGGCTGTTATCGCTAAAGGTGGTTAGAAGTTTTTCAATCCTGCTGATTTCTTCTACCGCTTCATCTATCCTGTTCGCTGCCCACTGTGCATCATCGCACACCACGGTGATTTCAAAACGGTTTCCCATCAGCCGTATCACTCTTTGGTGAATCTTTTCCCTGAATTTGGCTGATTCAATTTCCGCCATTGATGATCTTTTTTATTTCTTCCACAAACCTTTCGGGAGATTCATTTGGCAGGCCATCCCATTCCCGTAGCACCTTGCCACTTGCATCCATTAAAACAGTAAAAGGAAATTTTCCATCCTTATTGTACTTGTCTGCCAGTGCTTCGTTTTGTTTGGTTTGCTCTTTACTCAATTGATTTTTTTTAAGTCTCGGAAAATCGGCATTCACCAACACTAAATGTTCTGATGCATAATTGTTGAATACATCTGCGCCAAAAATATCCTTTTTCATCCTGATACACGGTCCGCACCAATCAGAACCCGAGAAACTCAGGAGAATCATTTTATGGCTTTGAACCGCTTCCTGCTGTGCTTTATTGAAATCAGTAAGCCATTCAGGAGATGAAGCGAATATCCAAACGATTAAAAACGAGATTAATAATTTCATTGTTTACCGGGGATTAAGGTTGTTGTGAACTTACAAAAGTCCAACCAAATTTGCCGGTAGTTAGTTCGTGAAGGATTGAGCCTGATTTGTAAAGCTTAAAGGTGACACCAATCAGAGAGAAGCAAAGCAAAAGAGGAAAATTACGGTTTACTTAAATTTGATGCCGCTGTTGATCTCTCCTCGCATACACATTCGCAAACGATGGGCAAACAGCAATCACTTTTTTCTTTCCGGTAATCAACCCGGGAAAATCTGACATGATTTACACAACTATCAAGGGAATTGTAAAGATATCCCTGTCCGTCTTTTTTAAGAAAATTGTTGTCACCGGAAGCGAGAATATTCCTGATCATGGCCCTATGATCATTGTTGCAAATCATCCCAATACTTTTATGGACCCCTTGATCATTGGTACTATAACTGAGCAAAGAATAGGATTTGTAGCCAACGCAGGTATATTTTCTAATAAGCTCTTGATTACGGTACTCCGGTATTTTCATGTCATCCCCATTTTCAGAAAAAAAGACATTGCACCCGGTGAAAAGCCGGACAATAAAGAAGCATTTATAAAGTGTCATGAATATTTAGATCAATCCGGGACGCTTCTCATATTTCCCGAGGGCAGCAGCTACTACGAGCTTAAGCTCAGGGAAATAAAAACGGGAACAGCCAGAATCGCTCTGAGTTTCGAGGAGCTAAAAAAATTTCAGGGCAATTTAAAAATACTTCCTGTCGCGCTTGACTATTCTGATTCTCTTCAGTTCAGGAGTATGGTTTCCATTACTGTAAATCCTCCTTTATATACCCATGTCTATAAAGAGGCTTACCTGCGTAATGAATTTGACGGTGTAAAGGCATTAACTGAAGATATAAGAAAAGCACTGGCGAAAAATATTCCGCGTACATCAGGAAAAGAACAGGAAGATTTTCTTATTAAAGCGCATAAGTTTTACACTGCTTTTTATGAGCCGGGTGCTGATTTGTATGAAAATCCAAAGCGTTCTTTAGAATTAAGAACGCAGCTTTCAAAAGTATTCCATTACATCTATGTTCATGATACGGGGCTCTATCATGATACTGAAACGAAAGTACACGCATTCTTTAGCGGACTTAAATCAGAAGGCTTAACAGCAGGATTTTTTACGGATCAGTTTCTTAGAACGAACAAAGCACTCGTTTGTCTTGGTTATCTTTCTAAGCTCCTCCTGCTTTTACCCTTTTACCTTTTCGGCATATTAACCAATTACCTGCCATACATTCTTCCTTCCAAAATATTTCAGTCGCTGAAAATTGATATAGAATACAAGACCTCTGTACAAATGGTTTCGGGCATGATTACCTTTCCGCTTTTTTATGCGTTAGAAATATGGATCTTCAGACATTATGTAAGTGCTGACCTTCGGAGCACGCTACTCTTCATGGTAGCGCTTCCAGTTACCGGGTATATAACCATGTACTATTGGACGGAATTGCAACGGTTTGCACGCGTCATACGCTTCTGCTTTTTTATGAAGCCCCGCGAAAAAGTAAAGCTGAGGGAATTGCGGGATGAAATTTTGGATAGAATGGAAGAAGCGAGAAAGAGTTTGAGTTGAAGAGGTTGTTAGTCAGCCCCAGTTTCATTTTTGTTCAGCATATTTTTTTAACCACTCCTTATATTCCTCTGCTGTCATTTTAGGCAGCTTCTGCGTAACAAAAGCTGTGACCGCCCATATTTTTTCATCATCAAGGACGGGTTTGAAGGCGGGCATACTGGTCATCTTTATTCCGTTTTTTGTAATCCAGAAAAATTCCTGCGCATCATCTTCTTTCGCGTTTTTAAATAACATGGGAGGTTGAGGATACCATCCCTGTGGCATTTCCTCCGGCCTGGTACCGGGGGTGCCGTGGCAGCCGGAGCACATTTCGTTATAGTTTTTAAAGCCCAACTGAATTACAGCAGTATCTTTTAGATTACCCGGCACTACGTTCTCCTTCATTCTTTTGTCTATGGAATTATGCGTAGTTATACCAATAATTGATTTGGTGAGCGAGTTATGAGGTGACAATTGACTAATGTTGTAAACGCCTGATATCATGAAGATATACAATCCGGCAATTAAAACAGCAAGGGTTATGATGATGGTTAAGATTGTTCTTTTCATTGCGGAGAAGGTTTTAACAAAAGTAAACCGGGTAAGAAGATCTTATTCCGGTCGGAGTGACAAATCTACACAACTGTTTCGCAAAAACAACCGTTAGCATTCCGGGATTGCACTCTTTCTCTTTTTGAAGGGTATATTTTAATAATTCGTTGGGGAAAATAATTAATTAAGCTTCTCTAACCTTTCATTCCAAAGCTTTTTTGACAATATAATTAATAAAAAATAAAGTTGTATGAAAGCGGCAGCAACAGAAATTTTTGAGACATTTTTACATAAACTAAACACAATACACAATGAAAACAAAAAACACTCATTTCAATTTTATGGTCGCTCTTGTGTGCCTCTTCTTTGTGTGCAGCAATTCAGCTTTTGCTACCGATGGCACGGGGGTAGTAACAGTAACCTCTCTCGGAGGGAGCTGCTTAGGCTTCACTGCAGCCCAGAGCAACGGTCCTGACAACTGGGAAGTTGGCGAAGGCGGCAGTTATACTATGACGATTACCGGAGTCACCGAATGCAACGGAGATGCAATCACCGTTTTCGTGCAGAGCAGTAACTCCGGCAATTGGTGCTTTAATGCATTCTCCACTGGAAACGGAACTTATGCGGGCAATTTTACAGTGCCTAATCCTGCATGCTTTACCATGCCTATCAGTTACAAGTGCGGAGGCGATCAGCCCTGCGACAACTCCAACACTTTTAACGCTGATGGTCCCAGCCACACTCACTCTGTACACCTTCGTGCAGCATTGTTCGATGCTAATTGCACAAAAACCGGCAACGATGAAAACTGCCTTTCCAACTGCACATTCCGTCTTACGCAGAATCACACTGATGTATCGTGCTATGGTGGCAGCAATGGAACGATCCTCATCGGTAAACACCAAAATCAAGGTGTAATCACTTATATATGGAGTGACGGTGCAACCACGAGAAACAGAACCGGGCTAACCGCCGGAACCTATACTGTAACAGCGACGGATGGGGCAGGATGCACTGCCAGCAAAACAGTAACCATTGCCCAACCCTCATCACCCTTATCTGTATCAATGTCGAAAACCGACGTGACCACTGTTGGTGGAAGTGACGGAACTGCTACAGCCACAGCGAGCGGCGGAACACCCGGGTATACTTATTTGTGGTCAAATGGAGGAATCACGTCAACGATTTCTAATCTCTCTGCAGGTACTTACACAGTAACCGTTACTGACTCACACGGATGCACAGCAGGTAACAGCATCGGGGTAAATAATCCACCGGGACGGGAAGGAGCTTACGAAACAGATGCTGTCCTTATGAACCTGTATCCAAATCCGGCTCAGGATAGATTCACGATTGAATTAAATACCAATGAAGATTCTGAAATGGATTATACTGTGGTTGTCGTAAATGTTCTCAATCAGGTCATTTATTCATCGCATGGCAAAACTCTTGGTGGGTTGGTTAGGAAAGAAATATCCTTCGATGAGCCCATCAGCGATGGAGTTTATAGTGCTCGTATAATTATAGGAGGAGATAAAGAATTTAATACGCAGTTGTTAATTCAACATTAAATATTATCAAGTTCGCATTCCAGTTTTTTTGGGAAAGCCATCTTGGGTAAAGGTGGCTTTCTCATTTTGGTTTCATCAATTTAGCCGGTGTTAGCCGTTGTTGATCTTTGTGAATGCTTATGCGGAGGCAGACCAACAGCTGAGCTTGAGCTCCTATTGCTTCTGTAGTTGGTCTGGCTTAACACGAGCCGCGCAAAGACCAACAACGACATCAAAAAGTCACCTTTGGCATGACCGAGTACTTTACACTTTCGAATCCTGGTTTGCCAGAATAAGGATGGAATAAGTTATTTGAATTACAAGCAGATCATCAATATTTTAAAGGGCGTAAGCGAAATGCTTGCGTATATTTGCTCGCGAATTTAAGGGGTACAACTACAATATTAAACATGGCATTCAGATTTTTAATAATCGTATCTTATCTTCTTTGCCCGATACTTTCATTGAGTCAGACTTATTATCTCAATTGCCATATCCTCGATGGTGTTTCAATCAAAAAAATAAGTTCCCACTTTCCGAATCAAACGTGGCTCATTACTTCCGAAACTGACTCTGGGAAATTCTATATGGTTGATGCAAACAAAGCTGTCTATGATTTAACGGACACACTTCGCAGCCAAACTTTATCAAAATTGTCAACTGTGACATCTGTCGGCAATGGTCCGTGTTTGATCGGCACCGCTTCGGATTTTCTCTATTATATGAACGGTGATTCGCTTATCCATCTTAGCGAAAGTTACGGAATTCAGGAGTCACATATCCTCTCTGTGGTAAACACTTTTGACGGATATTGTTTTCTGAGCACGACGGACACAGGGTATTATTCTGACGTTTCATTTCAGCATTATACTCCTGCCTTTTCTAATGATAGTGTGTTGTATTTTCAAAATGTTGACCCTTACTACAAAGAACTCACTGAAGTGCAGTCGAATAACGGCCACCGTATTGCACTCCTGGAGAGTGATAACACTGTAGCAGTCTTTGACACCGAGGATAGCCTCGGAATGTTAACGGCATTATTTGCCGATGCATACAATGATGCGGGTAATCCGAACTGGCACATTGGAAGCGTTAACGGTATCGTGTTCAAACCAGGTTACAGTCCTGTTTTCTACCGAGGTCTTCAGGGACAAGTTGTAAATGATATCGTTCAGTATCATCAAACTGTATTTATAGCTACCAACCATGGGCTTTATTACGAATTATATCCTGACTCTCTGCCCCAAATCACTTATAACTTTCCATTTTCCGCTGTTAATGATCTTGAAGTGTATGGCAATTTGTTACTTGCTGCCACCGACAATGGCCTTTTGTATATAACAGACACTTCGATGTGCGAAAATCTCCCTCCTGAATTCACTATAAGTTCTGATACTTTAATATTCCCTGACAGTACTACGGTTCAATTTTCTTCTTGCGGTGTTTATGATAGCTACGAGTGGAATTTTGGCGATGGAACATTTGATAGCACACCATCAGCTATTCATGTTTACGATAGTATTGGTACTTATCACGTTTGTCTTACAACGCAGAATTTCTGTGGAACTGGCACTCATTGTATGGATCTTGTTGTGTTGAATACTGGAGTCAAAATGATTGACGACATGAGTGGTTTCAATTTTTTTCCAAATCCTTTTCATGATGTAACCAGGCTCGCGTGCCAGACCGACTGTGCCTCATTAGTCATTCGACTATTTGATATGTTTGGAAACATGTATGGCATTTATAATTCTTCACAAGCGATTGGAAAAAACCTGCCCCCGGGAATATTTTTTTGTGAGATAGTGAATAATAACGGAGAAGTTTTATTCTCGAAATTGATAAAGCAGTAGGAAATTGTTCACTTACTCTGCCTATCACAAACCACTTCAATCATCAACAACAGAAAATGAAAACAAAATTACTCCTGGTTCTGTTTCTCACAGCTTCTTTTAAATCTCTGACTTTTGCACAGGGAACATGGATTCAAAAAGCAAATGTTGGCGGTGGTGCCAGGTTTGCCTCGGTCGGCTTCTCTATTGGAACGAAAGGATATATTGGAACAGGTGCTACCAATGTGAATGGAACAGGACTGCAAAACGATTTTTGGGAATATGACCCCATCACAGATGCCTGGTCACAGAAAGCAACCTTCGGAGGGGATGCCCGGTTATATGCCACAGGATTTTCTGTTGGAGATAAAGGGTATATAGGCACGGGGGGAACTACAGTTCCCAGTTCAACTTCCGAAGATTTTTGGGAATATGACCCCCTCACAAATAGCTGGACACAGAAAGCAAATTATGGTGGCGGGTTAGCTGCCGGATGTTTTGCCTTTTCTATTGGTACAAAAGGATATATAGGCACCGGGTATGATGATAACTCAGACAACAAACAGGATTTTTGGGAATATGATCCCGGTACCGGCACGTGGACGCAGAGAGCAGATTTTGGCGGAGGATTAAGAAATGTCGCTGTTGGTTTTTCAATTGGCGACAAAGGATATGCAGGCACCGGCTTTAATTTAGGCAACCAAAATGATTTCTGGGAATACAATCCTGATTTAAACAGTTGGACACAAAAGGCAAATTTCGGTGGTACAGCACGAAGGGTAGCAACGGGATTTTCTATTGGAAACTATGGGTATATAGGATTAGGATATGACGGAGTGAAGAAGCAAGATTTCTGGCAATATGACCCCGCTATAGATACCTGGACTTCCATTACAGACTTCGGAGGAATAGCAAGATCTGCCGCTGTAGGATTTTCAATAGGGACAAAAGGTTATGCAGGTACCGGTGGCAGCACTTCCAGTCTCCAGGACTTTTGGGAATACACTCCGGTCGCCACAGGCACGGAGCAAATAAGTTTACAAAATTCTATTTCTATTTTTTCAAATCCCTCATCCGGAGAAATAACTTTAATAGCAAGTGAGAAACTTAAAAACGCCGCACTAACAATCTACAATGTTTCAGGACAGCAGGTAAAGCAAGTAATAAATATTTCCGGTCAAACCAATACTTTTAGTAGCATTAATTTATCCAGCGGCATATATTTCATTCACATATCACAAGACAACAAAACAATCCTGACGGGAAAATTTGCAATCGCGCATTGAGGGATACTAACCATAGTCAACAAGCCGCCCGAAAAATTTATCTTTGTTTGTGTGCATTCACTTTCAATCAAATCCTGCTCCTGATGAAAAGAAAAAACTGTTTCTTATTTCTAATAGGTTTCCTCTTCTTCCAATGCTGCTCGCCTCCGGTTCAATTTGGAGAACCGCAGCCGGCAGGTGAGAAAGACCTTGAAGCATTTCCGGAAAAATTGCAAGGGCAGTTTCTGAATGAAGCTGATAGCTCAACACTCACGATCGGAAAAGAAATGATGGTGCAGCATTATCATTCACAACTTGTGAAATCGAGGAAAAATCTGGACTCACTTTTTCAATTGATCAATGATTCTACTCTCATCAATCGTGACACGCATGAGCAATCAAGAGTGACATTGGTTGGAGATACCATTAGGGGATACATTGAAGTCAACGACACACTCTTCCATATCTCAGAAAAAAATGTGCTTCGCAAGTTCAAAGGGTACTATTTCCTGAACATTGCTTACATGGAAAGTTGGGAAGTGAAAATGCTGGATCTTCACAAAGACCGGGTTACTATAGGTACCATTCCGTCAAAAGAGGGAATGGATAAACTCAAGAAGATTTCCGAGGCTGCCGTGGATTCCGCCAATGGAAATATTCAGCTCACCAAAGATGAATTCAAAGAATTTATAAAGCAGGGTGGTTTCTACAATACCTCGGAGTTTGTGAGAGTAAAATAATTTGATCCGGCGTTCTGTTTCCCGGAGCCAGACCTATGTCTTTTCACTCAACACTAAACCCACCTCACCTGCGTTCTACCAAAAAAATTCTATGCATTCACAATTCTCCTATGCGTGGTTACTTTGTCGCCGTCTGTTACTGATTATGGGCGTGTATTCTTTATATCGCCTTTTGTTTTTTGCTTTCAACTATCACTCCTTCACGGGTAATTCTGCAGGGCAGCTGCTCATATCATTTGCTGCCGGATTGCGGTTCGACCTGGTTGCTGTGATTTATGTGAATGCGTCTGTCATCCTGTTGCATCTTTTGCCGTTTCGCTTTCGTTCTGAATCATGGTATCAAAAATTATTGACCTGGTTTTTTTTCATCGTCAATTCCATTGCATTGTTCTTTGCCGTAGTGGATTTGAAATGGTATGCTTATGTCGGGAAGCGAATGACGTTTGGCATTTTATATACTGCAGATGATATGCTGGATCAATTGCCGGCATACCTGAGTGACTATTGGTACCTGCTCATCATTTATGCTATTACCCTGGCTGTGTTGATTTGGGGTTATCGAAAAGTGAGAATGCACACACTGCTTCTTCCTGCTAAAATCAATTACCCTTTTCAAATCGCAGTGTTCATTTTATTTATAGGAATCTGTGTGATCGGAATACGCGGAGGACTGCAGCATAAGCCGCTCATACCGATCAGCGCCGCCGCCTATGCGAACCCATCGCTCACAGAAGTAACATTGAATACTCCGTTCAACATCCTGCTCACCGTACAATCACCGGAGATGACGACGCCGAAATATTTTGATGAAAAATCGCTCAAAAAAAATTTTTCTATTCAGCATTTAAATAGTGAGGGTGAAAGGAACGGCGCAGGTGATTCGATGCGGACTGATAATGTAGTCATCATCATTTGGGAAAGCTTGTCGGCGAGTTTTATGGGAGCGCTAAATCATGGAGTTGGTCACACGCCGTTTCTTGATTCACTTGCAAAAAACGGAATGCTCTGCACCCATGCACAGGCGAATGCACACCGGAGCATTGAGGGTATACCGGCGGTGGTGGCTTCCATTCCTACGTTGATGGAAGAGTCATTTACAATATCTCAATATCAGCAGGACCGGTTCGAGGGCATAGCGGCTGTTCTTAAAAAATTCGGATACAGCTCGGCGTTTTATCACGGTGGAAAAAACGGAACGATGTCATTTGATGCCTTCGCACTTGCCGCCGGCTATGACCATTATTATGGGATGAATGAATACCCGGATAAAAATGATTTCGATGGCACCATGGGAATTTGGGATGAACCGTATTTGAAATATGTGGCAAATCAGTTGAGTGAAATGAAATCTCCTTTCTGCGCCACGGTGTTCACGCTCGATTCTCATTTTCCTTATAAAGTGCCTGAGGAATACCGCGAAGTATTTAAGCAGGAAGCGCAAAATCCCTATTACCATGTGATGCGCTATACTGATTACTCAATGCGGAAATTTTTTGAAACAGCCTTGAAGCAACCGTGGTATCATCATACTTTATTTATCATCACCGCTGATCATGGTGCATGGGATCCATCGCCTGTGAATCAGACTCCCCACGGGGGGAGCAGCATTCCGATTATTTTTTATAAGCCGGATGGATCGTTGAAAGGCATTTGCTCCAAGCCCGTTCAGCAAGTGGACATTCTGCCTTCAGTGATTGACTATCTCAACCTGCGCTGCCACTATATTTCATTCGGCAAGAGTGTCTTCAATGATGACTCTATTCGATATACGTTTAACTATCTCAATGGCATCTATCACATCGAGGATCATCAATATCACCTCGAATTTGACGGGAACAAGTCTCTTTCTCTTTATGATTACCGGAATGATTCTTTGTTTACCAAAAATCTTCTCGGCACTCTCCCGCAAAAACAGCAACAATTAGAAGACCATCTTAAGGCAGTGATAGAGACGTATGATGATGTGCTGATCAATAACAAGTTAATGGCGAGATAGGCTAAGATAGAATTGCATTTAACTTCTTACCATAGTACTTCATTGCGGGCAATGCCAGGAAATAAATCAAATCTATTTTTTACAGCCCGCTGATGCCGGAACCGAATGCGGTATAAAGCTTCGTTGAACTATCATTCCGGTGATCCCGAATTTCCCGCATGGAAACAACAAGGCCATGAAAGTCATCTATCTTTACACCAACCACTCCAAATGAAAAAAACACTTCTCCTGTTCTCCATTGTTTGCACTTCAACGTATATGAACGCGCAAGCACCATTGACCTGGTTAGACCCGGTGATTGTAAATTCAACCCTGGGTTTTGATTGGCCGCGCGTAGCTGTTTCCAATTCAACTCCCATTATAGTATGGGGTGATTTCAGCAGCGGAGTTCTGCTTTATAGGCGGCTTGTTTCCGGAACATTTGAGCCTGAAGTACAACTCACACCCGGGAGTTTAACGGCGAACGTTTTTGCATTAACAGGACCGGATATGAAGGCTTCCGGTGACACAGTGTACGTGACTTATGTTGATGTGATCGAGGGACACGCTTATATGCAGCGCTCATTTAACCAGGGACTCACATTCAGTGATACCGTTCGCATTGATAATATCGGAGACAACTATGCACAATATCCCAGTGTAGATATTATGCCGGGCGGCGATCCAATTGTTGCATTTGCAAAACTCAATTCAGGTTTTTCCAATCCGCAATACGTAGTTACCAAGTCTTCTGATGGAGGAAGTTCATTCTCTGCTGATGTGAGTGCAACCGATAGCCTTGGTGCTGATCCCTGCGATTGTTGTCCGGGCAGCATTGTTTATCATGACGGGGTAGTGGCGGTTATTTACCGCAATGCCATCAACGACCTGCGCGATATGAGAGCTGCCATCTCACATGACGGAGGAAATACTTTCAATGAAGTTGCAAGCATTGATAACCACAACTGGATTATTGCAAACTGCCCGTCAACAGGGGGCCAGGGGGTGATTGAAGGAGATACACTGATCAGTGTTTTTATGAATGGTGTAAATGGAAATCAATGCTTCCTGTCCGCGTTTAACCTGAATGATTTCCAGCTTAGCTTCGAGAAGCCGTTATTTAATCTGCCTGGTGGTGGTACTCAAAACCATCCGCGCATAGCAGCGAGTGGTGATACAATGGCAGTTGTTTGGGAACAGATTATAGATGGACACCGGAACATCATGTTCACCTATTCTCTTACCGGTGCTTCGGGTTTGGGAATAGTGGTAGATACAATCAGCAATGTGCTTCCGAATGGTTATCATACCGATCCGGATATTGCTTATTCGCATGGCACCTTTTACATAGTGTTTGGCGATGAAGTGGCTGAGAAGATTTACCTGATGGAAGGAATCCTGTATGAGACAAGTGGAATTCAAACTCCTTCTTCTGATGATCTCTCTATTCAGGTTGCCGGCAATCTGCAGGGCGATGCAATCACCATCTCGAGTAATCAAATCCTGAATGAATCATTTATGGTTTCCGTTCATAATGCTAACGGCGGTCTTTGTGAAAGACATAACCTTCTGAGATTGGAGACCTCACAATCATTGAAACTTGATCAAGGGCTGGCAAGCGGAATCTATCTACTCAGTATTGCTGCAAAAGACATTTCGGTTTCTTTTAAGTGGGTGATTGCTCGCTGAGTTTTTTTTGGTGCATCTTCTTATATCACCACTTGATCTTTTCTTTCTTAAGGAATGAATCAATTCCTTTTTTGCAATCGGCACTTGCGCGTGCATGCGCATTCATTCGTGCTGCGATGTCCAGCGCTTCATTGAGTTCCGGAGAAGAAATTTTCGAAAGCAATTCTTTCGTGGCAGCAATGGATTGTGAAGAAGTTTCATTGCACAGATCGGTTGCGAACTGTTTCACCCAACCGGCGATTTTATTTTTTTCAATGATAGAATTGATAAGCCCGATTTCTTCAGCGCGTGAAGCACTGATTAAATTTCCGGTCAGCAGCAATTCCCGTGCATCAGCTCCGCTGATTTTCCTTGCAAGGAAAACACTTACAAGCGCCGGAATGAAACCAATCTTCACCTCTGTATATCCAAACTTTGCTTCAGGAACGGCAAAGCAAAAATCACATACAGTAGCCAATCCGCAGCCACCTGCAATCGCATGACCTTCTACCTGTGCAATCACAACTTTTTTATTGCAATAAATTTTCAGTAAGAGTTCCTTCAGTGAATTTGAATCGGCGAGATTTTCTTCGAAAGAAAAATTCTGAAGCCTTTGCAGGTAATCCAGGTCAGCGCCGGCGCTGAACACATCACCTTCGGCTTTAAGCACAATCACCTTCACATTGTTATCGGATTCAAGAGAAGAAAAGGCGCTTGTTAATTCTTTCACCAACGCATCGTTCAAGGCGTTTTTCTTTTCAGAACGGCACAAGGTGATGAAGGCAATACGATCTTGCTTTTCAATTCGGATAAGCGAGGGATCCATAGAGGAATTCTAATTGGCTTCCCGAAAAGAACCGGGATAGCTCAAAGATAGCCTGAAAATCTCCCTTCATGAGGGAAACTCATATCACTAACTGTATTTCAAAAAGATTGAGTTAATCCACCCCAGGGAACAAAGGTGAATTCATGCGACAGCATTATTAAGCCATACTTCATCCTTATATTCTCCAAGAACGATCACTTCTTTTCCGCTGTTTTTATATTGCTTGATGGTCATTTCCATCTGATCTTTGTTGGTGCTTCTTATTTTTATCCCCTTGCTCACCGATCCCTTGTTACGAACTTCGATGTAGAAACCATCCATCAATTTTGCCGGTCTGGTACGCGGTCTTCCTGTCCTTTGCATTTTTATTGTTGTTTTTTATTTGATCGCAAAGATACAAAAAAGATTTGGAAATTTAGTTGGTTTTAATATGTTTTTAACATTCACTATTGAAGAGTTTGAATGATTTTTTGTCAGTTTTTTAGAGAAATTTTTAGGTTTTTTCAAACTCGACTTCTGATTTGGAGGCAAGAACCATCGATAGAAAGAACAAACAAACATGATTAAATGGGATTTTGACAGCGGGAATAAGAAGCAAAAGTCTATTATACATCAAGTATAGCAACGCTTCGTATCATTTCTTCATATCCCTGATCAATTAAATCAACACTCAATTAGATAAATATGTAGGATCTATTTAAGAGCAATCAATGCGTAACGAGCAAAATAATGGACTTTATACTCCTATTTAAAGGATTTGCAGGTATGAATGCAGGGAATGGCGAAATCTTCTCTTAAAAAATTCCCTTCTTCTCCTTCACAAATACGCTATCGAGCATTTGCTCATCAAAGCCGGTCACAGGTGCGTTGTTTATGTGTTCATAGACCGCTGCAACGAAGATCATTTTGGCGGCGGAGAGAATGATAGACAATGAGAAGAAAACAACCATCCAAATAATTATCCCAAGAAGACCATAGCCCCATGCAATTAATGCTATTAGCGGAAGTACAAGCACGGCAAAGACAATTAGAGTAATGACGCCGAAGCTAAAGTTCGCAGCGAGTGATTCACCCCATTTTTCTTTCATAATGGAGGCAGAGCGCTTGAGGGCAGTAATTGGTCCCGCGTGCTCGTATGCAATAACAGGAACTACAAAAAATGTGGTGATGCTCCATGCGATCCCCAGCAAACCGGTGATAATTTTTCCAAACCTCCGCCATGTTGAAAAACACAATCACAAAATAGTTGATCAGGTAAAAGCAGAAGGTCAAAATATATTGCGCCGGAGTTCCTCGCTGCAAAGCATTAAAAAAATCCCATCCGAAGGCCGAGAGAATAACAGCAGCAAAGGATGCGATAGTGACCATCAAAGCAATCACGGACAGTACCGGGAAGAGCAGCAGTTGCTTGTTCTTTTTGAGCACTTCAAAACTTGCCATAGATAATTTCCAGCCGTTGCTTAATCGAGTGGTGAGACGCATGTGTGTGTTTTTAGTTATAGAAACTTAGAGGAACGAGGAATAAAAAAATTATTTCACAAGATAGGAGTTTTAGAAATACTTTCAGAAATTATGTGCATTACTGTTTGATTCGAAGAGGATGCGCTTCCGTATTGAAAACTATTTTGCTCAAATCAATGGTCTCTTCAGGAGCAAAAAGTAAGTACGCATACTTTAATGTTTCAGCGAAGAAATAACTTTCCATGTCATCTTCCTGCTCCATTGTTGTTACATCTTTTATGGCAGCGTATCCTGCGCCGGCTCTGCAGTGGGTGAGAATATCACTCACCATTCGTTGTCCCATTTGCAAGTATAAGTCATCGTGAGTGAAGCGATAGAGATAAAAACAACTCTCCAAATTTTCGGGACGCAACGGATACGACGGATACACGATCGTGTCTTGCCGGAAATCGAAAACTTCCGGCTCCATTTTAAAATGTGTCCACATATAGTAATTCCCTTCCTGAACTTTTTCTGCCGTGGCTACATCACCCGAGAGCGCGAGTGTGCCCGCAAAAAAAGCATCCAATGCTCCATAGTATGAGCCGGTTTCAGTTCCTGTAATCATGTTAACGTGTGCGAAATACCATCCGCTGTTTTCCTTTCTCAACAAATACTTTTTGATGGCGGCGCTCTCAATATCCCATGCATATTTGAAATCTTCATCACCAAACAACAGCCACGCTTTGTAGAGATACTCATAATAAGAATCAATGCCGCCGCTGATGTGGCTGTCAGAATCCATCCACTCACCGGTGTTCACATCAATCCCTGATCCGAGCAACCCGATTTTACTCCTGCTTTCAAAAACCTCCATGGCGGCTCTCTTTGCAGCAGTATAGTAAAGTGTATTGCCGGTAAGCTGACTGAGCTTGCCGAATTCGAGCATCAGTGTTCCGATTTCAGCGGGGTTGCTCAAGGAGTCGCTGGTTTTTCCGGTTTGCAGATTCACAAAGCGATACGGCATTCCGGTTGGAGAATTGAAAGCAGGCATCAACCGGTTACCGAGGTCTTCCGCCAATTTCAAAAACTCTTTATCACCACTCAGTTCATACGCCGATTGCAGCGCTGCAAGCAACCGAATGGTAATCTCAAACACCTGCACACTTTGGTCGAATTGAAAATCCAATCGGGAGAAAATGAGGCGCTTCGCCTCCTTCGCCTCGTCATTCATCCCAAGCAGAATAAAAGTGTCGAAGGCATCCATGGGAGTCATGAGCAGTGATTGCAGATACCAGTTTTGCGGCTCTTTGGTGATCGGTGTGACTTCATCAGCGCCCCATGCATATTTTTTATATCCGTTCCATGCAAATTGCAGCGCAGCTTTTATCGAGTCACACATTTCATTTTTCTGTTGCGCCGTGAAAGTTTGAGCATGACCAATGCTGCAAAAAAGAATAAAAAATATTGCAGGAAGAAAATGCCTTTTCATAAGAATCAAACCTAACGAAATTTTATTTGGCACTCAACTCGCAAACCCCTGGGACTGAAAAAAATTCCGCTAATTTTCTCGCTTGCCGGGTATGTTTTTTTACTGAAGAGTTTTGTGTTACAAAATGCTCGCTACTCTATAGGAAGAGCTAATCACACCACTTCCATAACAGACCCTTCCACCACGCTTCCCTTCTCACACTTCAATGTGCGGAATGGAAATTTTTGTAGTGTCATGTAATCATGCGATGCGAGCAGCACGGCAGTTTGAGAGTTGGTGCTGATGTCGGCAAGCAGGCGGAAAATTTCTTCAGATGTTTCAGGATCGAGATTGCCTGTTGGTTCATCGGCGAGAATAAGTTCAGGGTGATTGAGCAGCGCACGCGCAATTACTACGCGCTGTTGCTCACCTCCGGAAAGTTCATGCGGCATTTTGAATCCTTTTGTTTTCAATCCTACCATGTTCAGGACTTCTTCCATACGCTCCGTCATTTTGCTTTTGTCTTTCCATCCTGTGGCATGCAAAACAAATTTCAGATTCTGCTCCACGGTGCGATCAGTTAACAATTGAAAATCCTGGAATACGATGCCGAGATTGCGCCTCAGGTACGGAAGATTTTTCGATGTGAGAGTTTTCAAATCATATCCGGCGACAAAACCGGTTCCTTCGCTCAGCAACAAATCACCATAGAGCACACGTAATAAACTGCTCTTACCCATTCCGGTCTTCCCTACCAGGTAAACGAACTCGCCCTTCTCTATACTAAAAGTTACGTGGCTCAGCACCAGAGATTCCTGCTGGTAAATATTTGCGTCGTGAAGCTCAATAATTCTTTCAGGCATGAGAGTTATTATGTTATTAGGTTATTGATTTATCAGGTTTGTTTTTTTGCCTATTGCTCCCGATCCATCGGGATGCATACCGCCTGCTTTATTAGTGCAACTCGAGCTTTTGAATTTTTCCGAAAGGCAATTCCGAAATAATTTTTTTCACCTGCTCTCCCTGCTCCGTCAATCCAATTTTACGCAGCGCATCATCAGGACGATCGGCGCGGAAGTATGCTAACAACGTAAACTCATCATCCCGTATTTGAATGTAGTCCGGAATTTTCACCTTGCCCCGAATCTTGATGATGTACATTTTTGTACAAAATTCGAAAGAAGAATCTGATCAGGGAAATGAGAGATGGAAAGTTTTCGACATTGAAGAAAAATTGTTAAATGGTTATATGGGTAAATTGCTTTCCAAAGAGAGCAGCTTGATGTTAACCATTAAACCCTGCAGCCATTTAGCCATTCACTTTTCACCATTCACCATTCACTTAAACAAATCCTCCTTCGACTTCGGTCGCAGCGCATCCAACCACACAAAATTTTTCAGCCTTGATTCTTCTTTCGGAAAAGAAGAGATCGGATAGAGAGTAGCATCGGGTTGCGTGATGAAATAAATGCGATCAATTTTTTTTGCGGTATCGAAATACAAGATCATGTTGGAACATACAGCTTTGTTTACGCCGATTAATCCACCATTATCGTCCTTCGCATAGTAGATACTTTCGCCGTTGCCGATGATTTCCATGCGCTCGAGTTCGCTGTTTTTGAAATAGCCGAACATGTTTTTTCCCCTTGCCTGGTTGTACATTCCTGAGTCGGCAAGATTCGAGGCGAATGCATTCTGCAGTAAGTTCATCTTATCAATCTTCTTATTTTTCAGCATCACATTGATAGTGTCTGCTTTCATTTGGTTGTTCTCCACCCACAGCACGGGCTTGTGAAATAATCTGAATGTCGAATCCCGAAAACTAAATGCCACCGAGTCGCAGATCCCCTGCATGTCACTCTTGAATAATTTCACATGATGAAATGCAAACAACCTTCTGAAATTTCCAATGCTGTCTTTCAACGAAAGCAAGGTATCGCCTGAAAGAAAGAGCGAATCATTCTCAATCACCGTTATCAGCAGAGCATTTTTTGTTGCAAGAACACGATCATACTGACGGGAGAATTGTGCATAATTTCCCTGAAGAAAAATTTTGGAAGACGTATCGGCCCAGCGAATGCGTGAACGCGCAATGCCGAAACCATTCAGGCGCTCGAAGTAAATGGTATCAGCATTCAATGTTTGCGGCGGCTTCTTCAGCACTGCATTTTTCTCGAACTGTGCAATGTCACTTTGTGTATTGAAGTATCCGCGCTCGCAATACACATCGAAGGAATCAGAGTGAATGTAAGTTGGGCTTACAAAGTATGCGATCTTCGTTTGTGAATTAAACCGGAGTGAATCGGTAGTCAAAGCATAATCAGGGTCCACAAGGTTTACATCCTTCTTGAAAAAAATATCAGAAGAGTTTGCATAATAGTATCCATGCTTGCTGGTGAGCACGGCCGAATCATTGATCATTTTTCCGCCACTCACATAATTTGCCACCCGTGTGTTCAGGTCGTAATCTAATTCTTCAGTAGTGAGGATGACATGCGAATCAGTGAGTTTCACATTGCCTTTGAGGTTGGCTTTTCTCGAATTGCCATCGTAATGCAATGTGTTCCCGTAAATGTTGATCGTATCGCTCTGCCGGATGCGAACATTGCCTGTCGCATCAATCAGGTTCTGATCTAAATATTGATTCGCCTGATCACAAAACAACGTGACATCATTTTGCTGCAGTTGAACATTGCCGGTTAGCTTACGCAATTTTATTCCGCCCAGTTCGCTGTACTCCAGCTCATCGGCATTGATGAGGTTGATGGGTTGACTTCCTTCAGGATGGAAGCTTCCTTTTACCTGCGCGAAAGTGAATGGAGAATAGTGAATGTTGAGTACCAAAAACAAAATAAACAGACGGACGAAATCCCGATTTTTGTTTCTATCGGGAGTCAATAATAAAATGAAACAAAGAATACGAATCGCATCGACGATTGATCCGGCAATACTGAATGAACGAATATTGATTGAAAAAAAGAAAATGGAAAATAATCTGTTGCGATTGATGCGCTGTAAATTAAAAGGAAGAGACATTCCGTGATTGATCAAAGTAACGATGTGGCATGTTATTACCTGGGTGATGGACTTTCCTTTTTATCTTTTTTTCCAAAGACAGAGAATTGAACATAATGACCGGGATGCTGTTTGAAATCTTTCAGCAATGCATCTAAGGAGGTGGACGCTGAATCAAGCCTGTTGTACAATCGCTCATCATTCACGAGCAATCCCATCGAGCCTTTGCCCTCATTAATTTTTTTCATTACCTCGCTCACCTGTTGAAGCGCATCGTGGGCCTGTGTTATTGTTTGTGCAATGTTTGCACGCCGGAGTGAATCAGAAATCGCGTTCAGATTGGTAAGAATTGCCGTGATCTGCTCCTTGTTTTGATTGACATTGTAAGTAATGGATTCAATATTGGAGAAAATGCGATCGAGCCGACCTTGATTGCTGCTGATGGATTTATCGAGATTATCCAGGGTATGTTGAACACTCGCAAAACTCTTTTGAAGATTTGTCCTGGTTTGATCATCGAATATTTCCCGCACCGATGTCACCACAGTATCGAGCGAACCCAGCAAAGCCTTGGCCTGATCTTTAACACCACTGATCACATCCTTCTCTGCACCGGATTGAAGTGTGTCGCCGGATTGCAAAATTTCTTTTTCATGGCTGAGTTCAATCTGCACCGCTCTTGTTCCGAACAAATCAATCTGAACAATTTTTGCTACTGATCCCCGGGGGATTTTGAGAGCGGGAGAAACATTCATGCTCATAATAATTTTTCCTGAACCGTCTGTGGCTAATTCCATATCCTGTACTCTGCCAACATTCATTCCGTTGTATCGCACATGTGCTGCGAGCGCCAATCCATCTACATGATCATATTTTGCGAAATAAATGCGGTCACGGTTGAAAGAATTTTTTCCGCGGAGCAGATTGTATCCTAATACTGCCAGTACAATAGCGATGGTAGCTACTACGCCTACTTTAAATTCGTTGGGAACCCTGAACAAGAAGATAAATTTTTTAATGCGGGCAAAAATAAAAGAAGTTATTTGTTGAGACCTTGCAATTCAAAAACAGTTGGATAAAATATGCTAAAGTGTATTTTTATGGCTCACTTAAAACTTAAACATATGAAACACATTTCAAAAACATTCATTGTGATTTTATCACTTCTTATCTTCACCAAAGTATCAACCTTTGGACAATGCGCAGCTCCCTCCAATGTTACGGTGACTACAACATCGACAACTGCAACAGTCAATTTTACGGCAAATGGAGCAACCAAGCACGTAATTAGATATCGTGCCAGTGGTTCCAATGTTGTCATAAAACAGTCGACTTTCGGTGGCACCCAGTTTAATTTAACCGAATTGTCCCCTTGCACTACTTATAATTTCTCAATAAGAGCAAACTGTGTCCCGGCTGTAGGCACAGGTAAGATGACTTTTACAACTACCGGTTGTCGCATAGGAAATGAACAAGAAAATTCACAGGCACTCAGTGTATTTCCAAATCCTTCTGCTGATAATATAACAGTATCATTTTATTCAGCGCAAGATGAAGTTGTTGAGATATCAATTTTTGATCTGACAGGCAGATTGGTACAACAACAAAGGGAAGAAGCAACATCCGGAAGCAATCAAATCAGTTATAACATTGAAAGCCTTTCTGACGGTACCTACATTGTCCAGGTTAAGAATTCAAACGGAATCTTTACCAGCAAATTTATTGCTGAATAATTTCACGGAAGTTCTAATCCGTACGAAAGAAGTGAATTATTTGAAGAGGTTGTCTTAAAAGGTCAACCTCTTTTTTTGGGTCCTTGTTGAACTGTGAGCTTTTCAATTCCCGTTTCAGAAAGTTCTCCTTCAGTGAAGGCGATGCCCAATAAAATCTATTAGCCGGTGCCATGCTTCTCCCGGCTTTAGCACATTCCATATATTTTCAAGAATCAGCATAGCCACAAACATTGCAAGAGGAATGTAAAACAGAAACGATTCTCCTTCAATAGAGGCCGTTCCGCCTGCCATAGCCCACTCGGCTGATGCAAAAATTAATATTGTTATGATCATCAAATGTCTCATATTGTAAGTCCTATTCAAAGTTAAGTAAAATATTGGAAAAAAAACCGCCTGATCATGAGTATGGTTCTCCGCATCAACATTATATTTTACAATCCCTATTACCCTGTTTGCAAATGCATTCACAGCAAAAATGAAGGATGTTCACAGCATCACTGTTTTATAAAAGCTTCTGTTGCTTCTATTGCCTTCCGAAATCTTGTTTCCCAATCACCGTCAATGGTAATGTAAGAAAGTCCTTTTTCCATCAGTAGTTTCTTATGGCTTTCATTCAGTAAATCTCTTTCGTGCTTTTTTAATCTTGTTCCATCCTGAATATAAGGCGAATCATTTTCCAAAAATAAATAGAGGTCAAAACGATTCGCTTCTTCAATCCATTGCGGAACCTTAAGTTCTTTGTTAAAAAGAAACCGGCTGTAAGAGCAAGTAATATTGATATCGGTATCCACGAACAAAAGTTTATTCGCTGTCTTTATTTTTTCAAGAATAGCGTTAGCGTGTAACTCTGCAATTTGAATCAAATCCTTTTCCGTGCAATCACGGGTCGCTTCGATTACTTCTCTTGCTTTTTCTTCAACTCCGACTGTGTTAAAGTATTGCGCTAATCGGTTTGTCAACGTTGTTTTGCCGGTAGATTCAGTCCCGTAAAGACAAATCTTTTTTACGAAATATGGTTTTACTGCCGGTGGAATATAATCCCAATTCAGAAAAGGATGATTTCTTATTTCAGTGGCAGATATCGCAAGGTTCTTTCTGCCAATGTCAAATGCAGAATGCCTGCAGTTTAAACTATTTGCGATGTAATCGCCATAGATCTCAGATGAAAAAATCACATCAATGCGCGGCAGCTTTTCTTTTAGAAAGTTGCCCCAGAGATTTGAGGCCTCCATTGAAGACACTGAAGTATTTGGTAAATGCGCTTCATCATAAATCAATAGTTGGGATTTGATCATGGGATTTGTAAAACTTTCTCTTACCCAATTGAGTCGCATTTGTCCGTCAATGGGTTCCTTGTCTGTTGCGCAAATCAGGACAATAAGCTCATCACAGTTGTGAGAAGCAAAATCAATCAGGTTGATATGCCCCTGATGCAGGGGCATGAACTTACCGATGACCAATCCTCTTTTCATTTCGAAGCAACTTTAACCAGGTCAACAATCCAAGCGTGGCCAAACACATAAATATTCCGTATTCGATGGAAATAAAAAGAACATGCTTCTTTGCATATAACACCACACTAATGATGTCGACAATGATCCATAGAATCCAATTTTCAATTTTTCGCCGGGCAAGAAGGACTGTTGCAATTACACTTAATACAGCAACGAATGTGTCAATATACGGATAAGAGGCCGGCGAAATAAATATTGCCGGAATAAGAGTGTGAATATTTTTTACAAATGTTCCCATGCTTAGTGTCACCAACAGAATAATAATTGCTACCATGATTCTCTGCTTCTCTGAAATAGTTTTTATTGGCGTCCCTTTTTTTCTGTCCTGATTTTTCCACGCGATCCAACCATAAATGCTTATGACGAAAAAATAAACCTGGAGGAACATATCTGAGTAAAGCCGAACCTGGTAGAAAATACAAAAGAAGCAGAACACATTAATCAGCCCTATGGGCCATGTCAGGACGTTTGATTTTGCTGCAAGCCAAACCGAAAAGAATCCTGTTACTGTTCCAATAAACTCTACATAACTTAAGGGATAACCGAGAACAGTTACAAATGTGTTGTTAATATCTATCCAATTCAAGAATGTAAAGATGCTAACTCAAAAACATGCTACCAACAACATGAGATTATTTTCCTTCAGGAAAAAATTTTTTTGTCACTTCGATTAATCCCACAATGTTCTCGTTAAACTCTTCAAGTTCCTCCGCCGGAATCCATAGCTCATTATGAATTGCTCCGCCAACGTTGTGTACTTCATACTTTTTCAAAAAATTGGCATCCACTGAAAACTTTGTCACGAAGCCAGACCCTGAAGCAGCAACATTCCAGTCTCTCGCAATTTGAATTGCATATTCTTCATTCATCACAGGATAAAATATGGGTTGATGTGGAAGACGGGGCGGAAATTTTTTCCACCCTGATTGTTCTATCAAAGCAAGTTCTGTTGGACCCACCGGTCTGTATAGTGTTGTTGTAGCGGTTGACATTTGATGCAAGGTAAGATGATGCGGCAAAGGCGGGAGTGAAAGTGATGAGCAAGCAATTGTGTTATGTGAACCGGTATCAAAAACCTTCGAAGAAGATCTCTATACTCAATCAGAATTCAATCACTCTTTTCCTCACCTTACCAGGGTTACATTTCCATTCATGATTACCGGCACATTGCTTTTCAAAACACAATTGATGACGAAGATATAAACTCCTAATTCACACGGTTCTGTTTTATAGGTTCCGTCCCATCGTTCATATACGTTGCTTGTTTCAAAAATCAACTCTCCCCACCGGTTGTAAATCCGCATGCTGAGCGTAGCAACATCCTGCGGATTCAGTATTCCGAAAGTATTATCAATGGCATCATCACCGGGAGAAAAGGCATTGGGAACAAAAATCTCATTGCAAATGCCATTGCTCACCAAAACGGAATCGGTAGCCGTGCACCCATGTTCATCCTGAACAACTACAGAATAGATTCCCGGCGCTGATGTAATCAAAGTGGATGAAGATGATCCATCATTCCACGCATAAGAAGCAAAAGCGTTTCCGGCCTCCAGCACAATTCCGCTTCCCCTGCAGGAAGAAGTATCAGGTCCTAACGATATTTTTATTTCATCCGTTAAAATATTTATTGAAGCCGAATCTTTACAGCCAAACTCATTGGTAACGGTTACGGAATAATAGCCGCTATCGGCAGTCATGGTTTGCAACGAACTCCCATCCTGCCACAGATAAGTTTGATATCCCGGCCCCGGAGTTAAAAGAATAGTGTTGTCTTTGCAAAGAATGGTATCAACCCCAAGGCTAATTTCAACAGAAGAAGAATCAAGAGAAATGGTATCTGAAGCAACACATCCGTCGGCATACACTACCGTCACATAATACTTACCGGGACCGTTCGCCGTAAAAGTTTGTAAGGTTGATTGATCTTGCCACAAGTAAGAAACTCCTCCTGTATCTGCATCAAGAGTGAGAGAGAAGTTTCCACAGAGCGTTGTATCGCTGCCAAGGTTTACTTCGCAGCTTGTCACTACATAGCTATCAATAAAATTTGGAAGTCCCATTCCCGAACCGGCAAGAAGCGGAAATCCATCATAGACAAACCCGCAAGCAGCGCCGGCCAGATTAGGGTTGTTGATCACATCGAGAAAGGAAGGTCCATTCTTAGCAATGTAAACTTTTCCGTCCGGAGCAATTTGCACTGATCCATAATCATCATTATTGGTAACAAGAGTAACTGCAGATGCCTGGATATTTCCTGCGCTTAAATCATACTGTACCACCTTTGCTGAGCCAAAGATGCCTCCAATGGCACAATAGAATTTAGTGTTGTCAGGAGAAAAACTGATTCCGTAGCAACCTCCTTGTGTCGGCAAATCAATTTGATTGGAAAGAGTTCCGGTGGCATTGTCAAAATCAAAAACTTCTACCGGTTGATTTACTTTCCAGCTCATAGACGATGCAACCCGGTGTCCATCAGGCGAAGCTTTCATTTGACCGATTGCTTGAGTATCATCTCCGGGATCAGCCGGATAAACCGAGCCAATGTTTGTTATCACAGCTGAACCAACTCCGGCCGAGGTTACGGGATAAGCATAAAAAGAGTTTGAATTCCATCCATGAACAAGAACCCATATATCAGTCCCGTTAGCATTCCTTACCGCCGTAATTTTTTCCGCTGCCACTCCAAGCAAAGGTTGATTCATGATAGTAACGCCTCCCAATCCGGCATTCAGAGTCATATCAACAATATTATATTGAATGCCGTTAGAGCCTGCCTGAGCATCAGCTGTGAAAATGTAGTATTTCGTGGTTGAACCCGGAAAAGGAGTGATGACACCGGACTGTGTAGAGGATGGGTTTCCTAACAAGCCTGCTTGCATCACGTTGTTATTATGGTCATAAACGGTAATGCCATCAGTGCTGAAAAGAACCGAGCCGCTTGCATCACAAATGTCTGCGCAACCTTCCCATTGGTTTATAGGTCCTGTAATGGCCACAGCGGATCCTGAATTAAAATCTATTCCCGCGCCATACCCGAAAAACCAGACGTTGTATTCACCCTGACAATAACTGAGCTGAGGCAATATGCTTATAGCGAAGAGTAAAAACTTTTTCATAGGGAAATTGAATTATGACTTGAAGATACGCAATGTTCATTTACCGGAACACGTCTCAAATTTGTACGCCAAGGTAAAGACATTGGGCAAGAGTTAGTCTGAAAGGGAAGAACAGGGCATTCTTGAAGTCACATGAATCGCCAACTGAAATTTTTTGGGAAGAAAGCTGAACTGAATCGGAATGAGAATAACTGATTGCAACACTACTATTTTTCACTTTCCCCCTTCATTCTCACGATACAACTCACTGAGCATACTTGGTGAGCACACGCCGCTCCAATTTATATCCAACAATAAAAGCATCTTTAATTCCCTTCTTGCGAATGTCAGCAAGTGCTTTCACGCACTCCTCATAGTTCATATAGTTGCCGACCATATAACGATTGATTCCGGTTTCACTCTTGTCATTCTTAACTTCTTTGAAAGAAGAAAACGGCGGGCTCCTCAAATCGAGTGGCTTTGATGAAGCAGCGATTTGAATGCGATAGATGAGTTGCTCGGATGTAGGAGAGAGTGTAAGTGAAGGGGATGAATCTGCCACATTGATGTTTTGAGAATCAACATTTGAAATTTTTGTGGAAGAGATTTGAACTGAATCAGAATTCTTCACCACAACCCGATTATTTTGCAGCCCTTCACTTTCACTTTTATTTTCATTTTCATTCCCGCCTTCTACTGCATTTCTATAATCCGTGATTGCATTCAGTACGCCGTTCGCAATTTCATTCTGTCCCGTTTCCGAGTTCAAATACTTTTCTTCAGTGCGGTTGGTGAGGAAGCCCGTTTCAATGAGAATCGAAGGCATGGTTGTTCGCCACAGCACGAGAAATCCCGCCTGCTTCACGCCGCGGCTGGTTCTTCCTTCATGCTTAAACTGATCTTCAACTTTCGAAGCGAGATCAATGCTCTGTGTCATGTGCGCATTCTGATTCATGGTGAGAATTATGTAACCCTCCGGTGAATTCGGATCGAAGCCATCATAGTGCTGCTGATAATCGCTTTCCATCAGCACCACTTCATTTTCGCGCTTCGATACTTCAAGATTCCCTTCAGATTTTTTTAAACCCATGAGCCATGTTTCCGTTCCATACGGCTCATGCGACCTGTTCGCGTTGCAGTGAATGGAAATAAAAAGATCAGCATCGTTGCGATTGGCAATGTCAGCGCGTTCATACAATTCGATGAACTCATCCGTGGCACGCGTGTAAATAACTTTGATATCAGGATATGTTTGTTTGATGAGTGCCCCTAACTTCAGCACTACAGAAAGTGTTACATCTTTTTCATTGGAGAAAGCGCCACGGCATCCGGAATCATGTCCGCCATGCCCTGCATCGAGCACAATGGTTTTTATTTTATATCCCGAAGGTTGCGCGCTTAAGCAGAAGCTGCAGCTTGCAACACAGAACAGAAGCAATATAAATGTGCGAATCATATTCTCTCTCGCTTTTCGTTTAAAACTTTCACTTGCAATCAACGCAAAGATAGATGCGATATTTTCGCTGTGGCATTATGCGAATGATCTCTTTCCTCACTGTGATGTTGATTGCTTCGTGTTTGTACGCAAGTGCATACACTGTTGTTTCTTCCCGAACGCAAAAAAGCTCCCTTCTGAACAACTTCCAAAAAGCAGGAAGCATTGATGCAGAAGCTATTTCTTACAAAGTGGAAAGAAGTTTCCTCATGAATGACTTGCTAAGACTGCCGTTCGGTCATTCAGAAGGAACCTTCTTACAAGACGAAGCTTTCTGCAATGACTTCGTAAAACATTCCCTCTCTTCATCCTTTGCAATTATTCCACCCGACACCATTCCCCGCGACACCACTAAACTCGATTCTCTTTCTTCTTCCCGCATAAAGAAATCTTCCGACTCACTCGATGCACCCGTAAAATATCACGCCGATGATTCAACCTGGATGGATGTTACGCATCAGAAAGTGTATTTAATCGGCAATGCAAAAGTGGAGTACAAGGATATTACCCTCACCGCTGACTCCATTGTGTTTGACTGGAGCAACAGTGAAGTGATTGCAATAGGAAGGAAAGATTCTTCGGGGAAAGTTGCCGGTAAACCCATGTTCGCGCAGGGTGATCGCAATTACAAAGCAGAGCGCATCGCATACAGTTTCAAAACGAAAAAAGGAAAGATCACAGAGATCACAACACAGGAAGGAGAAGGTTTCATCCGCAGTGATGTTGTGAAGCGGCTGCCGAATGAAGTGCTGTTCGGGAAAAATAATATTTACACCACGTGCGATGAAGACCATCCTCATTTCTACATTGCCACGAATAAGATCAAAGTGATTCCAAACAAAGCAATCATCACCGGCCCCGCAAATCTGGTGGTAGCTGATGTGAGAACCCCCTTGTTTGTTCCCTTCGGAATTTTTCCGCTGAGCGATAAAAGAAAATCGGGAATCATTTTCCCGGAATATGGCGAACGCACTGATCTCGGATTTTATCTCGAACACGGCGGCTACTATTTCGGCATCAGCGATCATCTTGATCTCGCACTCTCCGGAAATATTTATTCGAAAGGAAGCTGGCTACTCAATGCTTCATCACGTTTCATTTCACGCTACCGCTTTAGCGGCGGATTCAGCATCACCTACTCAAACACGCGTACGTTTTTCGCTGAAACGAATAAGTACGTTCCCGCTACAAATTTCAAGGTGAATATGAATTACGCCCAGGATGCCAAAGCCCGGCCTAACAGTTCCTTCAATGCTACCGTGTCATTTGCCACGCCGGGGTTTGCTCAGCTTTTCGGTAATCCGCAGAATGCATATCTCGACAACACGTACCAGTCTTCGATTTCTTATCGTCAAACCATTCCAAACTCGCCCTTTAATTATACCATCTCGGCATCTCACAGCCAAAGTACGCTCACACACGTGGTGAGCTTGCAGCTCCCGGTTTTTAATTTCAGCATGAATCAATTGTATCCTTTTCAAAAGAAAGAACCTGTCGGCAAACCAAAATGGTTTGAGAAAATCGGATTGACATACACCCTGAATGCAAGGAACCAATTAAGCACATTGGACACGCTGCTTTTTCATGAAGATCCCTTCACTAAAACTTTTACCGGAGTCCTTCAGCAAGTTCCGATTAGTGCGCCGTTTCAAATTTTCCGTTATCTCATCGTCACGCCTTCTTTCAACTACAACGAGACATGGGCGCTGCAAACGATCAGGAAGAGTTGGGATGCAACCTCGCAGCGGGTGATCAATGACACCATTCGAAATTTTGCCGCCGCACGTGACTATTCATTAAACATGAGCGCTTCTACGCGCCTCTATGGAATGGTGCAGTTCAAACACGGGAAAATAAAAGCGATCCGTCACGTCTTTAATCCCTCGGTGGGCTATAGCTATCGCCCTGATTTTAGTGAGTCAAGATGGAATGCTTTCAAGACCGTTCAAGTGGATTCGAAAAAAACCACGAGAAAGTATTCCATTTTCGAAGGCGGCATTTTTAGCGGGCCACCAGCAGGTAAATTCAGCGGCATCAACGTTTCGCTGAATAATAATCTTGAGATGAAAGTGTTTTCGAAAAAAGATACGGTGACAGGAATGAAGAAAATCAAGCTGCTCGATGCGTTCGCCATGACCGGCAGCTACAACTTTGCTGTTGACACGTTGCGCATGTCAGTCATCAGCATGTCAGGAAGAACAACATTGTTCGATAAGATCAACATCAACTTCGGTGCAAGCTTCGATCCCTACATAGGAGATACATTTGGCAGGAGACAAAATGTTTTTGTGTGGGATGCGCAGCACAAGCTTGCGCGTCTTACCAGCGCGACCATCGGTCTTGATGCAAGATTTGAATCACCGAAAAAGACGGATGTTTCGAAACTCACCCAGGCACAGACCGATTACCTCATCAACTCACAGAATGTTTATGAGGACTTTAGTATTCCCTGGAGTTTCAGCACAGGATACAGTTTATTCATCACTAAAGTGAGAGGCATCACAGGCAATGATTCTACCGCATTCACGCAGACGATTAATTTCAACGGATCATTTAACCTCACGCGCAATTGGCGCATCACCGGTCAAACATCCTTTGATTTTGTTCACCACGAATTTCCCACGGCATTTATTCAAATCAATCGCGATCTCCATTGCTGGGAATTGAGCATGTCCTGGATTCCATTTGGCATCCGGCAGAGCTACACATTTACATTGCGCGTGAAAGCATCAGTGTTGCAGGATTTGAAGTTGCATAAGCAGCAGGGGTGGAATGAATACTGAGGGTGAGAGGTGAGACGTGAGAGGTGAGAGGTGAGACGTGAGAGGTGAGAGGTGAGACTTGTGGACTTGAGACTTGTGGACGCAAGATGTATGACACAAGAAGCGCCATCAATCCATCCGTATTTTACCTCTATTAGATTGCCGAAGCATTAGATATTGAACTAACAGGAATTCTTGACCTCAAAAAATAATTGACGGAGTCGGTAGATGATTCTCACAACATATCTGTGCAATAGAATAATCGTCCACTATCTTTTTAGAAGTCCGCAAGTCTCAAGTCCACAAGTCCGCGAGTCTCATGTCCACAAGACCCCTGTCCGCAAGTCTCAAATCCACGAGTCTCAAGTCCGATTTCAATGATTCAACAGCGCTCCAAAAACAGTTTGAATAATATTGTTCGCTGTGCCCATTGGGTCTTTGCGAATCTTCGCTTCTTCCTGCGCTAAGGTGAAGAACAGTCCGTCGAGCGCTTTCTGAGTCACATAAGAAGTGAGATCAGGATTTACTTTACTCACGAACGGAATTTTATTGTAGTTAGTAAAAACATCGTTCCAATACTTGGTCGCATTTGTAGCCGCAAGGGCAGACTGAATCACGGGTTTGAACTTGGTGGTGAGCTGCGCTGAAGTTGTTTTCTTCAGGTATTGTGTGGCTGCATCGTTTGGTCCGGTGAGAATCTTTGCTGCATCTGAAAATGACATCTGCTTCACTGCATTAATAAAAATAGGTGCAGCATCTTTCGATGCTTTTTCTGCTGCGCGATTCATGCTTAAGATCGCATTATCAACCTGGGCTCCCATCCCTATAGAGCGCAGTTTTGATTCAACATCTTTTGCTTCAGGAGGCATCAAAATCTTTACAGCTAAATTTTTGAAGAAACCATCAGTGATAGAAAGTTTATCAGAGCTTTTCTGCGCACCCAGACTCAATGCTTCTTTCAGCCCTGAAACGATTTGATCGTTACTAAGTCCTCCAATTCCACTTTGATTTGAAGAGGAAGAGGATGGCGATTGCTGAGAAGAGCTTCCCGGAGAACCTGATTTGGTTCCTTTGGTTGACGGTGCAGTTGTTGAAGATCCGCCTTGTTTTGAAGAAGGGGAAGAAGGCGATTGTTGAGAAGTACTTCCGGTTGAACCTGATTTGGTTCCTTTTGTCGTCTGAGTACTTGTTGTTGTTGTTGATGAAGAACCGGTTTTGGTTCCCTGCGATTGTGACATTTGCGCACAGGAGCTGCATATAAACCCTGCAATCAACAGAAAGGATGAGAAAGTTTTAAACATGATAGAAAGTTTGGTGCTGCAATTTACAAAATCATGCCAAAGGAAAATCTGTTCCGGGTTTCCCGAATGAATCGGGAACATCTCTCGTTTCAGGTTTAGAATTTGAAGCTACTAATTTCGCCGTTAAGGGAACCCCAAATACCAAACACTACCGGTCTCAATGGTTTCAGGAAATTCTAAACTTTTTGCTACAATCATCACGATCGGCGATGAACTCCTGATCGGGCAAGTCATTGATACCAATTCCGCTTTTATTGGACAAGAGCTGAGCAAGATTGGTTTTACTGTAAGAAGAAGAATTGCTGTGGGTGATGAAAAGCAGGAAATCATTTCTGCTCTCGATGAGGCAAAAGCAATCAGCGATCTCATCCTCATTACGGGTGGATTGGGACCAACGAATGATGACATCACCAAACACACCCTCAGTGAATATTTCGGGAGTAAGCCGGTGATGAATGAAGAAATCCTTACGATGGTAAAAAATATTTTTCAGAAGCTGAATCGCCCTATGCCGGACGTCAACAAGAAACAAGCAGAGCTTCCGGACAACTGCATTCCGATCAAAAATTTTTTCGGCACTGCACCGGGAATGTGGTTCGTCCAAAGGACTCCTGACGGAGAGCGGGAAGAAAAAGTTTTTGTCGCCATGCCCGGCGTGCCTTTCGAGATGAAACCGATGATGACTGATCTTGTGGTTCCGAAATTGAAATCTCACTTCTCAGCACGAAGCCCTTCGGGCGAAACACCGATCATCATTCACCGCACCATTCACACTCAGGGTATCGGTGAATCTTTTCTCGCGGAAAAAATAAAAGACATTGAAGAAAGCTTTCCTGAAAATTTCAAGCTCGCTTACTTGCCTCACTATTCTCTCCTTCGGCTTCGCATTACAGCTACCGGCAGTGATGAAACTTCACTGCGTACACAGGTGAAAGTGCTGGAAGAAAAAATTCGCGGACGGGTAGGCGAATTTATTTTCGGCTATGATGATACTTCACTTGAAAAAGAAATCGGGATCCTGTTACGCGAAAAAAATAAAACCGTCTCCATTGCTGAGAGCTGCACCGGCGGATTGGTAGCTCATAAACTTGTTTCGGTCCCCGGCGCTTCTGAATATTTTGTTGGAAGCATTGTGAGTTACTCTTATGATTTGAAGAAAATGCTGCTCGATGTAAAAGAAGAAACGCTCGCGACGTATGGCGCAGTGAGTGAAGAAGCAGTTCGTGAGATGCTAATGGGAGCGCTGAAGAAAACAAAAAGCGACTACGCTATTTCCATTTCAGGAATTGCCGGACCCGGTGGAGGCACAGCTGACAAACCGGTAGGTACCGTTTGGATTGCGGTTGGAAGCAATGAGAAAATCATTTTGAAAAAATTTTTCTTCACGCGTGGCAGAGAAATTATTATGGAGTACACTGCTATTGCAGCGTTGGGGATGTTGTGGAGATTTATGACCGGGTAACAACAATTAGTCATTAAAGTGTCACATCATTGAGATTCATATAGTTTTTAAGGCGCTTTATAGATTTATTTTCCCTGTTCGATAGTGTACTATGTATAATTGGAAGCAAATACTACTTCTATGAAAAAACTATTCATCTCCCTCATCCTCATTTCTTTTTCTACAAAAATTTTTTCGAATGCTGTAGCAATTGTTGATGCGACAGATAAGATCGTCCTTCAACTCACTTCCTCAACTGTAAATGTTCAGGTAACCAACCAGGTGGCTATAGTCACCAGCACCCAGGTCTTCAGGAATCAGTTGCTGACTGATGTACATGTCAAGTATGCATTTCCTCTTTATGAAGACGCCTGTGCCACAGGATTGAGATGGAAAGTCGGAGGTGTGTGGTACTCTGCTATCTTTTCACCGGCACCACAGGATACTACATTGCCCGGCAACGGGCCACAAAATGATCCTGATCTGGTTGCTTATCTTGGAGCCACTCCCCTGTATTTTGATTTGAATAATTATTCTATCGCTCCCGATTCAATCATCACTTTTGAATTGACTTATGTTCAACTGCTTCACTATGCTTTCAATGTAACATCGTTTGCGCATCCGAATGATTATTCCCTTATTCAAACATCACCCCTGCAATCGCAGTCATTTTCTTTTCATGCAAATTCTGATCGGAGCATTGTAGGGATTGATTTGATTTCCCATGCCCCTGATACGCTTTGGTATACAACTTCAGAAGCGGTAGCCACAGTGACAACTCTGAATGCAGCAGCAAGCACAAATTATTATCTTGAATATTCTTTAGACCCGAATCAACTCGGACTGTTCAGCTTTAGTACCTATTTGCCTGATTCAATGAATGCATGCGACTCACTGGGCAATGGCTTCTTTGCATTTATTGTTGAACCTGACCCGAATGATTCAATAGTCATTCATAAAGTTTTTACGCTCATCATTGATCGTTCAGGAAGTATGGGTGGAAATAAAATTCAGCAAGCCAGAGATGCAGCGACGTATGTGGTTAACAATTTAAACGCCGGTGACAAATTCAATATCGTTGCATTTGATACTCAGGTGTCATCCCTGTTTCCTGATCATGTAGACGTCAATCTCGCCAATCAGACTACGGCACTCAACTACATCAATACTCTTGGTGCCGCAGGAAGCACCAATATTTCCGGCGCGTTTGATGTTGCCATTCCTCAGTTCTCAAACGCTGACCCCAATGTAGCCAACGTGATCATCTTCATGACAGATGGTGTGCCCTCAGCAGGCATTACTGATCCGAACAGTATCCTCAGCCATGTGCATGATTTGATTACGGCTTATAATGTGGCAGGGCTAAGCATTGATGCTTTCGGAATCGGATACGATGTAAATACTTCACTGCTGGCAGAACTCGCGCTGCAGAACAATGGACTCTCTCAGTTCTTCACTTCAGGAGATTTGCTGCAGGTGATCACTGACTTTTATGCATCCATTCAAAACCCTGTGTTAATCAACACAAGCATGACCTTTTCTCCGCAGGTTATTTCCGAAGCATATCCCACGCCCCTTCCGAATTTGTATATAGGGCATCAGTTAGTGGTGGTGGGAAGATATGATCAGCCGGGACAGGTGAATGTAACTTTCACAGGAACGAAGAATGGGGATACCGTCAGCTACAATTATTCATGTTATCTCACTGATTCTTTGATTCAGCAAAATTTATTTCTCACCAAGTTGTGGGCAATTGACAAGATTAATAACCTTATGGTGACTTACTATACGCTGGACCCTACTTCGTTGCAAGCAACCAATCTGCGAAACAGCATCATCAACCTCAGCTTGTGCTATGGTGTGCTGAGCCCATTCACAAGTTTCTCCAGCGGCAACAATGGCTCAATAGGTATTGATGAAATAGCGGACGAACAGGAAAAATTCAGGCTGAAGAATTGGCCAAATCCGTTCAGGATTTCGACAGAAATTTATTTTGACTCGCCTGTTGACCTGTTCCAAATCGTGCCCTGTGTAATTCTTGACATGAATGGAAACATCATCAAAGTGCTGGAAGTTTTTGTTGGAAACAAAGGGAAGTATCACATTTCATGGAATGGTAAAGATGAGCAAGGCAAAGAAGTTTCTTCCGGGGTTTATCCATATTACATACAACTTGGAGATCAAAAGTTTTATGGGGTGATGGAGAAGATGTGATTGGAGAATTGTTCCGGAATAGAATTGCAGGTGCGTGAAAAAAGTCTGAAGTGCTTTTTCTGTTCCAGGTAACGCATTTATGCACGTTGATCATTTTGGTCTCAAGGCCTTCATTGTACAATCCCTCTTTTACTTTTACTTTTGACCGCGAATAAAACAGCAAGATGGCAGAAGTTGAACTGATCATGCCCAAGATGGGGGAAAGCATTATGGAAGCCACCATTCTCAAGTGGCTTAAGAAAGAAGGCGATAAAGTAGCACTTGATGAACCCCTGCTGGAAATTGCAACGGACAAAGTTGACAGCGAAGTTCCTTCCACACATGCAGGCGTGCTTACAAAAATTCTTTACAACGTGAATGATGTTGTGCCCGTGGGTAAACCCATTGCCATCATTCAAACTGATTCAAGCGCATCGACAAAAGTCTCTGCTCCGGTTTCATCAACACCACAGGAAATACCTTCAAAACCGGAAATCAAATCCGACCTGTCCCGATCTGACCGGGAAATCAGAACTCCGCAATCCGAAATCAAAACCGTTGCAACCGAAGGAAGATTTTATTCTCCGCTCGTTCTCAACATCGCGCGCAGTGAAGGCATTGCGATGAGTGAATTGGAATCCATTCCCGGAACAGGCGGCGAAAACCGGGTGACCAAAAAAGACATCCTCAATTATGTTCGTGAGAAAAAGGAAGGAAAAATTTCAGTAAAAGAAACCCCTTCTGCCCGTGAAGAATTTCCGAAAGCAGAAGCGAAGAAGGAAGAGGTCGTATACGGAGTGCCTGCCGTTTCATCGGGCGGCAATGTAGAGATCATCGAGATGGATCGCATGCGCAAGCTCATCGCTGATCACATGGTGATGAGCAAACGAACCTCAGCACACGTGACTTCCTTTGTTGAAGCTGATGTAACCAACTTAGTCCAATGGCGTGAGAAAACGAAAGATGCATTTGAGAAACGCGAGGGAGAGAAAATCACCTTCACTCCGCTCTTTATAGAAGCAGTAGTAAAAGCAATTAAAGACTTTCCGCTCGTGAATTCTTCGGTTGACGGAACCAAAATCATCAGAAAGAAAGACATTAACATTGGAATGGCAACAGCATTGCCTTCCGGAAACCTGATTGTACCTGTGATCAGGAATGCTGATACAAAAAATTTGGTAGGCTTAGCGAAGGAAGTAAATGATTTCGCAAGGCGCGCACGGAACAATCAACTCAAGCCGAATGAAATTGAAGGCGGCACATTCACCATCACCAATGTCGGGACGTTTGGCAATGTGATGGGAACGCCCATCATCAATCAACCGCAAGTCGCGATTCTCGCTACAGGTGCGATTAAAAAGAAACCAGCAGTGCTTGAGACAGCCCAGGGCGATGTGATTGCCATTCGACACATGATGTTCCTTTCCCTGTCCTATGATCACCGCATTGTAGATGGCGCTCTTGGCGGCTCATTTTTGAGAAGAGTTGCAGATTACCTCGAAGGCTTTGACGCGAAGCGGGAGTTTTGACATTTTGAATCACTAATCTTTGAATTGAAAAATCGGATTGTCACCATTCACTATTCACCATTCACTTTTGACCCTTCACCATGGAACAACTCTATCTCCCCGTTAAAGAAATTCACAACATTCTGCGCTGGGTAGTTTTGGCTCTGGCTGTGATCACCATTGTAAAATACTTTATGGGATGGATGAGCAAGTCATCATTCAAATCACTCGACAACCGGTTGTCACTGTTTTACGTCAGCTCGCTTGATTTGCAATTCCTGATAGGGTTGCTTCTCTATTTTTTTCTCTCGCCGCTTACGCACCCTGGCAACGTTGACATGGATAATGCGAATTCCCGCTTCTTCGCCATCGAACATCCCGCTACGATGTTGCTCGGAATTATTTTCGCTCACGTAGGTAGAGTGGCCAGTAAGAAAGCCACAACTGATACCACAAGATTCAAACGGGGAGCAATTTGGTTTATACTCTCGCTGATTATGATTTTGGCGAGAATGCCGTGGGCGTGATTGGATTTTTCAATTCTTGCTGCTACATTCACCTCATCATTTTTTCATGACTTTCCCCGGCACGAAAAGAATTTGGATTGGGATAGGAGTTGCAGCGGCAGTGATCATCGTCATTGTTTTTCTCTTCCTGCACAACCGCGCATTGAATATGGCCATCTCCAAGCTTGACAGCGCGATGATGCGACTCGATACCGCTCAGGTACGAATTGACAGCTCTCAAAAAACCATCAATGCCATGCAGAGCGAATTAAGCGAATATCAGAAAACGATACGGCATCTGGACACCACTGTAATGATACTGGATATTCATTCACGTCAGAAGGAGCAGCAATTTAATCGTACCATCCAGGGTTTCAGCAGCGATTATGCGAAGCTTAAAAAGAATTTCCAGGAGCATCAGCGAACCTATTGGCCCAGGGTCACCATTGATACCTCAACAAAACAATGACATGAAGAATGTATTGTTTGTTTGCATTTTCATTTTAGCAATCATCGTATCGTCGCGTGTGGAAGGACAAAATTTGCCGAAGAATTTTTGTGACACGGCTTCGTATCGTCTCGCCATGCGATTGAAGGGTGATATGGTGAAAGTGATGTGCGACACGGTGTATTTTATGAATGAAAAAACTTTTCACCTGCTCTTTGGATCGTATGGTGAATATCACCGCCAAACGGAGGATCTCTCTGGTGTCTTTAATCTCACCGACGCCTACTTAGAAATATACAAGAAGCGAGTTGAAGAACAACGCAAAGAATACGATTCGCTCATTCACTATTTTGATTCGCTCAGTGCAAGCTCGAACAGAATTGTTGAGCACACTCAAAGCCAGTTGCTGAGTGTTTCTTCTAATCTTGATTCCATCGAACACGATCTTAACATTGCCCGGGGAAATATCGGCGAGGCAAAAAATATTATTAAAGTGCAGCAGCGCAAGCAATGGATCACAA
This sequence comes from Chitinophagales bacterium, assembly GCA_035638255.1. Lineage (GTDB taxonomy): Bacteria > Bacteroidota > Bacteroidia > Chitinophagales > UBA10324 > DASRAJ01. The sequence continues at coordinate 65,301 of DASRAJ010000135.1, forward strand.
AAATTTTATGGGGAGCAGGAGGTGTAGCCGTAGGTGTTTGGATTGCTACACTCATACTGAAATAGTTTTTCATCTTCCCAATCCGCATTCCTTTAATACCCACTGCACAGAGCGATAAGAATTTTTCAGGTGCTCTTTGATTTCTTTCTTCGAATACCAGCCGACCTCCGTGATGCCTTCTTCGGCCTGTGGAGTTAACTGTGAGCGATCGTCACTATACATCTCGTACCAATACGTAGCCTTGATCACGCGCCGCAGGAAAATGCGATAGGTGTGATACGTACAATCCTGCTTGCCTTCAAAAAATTTCAGCGGCTTCACTATTTCAAGCTGGCTGATCCCGGTTTCTTCTTCTGTTTCCCGAACCGCTGCCTTTTTTAATGACTCGTCTTTATCAACTTTCCCTTTGGGTAAATCCCATTTGCCGCGGCGAAACATCATCAGCACTTTTTCCTCCTTATTTCTCACGACACCGCCGGCAGCATTAATGATTTTGTAGAAAGAAAAAAAAGTCTCTTCTAATTTTTTCCCTGACTTGTCCTCAAAGAGATAATGCATTTCCTGCTGATCCCCTTCAATATTTTTTATGCTTGAAAGAAGATGCCGCCGGCTTTCAATCTGAATGCGCTCATAAGGAAGATGATTTTTCAAAACATACCCGAGAGCCGCCTCTTCGTCTTTTTTTCCGAATAGAATCACTTCATGATTTTCAATGAAAATTTTTTTCATGCTTGTTGAATTTTACCTCATCAATGGGGAGTGGTCGAATCGTTACCTTTAACGCCATTCATTTTTTTCATCCATGATTTTTTCGAAAGAAGTATCTGCAAAAATGGCTTCGCTGTTGCTGCAAATTAAAGCAGTGAAGTTAAATCCAAAACATCCCTTCACATGGGCCAGCGGATGGAAGTCACCGATCTATTGCAATAATCGTCTCACACTCTCCTTTCCTGAAATAAGAACATTCATCAAAGAACAATTCGCGGCAATCATCAAAGAGAAATTTTCGTCAGTGGAATTAATAGCAGGTGTTGCCACAGCAGGAATTCCGCATGGCGTGTTAGCGGCAGAGCAGCTTGAAACTCCATTTTGCTATGTTCGCTCATCCGCCAAAGATCACGGTTTGGGAAATCGAATTGAGGGATTGGTGTTGCCGAATCAGAAAGCAGTGGTCGTAGAAGATCTGATTTCAACTGGAGGAAGTTCGCTAAGTGTAGTGGATGCATTGCGCAAAGAAAAAGTTGATGTGATTGGTCTTATTGCAATTTTCACTTACGGTTTTCCTGTCGCTGAAAAAAGATTTGAAGAGGCACACTGTCCTTTCTTTACACTTACTGACTACGAATCACTACTTACAGAAGCAACAGCGCAGGGAGCAATTTTACCGGGTGAACTACACACACTTCGAAACTGGCGTGAGCAACCTGACAAGTGGGAGGCAGAATCATGATCTGGACGATTCCTTTCCTCAATGCGCTTTTCGGCTGGAGCATCATCGCCTTGTTGTTCCGGTTTCTTTTCCATCCTTATCGGAAGAAAAATTTTTTCATTTTCGAAATGCAGGGATTCATCCCGAAGAACTTTTCAATATGGAGCGAACAACTTGGTGATTATGTCTCAGAGCACGTGGTGAACATTCCAAAGATGAAGGAGAGCTTGCTGCAGGGAGAAAAGCTGAAGCAGATTCACAACATGCTTGAAGAAAAGGTTGATGATTTTCTTCGAAACAAACTCAAAGAAAAAATTCCCGTATTCTCGATGTTCATCACCGAAGGATTGATTTCGAAGATGAAAGAAATTCTGGTTGCTGAACTTGAACAAATGGTTCCGGCCCTTATTGAGCAAATTGCCTCCGGGGTTGAAGAACAATTCAACGTAAAGAAAATGATCAATGACAAGGTGAATGCTGTTTCGATGAATGATCTTGAAAAACTTTTTTATCAGTATGCCGGGAAAAGTATCCTAGCGCTGCAAATTTCCGTTGCGGCGCTGGGATTGTTATTGGGTGCAATTGAAATATTACTTATGAAGATGTAAAAAGGAGTCATGTTCGGAAATTCGAAATCGGAAATCCGACATCCGAAATCAAACGTGCCGCTACTTACTTCAACTTATAAAGCTCCTCTCCTGCTGTGCAATGGTGATGTGAACACTATAGCGGCACCATTTCTCAGGCGCGTTAAGCATGTGAAGTATATGCGCGAACGAATCACCACGCCCGATAATGATTTCCTTGATATTGATTGGCTGAACAGTGATTCAAAAAAAATCGCCTTGATCATTCACGGGCTTGAAGCTTCAGCCAAAGAGAGCTACATGAAAGGAATGGCGAAAGCGCTGTATCAGTCCGGTTACGAGGTCGCAGCAATGAATCTCCGGGGATGCAGCGGCGAATTGAATAAGCAGCTTCGTGCATATCATAGCGGTTCCACGGATGATATAGCAACCGTAATCCGCCACATCCTTCAGAATCATTATTGTGATGAGATGGTGCTTGTGGGTTTTAGCCTGGGTGGAAATCTCGCTTTGAAATACCTGGGTGAAAATGGGATCGCTCTTCCCTCTCAAATAAGAAAAGCAATGGCAATTTCTGTTCCGTGCGACCTGGAAGCTACAGCCGTGCATCTTGACAAGCCTAAAAATTTCCTGTACCGTCACCGTTTTCTGAAAACCTTAAAACAAAAAGCGCTGCTGCGAATCCGCAACCGTGGATTTCCTCTTGACGAAAACAAACTTTCATCCATCAAAACTTTTCGGCAGTATGATAATTGGTTCACTGCTCCTCTCTTCGGTTTCACTGATGCCTCTGATTACTACTCGCAATCTTCTTCGAAGCAATTTATTAAGCGAATCACAATCCCCACGCTGATTCTGATTGCGAAAGATGATCCGTTCTTCACCGAAGCCTGTTTCCCATACAAAGAATGTCAGGATCATGAGAAGGTTTTTCTTGAAATGCCTGAGCACGGAGGGCATGTTGGATTCATTCTCGATGTGCCCTGGGGAAATTATTACAGTGAAAAAAGAGCGATTGAGTTTTTTTCATAACCACTAAACTGCTCATTCCGTAATTGCGACAAATGAGGAATCTGTTGTCCTAACTGTTCCTGAATAGATTCCTCTCCCCATTTATCGGGGCCGGAATGACGATGGGATGGATAGAGAAAAAAAGCAGTTCACGATTTCAATTTTATTTTTGACATCAACTTCTAATGATGGATCTCACTTATTACGGCCATTCATGTTTTAGCATATTGACCGGCAAGCACCGCCTGCTCTTCGATCCCTTCATCAGTGGTAATCCGCTTGCCGCCCTCATTGATCCAACCCGTATCACTGCTGATTTCATATTTGTATCTCATGCTCATGGTGATCATATAGGCGATGCACTGGAGATTGGAAAACGCAACAATGCAATTCTCATTTCTAACTTTGAGGTTCAGCGCTGGTTTGAAGAAAAGGGTCTGAAGGACGGGTATGGATTAAATCACGGAGGAAAATTAAAATTGGATTTCGGAACCGCTCGCTATGTAAATGCAATTCATTCTTCACAATTTCGCGATGGAACTTATGGCGGAAATCCCGGAGGATTTCTAATTGAAAGTGATGAGGGAAATTTTTACTTCGCCGGTGATACCGCTCTCACGATGGACATGAAACTAATTCCCATGTTTTGCAAATTGAAGTTCTCCATGCTTCCGATAGGCGGGTATTTCACCATGGATTACAGCGATGCAATTTTTGCTTCTGATTTTCTCGAATGCAACAAAATAATCGGTATGCACTTCGATTCTTTTCCTCCCATAAAAATCAATCATGAAAAAGCAATTGATTTATTTGCATCGAAAGGAAAAGAATTGGTGCTGATGAAAATCGGAGAAACCATTTCGGTTTAAGAGACTTAAGATGTCAGACATAACACGATTCACGATTCACGTAATACGATTCACCAATGACCAATGACTAATGACAATTGACCATTCACCATTCACCATTCACCAAATGATTCCTTCCGTTCCACAGATAAAATTTCGCGAGAGCAAAAATTTTTTTCTCATTGCCGGACCGTGTGTTGTAGAAAGTGAAGAGCTGGTGATGGAAACTGCAGCGGAGATCAGGCGCATCACTTCAGCGCTGCAAATTCCTTTCATCTTCAAGTCATCGTATCGCAAAGCAAATCGTTCTCGCATAGATTCATTCAGAGGCATTGGCGACGAAGCCGCACTGAGCATCCTGAACCGGGTGCGAAATGAATTGCAGGTGCCCGTACTCACTGATGTACATAATGCAGAAGAATGTTCGCATGCTGCTGAATATGCTGATGTGTTGCAAATCCCGGCCTTCCTCTGCCGCCAAACTGATTTGTTAATTGCGGCGGGTGAAACAGGCAAATTCGTAAACATCAAGAAGGGGCAGTTTCTCGCGCCGGACCAAATGCAATTCGCCGCGCAAAAAATTTCCGAAACAGGAAACAAAAATATTCTTCTCACCGAGCGCGGAACCACTTTTGGATATTCCGATTTAGTGGTTGACTATCGCAGCATCCCCATCATGCAGCAATTTGGATTTCCTGTTGTGCTCGACTGCACACATTCATTGCAGCAACCGAATCAATCGAGCGGAGTAACAGGGGGAATGCCTCAACTCATTGATGCAATGGCAAGAGCAGGAGTAGCTGTGGGTGTTGACGGGTTGTTTATTGAAACACATCCTGAACCATCGAAAGCGAAATCGGATGGAGCGAATATGCTGCCGCTGAATCAACTTGAAGGGCTACTAAAGACGCTGTTGAAAATCCGGTTTGCTATTAATTCAACCGCGTGAAAATATCACGACAGCTTTCATCACATTGTTACTTTATTAGTTCCTGCTCTTCCCCTGCTTTTGGAGAATTAATATCATTTGACTATCCTTGCACCCTAATTCAAACTCATTTCAAAAACTCAAACACAATTTCATTATGAAAAAATTAAGTTCCATTGCCATTGTTGTCATGTTCGCAGCTTTGATTCTCTCATCTTGCAAAAAGGACTACACCTGCCATTGCACAGTAACTGACGTTAGCGTTGATACAACGATATCTTACACAGGTGATACTATCTTTACCGATAGCAAGAAGAGTGACGCAAAAGATAGATGCAATGCGTTCAATGGTGTTGATACAGCCTTCGGCCATACTTTTACAACTTCCTGCGCTATTCAATAACCCATTACAAAGTTGATATCAAAAGAGGGTGCGATCTTCGCGCCCTCTTTCATTTTGTAATGAAGAAGTATTTGATTTTCTCAATCAGAATCTTATTAGGTGGAACATTTCTGCTCTCCGCCTGTCTGAAATTATTTCCCATTGAACCCTTCGAATTAAACTTTATTGATCTTGGAATTGCAAACTGGATCACTGCACCGTTCATCGCGCGCCTGCTGATAGGAACTGAATTTTTTCTCGGTGTGCTGTTGCTCTTCGGCCTTGCGCTAAAAAAATTCACGCTGCCTGCAACGTTTATCTTAGTCGCACTTTTTTCCACCTACATTTTATTTCAACTCTTCACATCAGGAAACAAAGGAGATTGCGGTTGCTTCGGCACTTATCTTCAAATGACTCCCCTGCAATCGCTAATCAAGAATGTGATTCTTGTTTCACTCGCTGTGCTGTTGTATCTAATCAGTGAAGTGAAAAGGATTCGCTTTCAAAATGCCCTGATCATTTTTTTTGCAGTTGCAGCACTGTCGCTGCCGCTCCTTCTCAATCCGATAGACTTAATGGCCGGAAAGGTCCGTCAACCCGAAGAGATCAATTTCCCATTGCCAATTACTTTGATCACGGGGGAATCAACCAAGAATGATACGATTGATTTGATGAAAGGAAAACATATCATATCCTTTATTTCGCTGACCTGTCCCCATTGTAAAGTGGCAGCGTTCAAGATGCACGTGATGAAGAAGCGCCATCCTGAAATTCCTTTCTATTTTATTTTGAACGGAAAAGAAAATAAGCTTCAGGATTTTTACGACGCAACCAAAGCAGATAACATTGATTACATGTTCCTGTTTGGAAAAAATTTCTACACGCTTACCGGTGGAAACTTGCCGACGATTTATTGGGTGGATAATGGAATGGTAGTGAAGAAGAGCATGTACATCTCTCTCGAAGAAAAGGAAATACTGCAATGGCTTGGGGAGCAATAGCCGGAAGCTTAAAGTGGTGAGTCACTAAAAACTATTTTGCCGTCACTTCAAATTCTGTGCGGCGATTCAGCGCTCGTCCTTCATCCGTGTCGTTTGTTGAAATCGGTTTTGTTTCTCCATATCCTTTGTACGACAGACGACCCGGTTCAATTCCATTCGTAATCAAATAATCATAGACTGTTTTTGCCCGATTCCCCGAGAGAATTTGATTGTGCTGATCACTTCCAACATTATCGGTGTGTCCGCTGATTTGAATTTTGAGAGAAGGATTTTGTGTGAGAAGATCAATGAGTTTGTTCAGTTCCACTTTCGATGCGTCCTTCAGTACATAAGAGTCTGATTCGAAGAAAATATTTTTGAGAATCACGGTGCTTCCTAAACTAATCGGTTTCAGTTCCACATTAATTGAAAACGGTTTTTCAACCGGGTGATCTTTCAGAGAGAAATTTTCAGAGTAAAACAAGTATCCTTTGGCAGAAACATTCAACGCATAATCTTTTCCGTTAGGAATGCTAACGAGGTATGAGCCATCAACAGGATCGGCAAACGATTCTGCCACAATGTTTCCTGTTTCAAGATCAATCAACTGAACGCTTGCAGCAACGGGAGCGGCCGCATCAGCATCCATAATGGTGCCTTTGAGAAAGGTGGTGGAGGCCGGTTGTGCCGCCAAATACAAATCGAAGTAATACAAATCGAAGTTGCGGTTATTACTGAGGCGATCAGAAGTAAAATAGGCATGCTGCCCATTCAGGCTCACTATGAAACTGTTCTCGTCATTTTTTGTATTGATCGGGTAACCGAGATTCACCGGCTTGCTCCAGGTGCCATCATCTTTTTTTCTTGAAACAAAAATATCATCGCCACCAAATCCCGGCCAACCGCCCGACGAGAAGTACAATGTTTTTCCATCTGCGTGAATAAAGGGTGACTTCTCATCGTACGGTGTGTTGACGGAATCACCAAGATTGACCGGCACATTCCATTTGCCATTCTTGCCGCGATACGAAACCCAGATGTCACTCGCCCCTTTTCCTCCCCTGCGATTGCTCACGAAGTACAACGCATTTCCGTCAGCAGAAATACTCGGCTGCGTTTCCCATGCTTCTGTACACACGGGCGGACCAACATCCTGAACCGGCAGCCATGAAGTCCCTCTGCGTCGCGTGTAGTAGATGTCGCAACTGCCGTAGCCACCCGGCTTATCGCAACTCACATAATACAGCGAGTTGCCGTCAGGAGTGAGTGTTTGTGCTCCTTCATTGTATTGCGTGTTAACGGCATCCATGGAAGCAGCAGGTCCCCATTCGCCATTCACTTTGCGGGAGACAAAAAAATTCTCATCGGCGAGAAGTCCTTTTCCTTCCCGCCTTGTGAAGACAATTGTTTGCTCATCACCTGTAAGTGAAGGAAGATATTCAGGCAGTTCTGAGTTCACACCCCTTCCCAAACTTTTCGGATCGAAAGGAACAGGATGCTTAATTGCTTCTGCCGAGAATAATGCATTCGACATCAGATGCTCCGCTTGTTTTTTTCGCTCCACAGAAATGGTTCTGAAGGAAAGAAACTTCACACATGCATTGGCACAAGCATAAAACGAATCGAGATTCCAGTTGCTTTCTGCGAGGAAATACCACGACTTTGAAGAGTAGTCAGAATCAAGTGCAATCCCTTTTTCCAGGGCATCTTTTCCTTTTACAAAATCTTTTTGCTCATTATACAACTCCCCAAGCAATACCCAGGCATCAATAAATTTTGGTTCGGAAGAAGTAATCTGTTCGAGAGTACGTGTTGCTTCCTCCTGATTATCCTGCATCAGAGATTTTGTCGCATTGTTGTAGGCATTGCTTAATTTCTTCGAAGCAGTTTTAAGTGTCGTGTAGTGTTGTGCAGAGGCTGAAAAAGAAAATAGAAAATTGAGCATCAATAATAAAATGAATGATCTGCATCCCGAAAATTTTCGGGATTTTTCGGGATAGAGGATAGAAAATAGAAGGCAGAGTTTCGGGTTTTCCCCCGGACTCCGCGAGCGAGTTTGGAGTTTCGGATTTTTTCCTTCAGCCATTTTACCATTCAACCATTTAACCATTACGGTACATTCATGTACTTGTGAACCTGCAATGAAATTTCCCATTCGGGATGTTGTTTCACGTATTCAACGATGAGGGGCATCATTTCTTTCTCCCGGCTCCATTCGGGTTGAAGAAAGAGTTTGCAGCGTGCTGAAACCTGCATCGCAAATCCTTCTGCCCAATCAAAATCACTTTTGTTGTATACGATCACTTTCAACTCATCGGCGAGCTTAATATTTTCAGGAAGAGGTGCTTTGAATTTTTTTGGTGAGATGCATATCCAGTCCCATTCGCCGGTGATGGCATAAGCTGCTGAAGTTTCGAGGTGAGTTTTCTTTTCGATGTGATGAAGTGAATTTGTGAGCGGAAACAAATCATACATGGTGGGCTCGCCACCGGTGATCACACAAATTTCAGAAGGAAAATTTTTTGCTGCCTCAGCAATGTCTTCTACGTTCATCAGCGGGTGTTTTGAAGCATCCCATGATTCTTTAACATCACACCATACACAACCCACATCACAACCGCCGAGGCGAATAAAGTATGCAGCTCTCCCCTGATGAAATCCTTCACCCTGGATGGTGTAGAAATGTTCCATCACCGGCAGTGTACTGATTTCGGATTTCGGATTTTCGACTTCCCGATCAGATCGGGACAGGTCGGATTTAAAAATGGATTGCACGAAAACTGATTTTTCAGAATTCCAAAGTAACGGCATTCATGGTATTCAACAGCAGGGCAGCAATCGTCATGGGTCCTACGCCGCCTGGAACGGGTGTGATGTAACTGCATTTTGGTGCGACACTTTCAAAGTGAATGTCACCTTTCAAAGCGAAGCCACTCTTCTTAGTTGCATCTGCTACCCGTGTAATGCCGACATCAATTACAACAACACCCTCCTTCACCATTTCTCCTCTTACAAATTCAGGTTTACCAAGAGCAGCAATGATGATGTCTGCCTGCAAACAAATCTCATTCAGGTTTTTGGTTTTGCTGTGACAGATGGTAACGGTGCAATTTCCGGGGTAAGAATTTCTACTCATCAAAATGCTCATCGGTTTTCCGACGATATCGCTTCTGCCGATCACCACGCAATGTTTGCCTGCTGTTTCAATTTTATTTCTTTCGAGAAGAAGAAGAATTCCGTGGGGGGTTGCAGGGAGATGACACGGTAATCCTTTCACCATTCTTCCCACATTCACCGGATGAAAACCATCCACATCTTTCTTTGGTGAAATCGCATTGGTAATTTTTTCATCACTGATATGTTTGGGTAAAGGAAGCTGAACCAGGATACCGCTGATGGTTGAATCATCATTCAATTGCTGCACGATGCAAACTAATTCTTCTTCTGAAACTGAAGTGTCTCTTCTAATGAGTGTTGAACCAAAACCAATCTTCTCACAAGTTTTTACTTTGGATGCTACATACGTTTCACTTGCTCCATCATTTCCAACCAGCACAGCAGCGAGGTGAGGAATTTTCTTTCCTAAAGATTTTAATGCTGAAAGTCGTTCAGAAAGTTCATCCTGAATTTCGAGGGAAAGCTTTTTTCCGTCAAGGAGTTTCATCTTTTAGGAGTTCTTGCCTGATCGCTTCAAGTTGTGATTTCAAAGGAGGAAAATCATCACTCATGATTTTTTTAATTATCTCCACATGAACCGTGTCATAGTCATGAACAATAATGTTTCTCAATCCTGTGATTTTACTCCATGGAACTTCAGGATGAGTATTTCTATAAGCAGGATCAATTCTATTAGTTGCTTCGCCGAGAATTGAAAAGCATCTGAGTACCGCGTAGTAAGTTTTTAAGTCGTGATTAAGATTTTTTACGTCAACACCTTCCATAAATTCATATACATGATCTATAGCTTCAATCATGTCAATTATAGAATCCAACGGTGTTCTTTTCATAAGTACTGTACTTCCGAGAGGATTCGTTTACCGATGTATTTTTTCAGAGAATCTTTGTGTACAAGATCAACCTTTACTCCCAATTTCTCCGTTAAATATTGCTGTAGGTCAAGATATTTGAACAGTGATGGATATTCATCAAATTTTACGAGTATATCTAAATCGCTGTCCTCCTTATTTTCAAGGCGAACATAACTTCCGAATACTCCTATCTCAGAAACACTATATTTCTCCTGCAAGTAAGGCAACTCTATTTTCAAGACTTCTTTGTATTGATCAATCTTGTTCATACTGCAAATCTAATCTCCAAGTTTTAGTACCGCAAGAAACGCCTCCTGGGGAACGTCTACTGTTCCAATTTGCCGCATGCGCTTCTTTCCTTTTTTCTGTTTCTCTAAAAGTTTCCTCTTGCGCGAAATATCACCGCCATAACATTTCGCCGTCACATCTTTTCTCATGGCAGAAACTGTTTCACGTGCGATGATCTTCTGACCAATCGCCGCCTGAATGGCGATCACAAATTGTTGCCGGGGCAAAAGCTCTTTCAGTTTCTCGCACATCTTTCTTCCGAAATCATACGCGCGGTCCTTATGAATGAGTGACGAGAGCGCGTCAACATTTTCTCCATTTAATTTAATATCCAGCTTCACCAAATCACCCGGACGAAAACCAATCATGTGATAATCGAAGGAAGCATACCCGCGCGAAATACTTTTCAGCTTGTCATAGAAATCAAAGACAATCTCTGCAAGCGGCATTTCAAAATTGAGTTCAACACGTGAAGGCGTCAGGTAATGCTGGTTAAGAATGATGCCGCGCTTTCCAATGCACAATCCCATAATGGCGCCGATGTATTCCGGCTTGGTGATCATCTGGGCTTTGATGTACGGCTCTTCAATATGATCGAGTTTAGATGGGTCAGGGTAATCACTCGGGTTGTTCATTACAAACATTTTCCCGTCACTGGTGTATGCGTGATACGAAACGTTCGGTACTGTCGTAATCACCGGCATGTCGAACTCACGGTCTAAACGCTCCTGAACAATTTCAAGATGCAGCATCCCGAGAAAGCCGCAGCGGAATCCGAAGCCAAGCGCTATGGATGATTCCGGTTCGAATGTGAGTGACGCATCGTTGAGTTTCAGTTTCTCAATATCATCCCGAAGTTGTTCGTAATCCTCGGTGTCAACGGGATAGATTCCTGCGAATACCATCGGCTTCACTTCTTCAAAACCTTTGATCGGCTCAACTGCAGGGTCATTCGCATTGGTAATCGTATCTCCCACTTTTACTTCACCGGCATCTTTGATTCCTGTAATGATGTAGCCCACATCGCCGGCGCTTACCACTTCACGCGGTGAGCGTTCGAGCAGCAGCACTCCTACTTCTTCCGCCTCATATTCTTTTCCTGCATTGTAGAACTTCACCTTATCTCTTTTCCGGATCTCACCATTGAACACGCGATAGTAAACAATAATGCCCCGGTAAGAATTGAAAACAGAATCAAAGATCAGCGCCTGCAACGGTGCATTGGGGTCGCCATTGGGGGCGGGAATTCTTTCTACAATGGCCCGAAGAATTTCCTCAACTCCTTGTCCCGTTCTTCCGCTAGCTTCCAAAATACTTTCACGCTTGCAGCCAATAAGATCAACAATCTGATCTTTCGTCTCATCAATCATCGCGCCTTCCATGTCAATCTTATTCACGATGGGAATTATTTCGCAATCGTGACCAATGGCGAGATATAAATTAGAGATGGTTTGTGCCTGTATTCCCTGTGAGGCATCTACCAATAACAGCGCGCCTTCACATGATGCGATAGCGCGCGAAACTTCATAAGAGAAATCAACGTGACCCGGAGTATCAATGAGATTCAGGATATACTTCTCACCATTCGATTCATAATTCATTTGAATCGCATGGCTCTTGATGGTGATTCCTTTCTCACGTTCCAGGTCCATATCATCGAGCACCTGGTTCATCATCTGCCTGCCGGTGACTGTGTTGGTTTTCTCCAGCAAGCGGTCCGCAAGCGTACTTTTCCCGTGATCAATGTGAGCGATAATGCAGAAGTTGCGGATATTTTTCATTGTCGCAAAGATAGCCGAAATGACTTTGTAAGAAGTTGGTACGATGTGAGTATGTAGTGAATTGAATTACTTTTAGTGAGGAAATTTTTTAGCGGGATGCAAAGCACTTTTCTGACAAAGGCGGTATATGTTTTAGCGCTGATCGTACTTTCCTATCTCATTCTTCATTCCCTGAAATTTTATTTTGTACCCGTTGCATTCGCCGGCTTGTTTGCGATGCTGATGCTTCCCCTCTGCTCCCGGTTGGAACGATGGAACTTTCCACCATTGCTGGCTGCATTCCTTTGCCTGCTCTTAATTCTTTCTGTGATTGCAATCATGGTAGCAGTATTTTCTGCACAAGTAGTGTCGTTTGCGAAAGCACTTCCTGAAGTAGGAAATGAATTGAAATATAAATTCAATTCCATAGATCAATGGTTTCAACACCTGACCGGATATAGTTCAGCCGATCAAATGAACGCGTTTAACGGCCAACTTGATCAGCTTTTTACCATGGCGGGCGGAATCACTACCAAAGTTTTGGTCGCTACCGGAGGAACTATGCTGCAACTCGGTCTTATGATGGTGCATTTCATACTCTTTCTTCTTTATCGCCATCGCATTAAAGAAGTATCCTTTAGAATTCTTCCGACAGCACAACATGAAACTGCCGTTCAGATGTTTCATGAGATCACCAGAGTGACGCAACGCTATCTCTCCGGAGTGCTGATTGTAATGTCAGTGCTTGCGGTGCTGAATTCTGTTGGGCTGCTGATTATTGGGCTGCATCATGCTATTGTCATTGGTGTGTTTGCTGCAGTGCTCAATGTGATTCCCTATGTTGGTGTGTGGACGGCTGCTGCATTAGCCATGCTCTATGCTTTTGCTACCGAGGGTGACAATTGGTACATGCTGGCTGTACTTCTGGTGTTTTTCATTACGCACTTTCTGGATGCGAATATTTTAACTCCAAAAATTACAGGCTCAAAAATCAGGCTCAACCCTATGGCAACACTTGCCGCCATAATTTTTGGAGAGCTGACGTGGGGCATCGCCGGCATGATCTTGTTTATTCCACTACTCGGTATTGCAAAAATTATTTTTTCACATGTGGAAACGCTGAAGCCACTTTCCGATCTCATTGGCGATGATGAGTTAAAGGGAGAATCACGATTGATGAAAGCACTAAAGAAAATGAGAATGAAAAAGAGTGCGCAGAAGGGGTAATCATTTTTTTCTCTCTCTTCGAAGGAGTCCTTGCGGACAAAAAATTTCTTCATCGGATTCCAGTAAGCATAATACCACCCTTGTTGAAGTCTTTGTACAATTTAGCTGGAATGCCGTAGTGATAGAAATTAATGCGTGTTCCTTTTCTGGTGGGTTTAAGCTGAAGATCAATGTTGGAGTAATGTCCCTCCGGAAAATAGGTATGTGACCATGCCTGAACGATACGCTCATTTGCAATCAGCTTCACACTGTATCCGAAATTATTTGTGCCGCAGGTAATGAACTATCCGCCTTCCCGGTTTTCAATTTTTGCTTCCACGCCGGTGAGTTGAGCGTGAAGCTTTTCATTCATGAAGACGTTGTAAACGAGTTCGGGTGCGGCAGAGATTTTTATTCGGTGATGAAGGTTGCGGGTTTTCATTTTACGAGGAAGAATTCTTAAGACGATTAAGAAAGAAGTTTTTATGGACTGATGGCAAGCGAATATTAGCAACCGTTATTTCTTGTACCACTCGTCGGTCAAACTTACAGCGTCATTTACAAACTTGTCAATATAGGTGAGAAGAGGAGTCACTTTCTTCGTTTCAGTCCCCAATCGAAACTCGTATGAAATAAAGTTTGGTTCTTGTCCAAGAAAAATCAGGGAGTAATTGATTGGTATTCCCGCTTTATCGTTATGGTCGTAGATACCTTGATTGTCCAACAATTTTTCGTCAAAGTTCGATAGGAGTTGTTCAAATATTTTTTTATCAATCAGTCCAAGCACGAAATCTTCTTTGATTGGAATACTGCCACTCCCATATCGCTCCATTGTCCCATCCTTGTGCAGAAAAAGTTGTAGAGCAGGTTGTCCGTCGCAAAGAATTTCTATTCTGATTTTTTTGATCTGATCCTTTGTCATTTTTTTTGCTTGTCAGAATTCAATGTACTTTCATAATTGTTTTATGAGAAAAGAATCCTGATTGCAGAATAGCGCAAAGAATTCTCAATTCATTTTCGTCGCCCCCTGTTATCGAAGCTCTTCCGCCTTTAACTTCCCCTATCACTCTTGGTGCACTCACCACATCACCATCAATTAAAATCGCAATGTTCTTGTCAATGTTTCTTTTAGTCATCAGGTAAAATTCTTTTGTTCCAATATCATTGAACACAATGCTTATCTGCGGTTTTCCTTCAGCATTATAGTCAAGATTCGCCTGCTTCACAATTGCTCCTGACATAAAGGGGGTGCCTGCAGAGTCATAGTTTAATGCATAGAGAGAGTGAGAATCCGCAGGGAAATTTGGATTCAGCGACCAGTGAAATTGAACATGAAAAGGAATCAATGCTTTGACTGAATCACGGGTAAGCATTTGCATTACTTCAGCCGTATCTGTTGTAAGGCAATAACCTATTTCTGCCCCGCTACGTAAGTGATAGTGGTTGTCCTTTAATTCCACCGCAGCATTTAGTTTGTTGAGAAGTGGATTACTCTCTTTAGGATCTTCTGTCTCATTTTGCTTCAACTCCGCAGCCGGAGTAGAATCAGTTGGTAACGAAGTAGGCACTCCCGTTCCAAGAGGATTCACAGGGTTATTTTTTTCTGCGGGTAGATTATGCCGGGCTAAGGAAGCATTGATGGCCGAGAGGGTGTTAAAAAACTCGAGATTGGAATAGGTCTCACGTAATTCAAGTTGTCCTTGTGCTTCTATTAAATTCTTCAGCCAGAGAGTATCATCAACACGGGTTAATTCAATAGTGATGGTTGTCCCGTTTCCGGTAATTGACATTTGTTTTTCCTTCAAACCATAGAGCAAGAGTCGCCGGTGAAAAATATCGCTTGCTGTTTCTGCAGAAAATTTTTGAATACCACGGTTGGCAGATGTAATCGTAAACGTAATGTTATAATTTCCCCTGTGTGAATCCTTCAGAGAGCAGGATGAAAAGATCAAGGTAATAATAAACAGAAGGTGAAATGGTTTCATGCAACCAATTTTTTTGCCGCTGTTACCGTAGAATGAGCCGCCACTTCAGGATTCACTCTTGCCTTTTTCTCCCACAAACTGGTGCTCCTTATTTTTGAACAGCACATTAAATGTAGTGAGCGTTCCATAAATGCGCGTGATGTATTGCTGTAGATTCACTTTGTCTTCATCACTCAGCTTCGGGTGCGAATTGATGTTCTGTTCCAGCACACGCAGCCGGTCACGAAGCATCACAATCTTGTGAAAGAAAATATCAATAGGAATTTCTTTCGACGAAAGGTTTTTATCGCCGGGTTTTAAGATCATGACCCCATCTTTCCAGCGATCGCCAATGTGAACCACTTCCTGGATTTGTGCCCATTTGCGCAAAATTCCCAGTACAGATTTTTCAAGGTCAGAAAGAGTTTCAATTTCTGATGAGATTTCAACCGCATCGAGAATTTCCAATTGGGGATCGTCCTGCATTACTTCATGTGTGCCCGCTTCGAGAAATGTGATCAGGTAGGTTGTAAGCCTCACACCTGTCACCACTCCTTGCCCGAATTTCGGATGTTGAGCACGGGAGCCAATGCCAACCGTTTGTTCTTCCATCTTTAGTATTCTTTTGAATGCCAATGTATGAAGAAACGATATACGATGCACTTAACACGACGCTGAAACATCAGAGATTTTTGGGTCGTAGCAGGTGTATCGTGATTCGAAAACTTCCGGCAAAGACGATGCACGATACACGTAACACGACGCAGAAAAATCAGAGTCCTTTGAGTCGTGTTACATGTATCGTGATTCGTACCCAGGATACTGGCAACACGATGAAGAAACATACAGGGACATTGAGTCGTGTTACGTGTATCGTGATTCGTACCATAATACGATGTAGGATACTGGCAACACGATGAAGAAACATACAGGGACCTTGAGTCGCGTCACGTGTATCGTGATTCGTATCCATAAAATGATATAGGATACAGAAACAAGATGCAGAAACATAAGGGGCCTTTGAGTCGTGTAACGTGCATCGTGATTCGCAATCTCCAGTCACCGAATATTTTGCCCCGGAATGCGGATTTTCACGAAAATTATTTTATCTTTGCGCCTCGTTAAAACCGGAGCAGTTTTTAATTGGTGCATCAGAAGTCCCCTTCTCTCTTTTCAAATTCTTAATACCGACATTCTCTTATCGGGAATGCGTGTCTCTATGCCATGAGAAACACTCCGATCAACGACTTGTCCCGATGGTTTCGGGAATAACTATTAACGAATAACTCATCCTATATGCCATTCAAAAAAGACCTTAAGATTAAAGCGAACTTCACGAAGATCACGCTTCAGTTGGCATCCCCTGATTCCATCCTTGAGCGCTCTTACGGTGAGGTGCTGAAACCGGAAACGATCAACTACCGCACGTACAAGCCGGAGCGTGATGGTTTGTTCTGCGAAAGAATTTTTGGACCGGTAAAAGATTATGAATGTTACTGTGGAAAGTATAAGCGCATTCGCTACAAAGGAATCGTGTGTGATCGTTGCGGTGTTGAAGTGACGGAGAAAAAAGTTCGTCGTGAACGCATGGGTCACATCAAGCTCGTGGTTCCTGTGGTACACATCTGGTACTTCAAATCACTGCCGAATAAGATTGGTTACCTGCTCGGAATTTCTTCTAAGAAATTAGAGTCTATCGTTTACTACGAACGTTATGTTGTAATTCAACCGGGAGTACGTGAAGACAAGTTGTATCTCGATCAGCTTACGGAAGAAGAGTATCTCGAAATTCTCGAGAATCTTCCGAAGGACAATCAGCATCTGGAGGACACGGATCCCAAAAAATTTGTTGCAAAGATGGGAGCTGATGCATTGCGCGATTTGCTCGGTCGTATCAATCTGAATGAACTCTCTTATCAATTGCGTGATCAGGCTGCGAATGAAACTTCACAGCAACGCAAGCAAGAAGCGCTGAAGCGCCTGAGCGTAGTTGAAGCTTTCCGCGAAGCGAATGAAAAACAGGTGAACAAGCCGGAGTGGATGATCGTGCAATATCTTCCTGTTGTTCCGCCGGAATTGCGTCCTCTCGTTCCTCTGGACGGCGGACGTTTTGCTTCTTCTGATTTGAATGACCTCTATCGCCGGGTGATCATTCGCAACAATCGTTTAAAGCGCCTCCTCGAAATAAAAGCACCGGAAGTAATTCTCCGCAATGAGAAAAGAATGTTGCAGGAAGCGGTTGACTCCCTCTTCGACAACTCAAGAAAGTCAAATGCAGTGAAGGCAGAAGGCGGTCGGGCATTGAAATCGCTGAGTGATGTATTAAAAGGAAAGCAAGGCCGCTTCCGTCAAAATCTTCTTGGTAAGCGCGTTGACTATTCCGGTCGTTCGGTAATTGTTGTGGGGCCGGAATTGAAATTGCACGAGTGTGGCTTGCCGAAAGATATGGCGGCAGAATTGTTCAAGCCGTTCATTATTCGCAAGCTTATTGAAAGAGGAATTGTGAAGACGGTCAAGAGCGCGAAGAAATTAGTTGATCGCAAAGAGCCGGTGATCTGGGATATTCTCGAAAACATTTTGAAAGGACATCCGGTGATGCTCAATCGCGCACCAACGCTTCACAGACTTTCTATTCAGGCCTTCCAGCCAAAACTTATTGAAGGAAAAGCCATTCAATTGCATCCGCTCGTGTGCTCAGCATTCAACGCTGACTTTGACGGCGATCAGATGGCAGTGCACGTTCCACTGAGTAACGCTGCAATTCTTGAAGCGCAATTGCTTATGCTTTCTTCACATAACATTCTTAACCCGCAAAACGGAACACCGATCACGCTCCCTTCGCAGGACATGGTGCTCGGCCTTTATTACATCACAAAGGGAAAGAAAGGAACAAAACAAATTCCGGTTCAGGGAGAGGGAAAAGTTTTCTATTCGTCAGAAGAAGTGATCATCGCCTTCAATGAGAAAAGACTCGATCTGCACGCATGGATCAAAGTAAGAGCGAAGGTTCGTGAGAATGAAGAAATGAAGGAACAGTTGGTTGAAACTACCGTTGGCAGGGTGATCTTCAACCAGGTTGTTCCCGAGGAGGTGGGCTTTGTGAATCAGTTGCTCACAAAAAAAATTCTTCGCGATGTAATTGGCGACATCATTAAGGTTACCGATGTTCCTACTACAGCGAGGTTTCTTGACGACATCAAGAATCTCGGATTCACAATGGCATTCAAAGGCGGACTGTCATTCAATCTTACAGACCTTCTCATTCCGAATTCAAAACCGGAAATGCTCAAGCAGGCGCAGGATGAAGTAGATGAAGTGATCAGCAATTACAACATGGGTTTCATCACCAACAACGAACGCTACAACCAGGTGATTGACATCTGGACACGGGCTAATAATCGCATTGCAGAGAGCTTGTATAAAATGCTTGAAGAAGATAAGCAGGGATTCAACTCTGTATTCATGATGTTGCACTCAGGTGCCCGTGGATCGAAAGAACAAGTTCGACAACTCGGTGGCTTGCGGGGTCTCATGCAGAAGCCGCGCAAGAGTGGAAGCACGGGAGGTGAGCTGATTGAAAATCCGATTCTCGCAAACCTGAAAGAAGGATTGAGCGTGTTGGAATATTTTATCTCGACACACGGTGCGCGCAAAGGTCTTGCTGATACGGCATTGAAAACTGCTGACGCCGGTTACTTAACACGCCGCCTCGTTGACGTAGCTCAGGATGTAGTTATCTCCGAAGTGGATTGCGGCACACTCCGCGGCTTACCGATTTCTGCACTCAAGGATAATGATGAAGTGGTAGAGCCGCTGTATGACCGCATCATCGGCAGAGTGAGCTTGTATGATGTTTATGATCCGCTCACGAGTGAGCTGATCATTAAAGCAGGCGATGAAATCACGGAAGAAGTAGGCACACGCATTGAAGAAACCGCCATCGAAACGGTTGAAATTCGCTCGGTGCTCACATGTGAAGCGAAGCGGGGAGTTTGCGTAAAATGTTATGGAAGAAATCTTACTTCAAATCGTTTGACTGAAGCGGGTGATGCCGTTGGGATTATTGCAGCACAATCAATCGGTGAACCGGGAACGCAGTTGACACTCCGTACATTCCACACGGGTGGTGCTGCATCAGGTATCGCATCAGAATCAGAATTGAGAGCGAAGTTCGATGGTGTGGTGCGCTTCGAAGACGTGCGCACAGCTCACTTCTCAAGCGCGACCGGAGATAAAAACATTGTGGTGATTGGTCGCGGTGGTGAAATTCGCATTGATGATCCTAAAGGTGACCGGACGCTCATTGCGAACCACATTCCTTATGGGTCATTTCTTTTAGTAAAAGACGGGGAGAAAGTTTCGAAAGGTCAGGCGCTGTGTACATGGGATCCTTACAACGCTGTTATTCTATCTGACGTCAAAGGCGTAGTAGAGTTTGACAACGTAATCGAGGGGATCACGTATCGCGAAGAGATGGACGAGCAAACCGGCCACAAGGAAAAGGTGATTGTAGAGACGCGCGACAAAACAAAAATTCCTTCAGTAAGAGTAGTTGGAAAAAATAAAGAAGCGAAGTTGTATAATCTCCCGGTTGGTTCGCACATCAACGTGGAGCAGGGTGAAGATGTAGAAGCCGGAATGATCCTCGTGAAAATTCCGAGAACTCTTGCGAAACTTCGCGGCGATATCACAGGAGGTTTGCCCCGCGTAACGGAGTTGTTTGAAGCGCGCAATCCTTCTAACCCTGCGGTGGTTTCTGAAATTGACGGTGTCGTAAGTTTTGGAACCGTGAAGCGTGGCAATCGTGAAATCATCGTGACCTCAAAAGATGGTGATGAGCGCAAGTATCTTGTTCCGCTTTCAAAATTGTTCCTGATTGCTGAGGGTGATTTCATTCGCGCCGGTTTTCCCTTATCGGATGGTGCAATCACACCGAATGATATTCTTGCGATCAAAGGAATTAATGCTGTGCAGGAATACATGGTGAATGAAATTCAGGAAGTCTATCGCTTACAGGGTGTGAAGATCAACGACAAGCACATTGAAGTGATCGTGCGGCAAATGATGCGCAAAATCCACATCGTAGATCCGGGTGATACAAAATTTTTGGAAGGTGAGCCGGTAGATAAGTTTGAGTTTCTCATAGAGAATGAAAACATTTATGATAAGAAGGTGGTCACTGATTCAGGCGATTCACAAAATCTTCGTGTGGGTCAGATTGTGTCACTGAGGCAAATACGTGAAGAAAATTCCTTGCTCAAGCGCAACGATAAAAAGGTTGTTACGTTCCGCGATGCGAATTCTGCAACAGCAAGTCCTATGTTGCAGGGAATCACGCGCGCATCGCTGGGAACTCAGAGCTGGATTTCCGCCGCATCATTCCAGGAAACGACCAAGGTGCTGAGTTCCGCTTCTATCAATGCAAAGACGGATGATCTTCTTGGCCTGAAAGAAAATGTTATCGTCGGTCACTTGATTCCTGCAGGCACGGGTATGCGCGAGTATGAAAACATTGTAGTGGGTTCGAAAGAAGAATATGATAAGCTTGTGCAGTCGAAGAAAGAAATGCTTGGTGTTCTGCCGAATCTTGATGAATGAGTTGTGAGATCTGCATCATGAGCTATGAGTAACAGAGCCGCCATTTACTGCGGCTCTTTTTTTTGCAATGTTTCCTTCAAGGTCATTTACATCTTCCTGTTTCACATCTCATTGCTCATAGCTCATCGCTCACTTTACGCTATCTTTACAGCAAGAAAAAAAATCACATGGATCCGAAAGAAAAACAAGCGCCGCAGAATCAGATCAACATTGAATTGACCGATGAAACTGCAGACGGTATTTACTCCAACCTGGCTATCATCACTCACTCTAACCAGGAATTTGTGCTCGACTTCATCAAGGTAATGCCCGGCGTTCCGAAAGCGAAAGTGAAATCACGAATCATACTTACTCCACAGCATGCCAAACGTTTTTTGAGGGCACTATCTGAAAATGTTCGCAAGTTTGAATCCATGTACGGCGAAATCACAGAGACAGAGCCTATCAATATGCCACCGATGAATTTTGGGGGACCGACCGCTCAGGCGTGAAAATCCGATTCGCGATTCTCATATCGCGATTTCGCGCTAATGTTCTCTCCGAATTATGTAATTCACAAAGGAGGAATCTATTTAGAGAAAAAAATTTGTTCATTATGTAGTTCGGTTACTGTACAATTTTTTTTGCGCTAACTTCACTCTTAGTAGAATAGTTTTATGAAACAACTGCTCTGCATTTTTTTTATTTTGACGGCCATCTTTTGTAATTCACTTCATGCACAAGTTGCGCCGCAGATTGAGTGGCAGAAATGCCTGGGAGGATATTCTACTGATGTAGCGAATTCAATTCAGCAAACTAATGATGGAGGATTTGTTGTTGCTGGATATTCGTTGTCTACCGACGGTGATGTGAATGGAAATAATGGCGACTTTGATTTCTGGGTTGTGAAATTAAATGAGAGCGATCATCTTGAATGGCAAAAATGCCTGGGAGGAAGCGGCAACGATGCAGCAAATTCAATACAAGAAACAAGTGACGAAGGATTTATTATAGTTGGATCATCCTTTTCTAATGATGGAGATGTTTCCGGTTGGCATTCAGGATATGATAACTACGGAATTCTCACAACCGATATTTGGATCACGAAATTAGATATTGACGGTAATTTAGATTGGCAAAAATCCTTAGGGGGAAGTGGCAATGATGTCGCATATTCCGTTCAACAAACCACGGATGGAGGGTTTATTGTCGCAGGCAATTCATTTTCCGATGATGGTGATGTTTCAGGAAATCATGGTGGTTATTATTATGGTGATTATTGGATTGTGAAGTTAGATGCTAATGGGAATTTACTTTGGCAAAAAAGTCTGGGAGGAAGTGGAGATGATGTGGCCTATTCCATTCAACAAACCGACGACGAAAGTTTTATTGTTGCCGGATATTCAACTTCGAATGATGGTGACGTTTCAGGAAATCAAGGCGGCTGGGATTATTGGATTGTGAAATTAGATGGGGTGGGAAATATTCTTTGGGAAAAATATTTTGGAGGAAGTGGCTACGATACACCGTTTGTGATTCAAGAGGTTGCTGATGATGACTATATTGTTGCTGGAGTTTCGAATTCCACTGATGGTAACCTTACGGAAAATCATGGTCAGGCAGATTACTGGATCATGAAATTAGATAGTTTAGGTAATTTACTTTGGGAAAAATCTTTAGGCGGAAGTGGCGATGATCTTGCGTATTCTGTTCAACAGACAACAGATGGGGGATTTGTTGTTGCCGGGAATTCATCTTCCTATGATGGGAATATTTCAGGCTGGCATCCGGGCTACGATAGCTGTGGGCATCCAGCTACGGATTTTTGGATTATCAAGTTAGATAGTTTAGGGAATTTAGTTTGGGAAAAATGTTTGAGCGGAAGTAGCTTCGATGGCGCGACTTCAATTCAACAGGCAATAGATGGTGGGTTTATCATTGCAGGATATACGGAGTCAGATGATGATGATGTGTTAGGAAATCATGGTGACAATGATTACTGGATTGTAAAAATCAGAAGTGATATGTCGGGAGTCACATCTGTTCAACATAATTTTATTTCCCTTTCCCCCAATCCCGTTCAAAATCTTCTCACCATAAATTTATTATCACCATCTGTTGCAACCATTGCTGTGTATGATGTGGAAGGGAGAATAACTGTTTTGCCAACTTCAATTACAAACAACACAGCACAACTCACCACCACCACTTTGCCCAATGGAATCTACTTGCTTCAAATCATCAATGAGGAAACGGGCGAGAGCGAGGTTGGCAAGTTTGTTAAAGGGAAGTAAATCTCGAGATATAGCAAGCCCTATCTTCGACGGTTTAAAGCAGCTAATCATCTTACGATTGCGAGACGTGAAGTGAATGATTGAAATTGTGTTTGCACAATGACAGAATAAATTCCTGCAGGAAAATTTTTGGTATTAATTCTTATTCGTGTTTCTGAACCGGATGAAATTTGCGAATGAAGCATTGCTACTACATGATTCAAAGCATCTATAATTTTTATTTCCTTCAATTCTGCACAAGGAATATTAATGATGAGTTGCGTTGCATCTTCTGAAGGATTGGGATAAAAACGAATATTTTTTTTCGAAGAAACAGGAGAAATCCCCGAACCAAAATCGGGCTCTAATATCACACGATAGCATTTATTGCTCGGAGAAGTTACGCCGTCATTGCCGGCTATGGAGGTCATGCCGCCAAAAATGTAACCAAGTAATACCGGTTGAGTGAATGTGCGCAATTTCATTACCCCATTTTCATAGTGTTGCAAGGAGGTGTTCTGAAAAAATTCTGCATTGGCTCCGCCGAGTTGAGGAAATTGCACCGGCAGAATTACCTCATCCGTTGTGCCGTTTGCATGATGAATTAATGTGCTGATGTCTTTGATGAATGGAACCATCGTATCTTCCTTCAGCGCTTGTGTTACGCTATCGAAATAATAGAGACTCATTCCTGCAATGAAGACCGAGTACATGTCATTCGCTGCGGAATCATAGAGCGGAATTACCGGACATTGATATTGACTCGTTTTTTGTTCGAAAGAAGCATCAACCGTAATTCCGTTTTGGGTAACATAAATAGGGTTCTGATAAGGGGTATCATGATCGTACTGAAATACGCCACCGTACACTGCGAATCCTTCTTCATTAGATGAAGAAATCCATGGAGCACAATTCAAATCACGACGGTGAAAATTAACTGTGTCAATATTCATCACGAAATTATTCACGGAGATATTGATGCCGTCATCGTTCAAATCAAAACCGGTAATGCTGTTCATGTAATGCTGAGTGTACAATCCTGCATTCAGCTTTGTGTACAATCCTGAAAAATCCTGCCCACCGGCTAAATAAACTTTACTCCCGATACTTTCGATTTTTCCACCCGCAACTGCAAACATGGTGTCACTGATTTGACGCATGTACGGAGCAAGATCATTTCCACCTGAAACAATTTCGCTAATGAGTCCATCCACATCCAAAGCAGTAAGCGTAGAAAAAGTTTTCTTCACACTATTCAGTGAATCAAAACCAAACCCTCCAATGACGTATAGATAATTTCCCCGCTGATAAAATTCAGTGTTTGTTGCGGACAGCGATTGACGAATTTGATATGGTACGTAATACAATGATGACTGCCACACATTCCATGTAGAAGTATCAATTACAAAAATGTTATTGTTCTGCTCCGTGAAAGAGAATGCCTGATTGGGAAACAAGCTGTGCAGTCCATCAACTCTCCCTGCAACAATCAACCACTTATCTCCTGCCTGTGCCTTCGCGTAAGAGTGAACAGCGGGAAGGCCGGGCGCATTCACTTCCTGCAGGTCAAGAGAGAAAGGAACCGTTTGAGCAGAAGCAGAAATGAAACCAATACATAAAATAAACAAGAGCATATTTTTCATAGAAGGAAATTTCGAAATCATTCTTCGTTTCAAAAGTATTGAATTGCGCGATTGATAAACGAGCACGTGAATAAAACATAAGTCCTGTTCTTCCTTTGACTATTTTTCCGTATCTTGCACTCCGAAAACAATTTAATGCAAGAGGTAAGCTTTCAGAAAACGTCTCCCACCGATTTTCATTCCCAGTTAAGAAACCGAGTCGCCCAGTACTTTCAGCAACACAAGCTGAATGAAAATGCCAATGCGACCATGGTCACTAAATCGCTTGTGATTTACTCCATTGCATTTGGTGCCTACGGATTGATCATTGCCAACATTCTCCCGCTGACGATTTCATGGTTCCTGTGTGCGATCATGGGAGTTTCCTTTGCGGCCTTAGGAATGGCAGTGGCGCATGACAGCATTCACGGTGCGTATTCTTCCAATAAAATCATCAACTACATTCTTGGTTATACCCTTAACATTATCGGCGGCAACCGATATGTGTGGTCCATCACGCATAACGTGGTTCATCACGCTTACACTAATGTTCATGATGTAGATGAGGATCTCGAACTCGCTCCGTTCATTCGATTGTCCCCGTTTGAAGAGCGAAAAAAGATTCATCGCTATCAGCATTTTCTTGCCTTTATTGCTTATGCTTTTGCTACTATTTTTTGGGTGTTTGTCAAAGATTACAAAAAGATGAGCCAACGGGACATTGGTCCTTACAAAAACAAAAAACATCCATGGCAGGAATGGGTACTGCTTTTCGTCTTCAAAATCATTTACTATTCCTACATGATTGTAATTCCGCTTTTGATCTTTACGTGGTGGCAGTGGCTCATCGGTTTTCTCACGCTGCATTTTGTATGCGGAACCATATTGGGCATCACATTTCAGATGGCGCACACAGTGGAAAACACTGATCATGCTGAAGATCTTAAGGCAATGAATGAGCAGGCATGGGCTATTTTCCAAATGAAGACCACGAGCAATTTCGCCATGAAGAGTAAACTGCTCACATGGTACATGGGTGGACTGAATTATCAGGTAGAGCATCACTTGTTTCCGAAAACATGCAGTGTTCATTACCCCGCCATCAGCAAGATTGTGAAACAAACTGCTGATGAATATCATGTACCTTATCATTCGAATCCTACATTCGCCTCAGCAATTGCTTCTCACTATAAGTTTTTGAAGAGATTGGGAAGGGAAAACTGAGCTGCAGTTTTTCTCGCCGAAACCTCCGGGCAATTTACGGGTACATAAAATTCTCTCTTGTGGTTTTTACCACCTTCTCTTCTGATGGACTAAGGTTGATCCTGCAAGATGTTTTTAGGAAGGAAGCCCGACGAAACAAAAGATGACCGTAATTTTCAATGAGACACTGTAAGGACAGCATGTGGGATATCAAACCGAATGTTACCGGCCGAGAGGATTATGATTTTTTTGAAACAGAAAATGAGAAATACGGAATTTACTTTTCCGATATTGACGAATACGGGATGATGAAGTTTGTAAGCCCCGTTCAGATTTGGATTGAGAAGAGTAACCCCATCAGGATTTTTCAATCAGACAAAATTAAGTTTGAATACCAATTCAATCATAGCTGCTACTATTTTGAAAAGTCAAACACTATAGCGTTGCTGATGCCTTGTTACCGTGACAGGGGAGAATTATTTTGATTTACCATACATCGTATTCGACTTTAACAGGGGAAAATTCACAATCATAAATCACCCCAACTTTTACCTGAATGAACTTGATGAAAATACGTTTCAGCTTGAACTACATTTTCGGTATTACTATAGTGAAGAGGCAAAAGAAAAGGTTGCAAAGGATAATGGCAAAACCATTAACCTGCGACAACAGGATTGGTGGGCAATCGATCAACTGAATAAAGTTTGTGAGCTATTCAATTAGATCTCCTGTAGTTGAAGAAGTGAAGAATTCAGGTCATGCCTCTAATCTGATCCTAAACCTAAACTCTGTTCTGAACTGTACTCAATGAAAAAGCTCCCGCTGTTCACAGGAGCTTTTCCAAAATATTGCTTTCAGTTATCTGTTGATCATCAATTGCGAGGTGAAAACTTGATTGTCAGCCATTACTTTCACGAAATACATTCCTTCAGCTACTTCTTTACCCAGGTCAAATGCCTGGGTGATGTCTCCATCATTTACCGGAATTTCTTGCTCCAAAACTATTTGACCGAGCGTATTCACAATGCTGATCCTTGCATTTCCAGAAAAATTATCCTGCAATTGCAAATGCATCTCGAACGAACCATCAGTTGGATTGGGATAAAGTGCAAGAGAAGCCGGTGAATTGACATTTACTACGAAATTGTCCTTACAGGACTTAGTAACTTTTTTGCCCGCCGAAGTTTTACTGCAGCCATTGGTGTTAGTCACAATGACTTTGTAAGTCGCCTTAGTAGTAGCGGTATAATTTTGACTGGTCGCTCCACTAAGGGTAGTAGCCCCCTTCAGCCACTGGTATGTGTAACCTGTGCCAGTATTTGCCTGCAATAATACGGAGCCTGTCGGGCAGAGATCAGTTCCATTTGGAGCCGTAATGGTAGCTGTTGGCTGAGCTAATATGGTAACCGAAGTTGCTGCCGAAGTTGAGGAACAATTAAATGAATTGCTTTCGTTCACTTTATAGGAAGCTGTTTTAGTCGGTGAATATGTTTGATTGGTGGCTCCCGAAACGTTGGTTGAACCCTTTATCCATTGATACGTAAGTCCTGAACCGCTATTGGCTGTGAGGGTTAATGTGGTTCCCTTACAAACTGAAACACTACCGCTTGGAGAAATGGTTGCAGTGATTGCATTCTCATCAGTGGTGCCGTTACAGTTATCATCAATGCTGTTGCATACATCAGCCGCACCGGGATGAACTGCGGTATTTGTATCATTGCAATCAGTACTGTTTGTAACATATCCTGCCGGTGGCGTTGGACTTGACGAAGTAATAGAATTATTTGGATTACCATAGCTATCATTGTCAGTGTCGGCGTAGTAGGTATATGTTATGCATCCCTCATCCACCGATCCATTGCAGTTGTCATCAACGGCGTTACTGCAAACTTCTGTCACACCAGGATGAATGGCAGCATTCGCATCATTACAATCAGTATTGTTTGTTACATAACCCGTCAGTTGCGAGCAGGCCGCCAGCGAACTATTCGGATTTCCGTAGGTGTCGCCATCACCATCAGCATAATACGTGGTTAGAGTGCACGTGGAAATGTTCACGGAGTAGTCTTCCGTTTCTCCAAACTCAAAAGAATCGCAGGGAGTGGTTGGCTCAAATGCAAACTGCAATCGCACCCGCATACGTGTAACTCCTGTGATCGCTGTCGGCGGTACCTGAATGTAATTGCTGATTGATTGATTGACCCCTGAACCGATGAATGTTCTCTCGCTCGCATCGAATACAGAGTTATGATTGTAATCAATCCAAACACTCACATATTCTGTTCCCCCATTGCTTAAGCCTACAGAAATGGATTGGGCGGCACCCTGATTTGCTGTTCCTGTTATTCCTGAGTAATCACCATAGGCATTAGCCGAACAGGAGCTGGTATTACTAATTCCCCCGTATACCACGGAAGTGATTCTATCGTCTGAGCAGTCACCTCCCAATGTAGTACAGTAGCAATTATTGAACGGATTCAGGCTCACAAGCAATGCAGTAGAGTTAACGAATTGACCTGAATTAGTACACGTGATTTTACAGCGATAATACTTGGAAGCGGATTGCGTGGTGGTCAAAGAATAGTTTGTTGCGCCGGAGATGTTGGTGTAGGTACTTCCGGTTGGCGAAGATTGCCATTGATAGGTTATTCCAAGATTCAGGTATTGAACACTGAGCGACAGTGTAAAACTAACACCATTGCAAACGGGATTGATGGATGAAAGAGTATTGGATGCGGCAGGTGTCCCTGAGCAATTAGTTGCTGCATTCACGGTTAGGCGGAAATCTTTTGTTTCACCAAAAGTGATACTACCGCAACTGGATGGAGGAGCGGCATTGTAATTATCTCTTATCCGTACACGGTGTGTTCCAGCAGGCGCAGAAACGGGAATCACAATGGTTCCGGTTTGGGTGATGCCCGGTCCACCATTGTACACCAGTTCACCTGCATCATCAAAGGAGGCATTGTCGTTGAAGTCAATCCAGATAGCTCCGTAGTCACTCTCGTCTTGACATGAGAGCGTAAAGCTCACGGGTTGTCCTTGTGTAGCACTGCCCGTAGTGCCAACATCAAGATACCCGGGACTTGCAACGCAATTACCGCTATAATTAATTCCTGCAAAGGTAAATCCTGAGATTTTATCTCCTACACAACCCCCATTTGTGCTGAAGGGTGTACAATAATTTACAGTTTTACTTCCACTCGGATTTAAAATGGTTGAAGGTTTAGTTCCGGGGTTAGCCG
Organism: Chitinophagales bacterium; assembly: GCA_035638255.1. Lineage (GTDB taxonomy): Bacteria > Bacteroidota > Bacteroidia > Chitinophagales > UBA10324 > DASRAJ01. The sequence continues at coordinate 94,632 of DASRAJ010000135.1, forward strand.
CACCGCCGGAGGCGGAAATCGAAATCGCTCCAACGTTGATCTTTGCATCCAGAACATGCCCCACTACTGCTGTGGTCTTAATATCAAAAGTGACCCAGATGTAATTAGTGCCCGTGATCAAACCGGTATTGATGGAGGAAATGGTAGCATTCCCTCCGGAGAAGCTTGCTCCGCTTCCCACTTGTGTAGCAGGTCCTGAAAGAGTACCCGTCCAGATTTTTACACCGCTCGTAGATATGTCATTGTCACTCGTGTTTTGGGAAGCAACGGTAATTGATGAAAGTGTGAGGGTACCTACAGTTCCTGTAACAGGAATATCTATTCGAAGTATTGTATTGGCAGTTGATCCCGGCGCTGCCGTTCCCGTTTGTTGAACAGCACTGACTGTTCCACATGTTCTCGCAGTGGCACTCGGTGTCCATTCAAACCTTAACCCTGATGATGGCTTAACCGTGGAGCTGTAAGTGCAGTTTGCGCTGTTTGTTGAACCGGCTGTTGTTGCCGCCCAATTCGTAGTTGTAGTCCTGTTGTTGTAGTCGGTGTTTGTTTGTCCTCTCACACCAACCTGTAACGTCGCTGCTGTATTGCCCGGGCAGCTTCCGTAAACAACTTGAATTTTATTTGTTCCTTCTAAAAGTTTAATCTGAAAATTGAATTCATTCCCTCCCGTACTGAAGAAGCCCCAGTTTGTCCATTCAACTGTCAACACCCTGCTTCCAGCACTTCCTGAGGTTTGATAAGAAATTTTTGCCCCTGCATCAGTACCATAAAGGCTACCGTTGAATCCTGAAATTATATTGTTGTTGAGTCCTGAGCTCAGGGCATGATCTGTTGAAACAGGAACATAACCCATAGAGATGAAGCCATTCATATTTAACCCGAATGTGGTATAGGAATTCCCATTGAATGTGAAAGTGAATCCGATTGGAAACGTGCCGAAGCTTTGATCAAAGCCTGAAGTGGCAACCGTCACCGTTCCTCCTCCTCCAACAATAGAAGAAAATGTTGTGCTTGAAGAAGCAAAAGAGTAGGTAGAAACTTGCGCAAATCCATTCAGAGATGCACACGCAAATAAGGCGAGTAGGCACACCCGCGAGTAAAATTTTTTCATGATTGTGTTTATTGTAAAAAGTGTTAAAATTAATTTTTGCAAGTAATCAATATAGTTCTCTGATACGTTGCTTGTGTCAATACTTGCGAAGTTAATGGTTCCCTCTTCAGTGAAAAAATTCTTTTTTTGACTTCATCTTACTCACAAGCGCACCAATTTTCGCTGATGAGTTTCATACTTTCATCATCAAAATCGCTTAAACAGACAAGCAAAAAAAACAGGATCGCATTATTCGGGATAGAGCAGAGAAAAGCTCCATCCGAATAAACGGAAAGAGCTTTTCAAAATGAGTTTCAGTTTAAGTTATCTGTTGATCATTAACTGAGTTGTGAATACATTATCATCAGCCACCACATTCACGATGTACATTCCTGCGGCAACGTCATTGCTAAGATGGATGGTTTGTATAACCGTACCATCGCTCACCGCAACTTCCTTCTGCAAAATTATTTGCCCCAGGGTATTCATGATGCTGAGCGTTGCATTTCCGGAAAAACTATTTTGCAATTGCAAGTCTGCCACGAACGATCCGTCAGAAGGATTGGGATAAAGTAAAAACGAAGCAGGCGAATTGACATCTATGGCTAGATCTTCCTTACACGACTTGGTAACCTTTGCACCTGCCGAAGTTTTACTGCATCCACTGCTGTTAGTAACAATTACTTTGTAAGTAGCTTTTACTGTGGCCGTATAATTCTGATTGGTTGCTCCGGCAATGGTGGTTGTTCCCTTCAACCATTGATATGTGAATCCCGAACCCGCGTTTGCCTGCAACACTACTGATCCTGTAGCGCAAATATCAAGATTGCCTTGAGGCGTGATTGTAGCTGTTGGCTGAGCGAGCACAGTAACAGAGGTTGCCGGAGAAGTTGATGAACAATTAAATGAATTAGTTTCTTTCACTTTATAGGACGCTGTCTTAGTAGGTGAGTATGTTTGATTGGTGGCTCCTGCAATGTTCTGTGAACCTTTTAACCATTGATAAGTAAGCCCTGTTCCGCCGCTTGCAGTTAGCGAAAAGGCTGCGCCTTTGCAGAATGAAACACTTCCGGCCGGTGTGACCGTAGCGGTAATGGCATTCTCATCAACCGTGCCGTTGCAGTTATCATCAATGCTGTTGCATACATCGGCAACTCCGGGATGAATGGCGGCATTTGCATCATTGCAATCAGTATTGTTTGCAACATACCCTGCGGGTGGAGTTGAACTGGACGATGTAATACTACTATTGGGGTTGCCATAGAGATCATTATCGGTGTCAGCGTAGTAAGTGAACGATCCCCCGCATCCCTCGTCAGTTGTGCCATTGCAGTTGTCATCAATGCTATTGCAGACTTCTGTTGCATTGGGATGAACAGCAGCGTTTGCGTCATTACAATCTGTGCTATTGCTCACATATCCGGAAGGTGCGCTGCATGCCAGGGTGGTCGAACTCACATTGCCATAAGTGTCACCATCAGCATCTGCATAGAAAGTAGTTTTCACTCCTTCATCAACTTGTCCGTTGCAATTATCATCAATGCCATTACAGGTTTCCGTTGCATTCGGATGCACGGCAGCATTGCCATCGTTGCAATCAGTACTATTGCTCACGTAGCCGGCCGGTGCACTGCAAGCCAGTGTAGTTGAATTCACATTGCCATACGTGTCACCATCAGCATCTGCGTAGAAAGTAGTTTTCACTCCTTCATCAACTTGTCCGTTGCAGTTATCATCAATGCCGTTGCAGGTTTCCGTTGCATTCGGGTGAATAGCAGCGTTTGCATCATTACAATCAGTGCTGTTGCTCACATAACCTGTGGGTGCGCTGCATGCCAGGGTGGTTGAATTCACATTTCCGTAAGTGTCAGCGTCAGCATCAGCATAGAAAGTAGTCTTCACGCCTTCGTCAACTGTTCCGTTACAGTTATCATCAATGCCGTTGCAGGTTTCCGTTGCGTTCGGATGTACAGCGGCATTCGCATCATTGCAATCACCTGCCACCAAAGAAGAATTTGCAGGAGCAACACAGAAGGAACCAAGCAATGTCGCACCATAGCTATCGTGATCATTATCGGCATAGTAGTTATTGAATACGACTCCATCATCAATCTGTCCGTTACAGTTATCATCTATACTATTACATTGTTCACTGGCACCGGGATGAATAGAGGCATTCGCATCATTACAATCAGTACTGTTGCTCACATAACCTGTTGGTGCGCTGCAGGCAAGTGTAGTTGAATTCAGATTGCCATAAGTGTCACCATCAGCATCTGCATAGAAGGTAGTTTTCACGCCTTCATCAACTGTTCCGTTGCAGTTATCATCAATGCCGTTGCAGGTTTCCGTTGCATTGGGATGAATAGAAGCGTTTGCATCATTGCAATCTGTGCTGTTACTCACATAACCGGTTGGTGCGCTGCAAGCCAAGGTGGTTGAATTCACGTTGCCATAAGTGTCACCATCAGCATCTGCATAGAAAGTAGTCTTTACTCCTTCATCAACTGTTCCGTTGCAGTTATCATCAATGCCGTTGCAGGTTTCCGTTGCATTAGGATGAATAGCTGCGTTTGCATCATTACAATCAGTGCTGTTGCTCACGTAACCGGTTGGTGCACTGCATGCCAGTGTAGTTGAATTCACATTGCCATAAGTGTCACCATCAGCATCTGCGTAGAAAGTAGTTTTCACTCCTTCATCAACTTGTCCGTTGCAGTTATCATCAATGCCGTTGCAAGTTTCTGTTGCATTGGGATGAATAGCTGCGTTTGCATCATTACAGTCAGTGCTGTTACTCACGTAACCGGTTGGTGCACTGCAGGCCAGCGTAGTTGAATTCACATTGCCATAAGTGTCACCATCAGCATCTGCGTAGAAAGTAGTTTTCACTCCTTCATCAACTTGTCCGTTGCAATTATCATCAATGCCGTTGCAAGTTTCCGTTGCATTGGGGTGAATAGCAGCATTGGCATCATTACAGTCAGTGCTGTTACTCACATAACCCGTGGGTGCGCTGCAGGCAAGTGTGGTTGAATTCACATTGCCATAAGTGTCACCATCAGCATCTGCGTAGAAAGTAG
>DASRAJ010000136.1:0-30900 GCA_035638255.1 Chitinophagales bacterium
CAGCGCAGAAGGCACAAGCACCATTCACAACATCAATCAAATTGATCGCGGCTATCAGAATATTGATGAGCGGCTGAATGCGTTGGGGGCAAAGATTAAGAGAGTTTAAATCCAAAATCAAAAATGCGAACTCTGCTTTCAATGATTTTGATATGCCTTGCCGCGAAAGCATTTTCTCAACCTTCTTGTGAAACTCTTAGAAAAAAACAATTCGATGTAACGGACACTGCTTCATTCAGGTCGTTTGTCAATTCACTTTCACAGTGTGGTTTTGATTCGGTGGATGTATTTGTCCTGCAGCCAACATTGCCAGTTATAGTATCTGGTCTTTTAATGAAAGATATTTCCGTCAGGCACACTTATGGAGAGATAATTGACACCCTCCGGAAATGGGCTTCAGCAAATGAATATCATGTAATGAAAGAGAATGCAAAAGCATTTCTGTCTTTGATGCGAAAAAAAGTAATTCTTGAAAATTGGACAGCCGACAGTATTGTCTTATTGAATTTTGGCGTCTCATCGAGTGATCTTTCCCCGATTCATCAACAGATTTTATCAATGAGTAATCAAATGCCTGAGTTGACCTATCCGCAAGTTATGTTTGCTTACACAACAAATAAGAAAACGCGGGAAGAAATCGGGAAAAATAAAAAACGAGCAGAACTTCAGACATTTTTATGCGACACTCCAAAATACGCTTCAATCTTTTCTTCATCCACGTTACCACTATACTATGATTACGATCAGGCATTGAACTGCGCAAACAGATTGAACAAACCACTATTCATTGATTTCAATGGTTGGGGTTGTGTTAATTGCAGGAAAATGGAAAAAACTGTTTGGCAAGATTCTATAATTCACAATTTGATGATGAACAACTTTGTACTGGTTTCTCTATACGTAGATGACAAAACACTTCTTCCGGAAAATGAATGGAAACAATCTTCAACACTCAATAAGATGATAAAGACACTTGGTGATAAGAATTTTGAAATTGAGTCCTTGAAATTCAAGTTTAATGCACAACCACATTACGTGGTCATTAACCCCGACGGAAATCAAATTGGATCACCAATTGGCTATTGCAACAAGGAAGATTTTAAATTATTTCTTCAAAATGCGCTAAAGGAATTTCAATTGAAGAAATGAATCCACCGCTTAATTTCAGATGATATGGCATATTGCCCGACTTTATAACCATGAAGTTCCGAAATCTTATTACATCCGCTATTGTCCTTGCCTGCATCGCATTTATAGCATATTACTTTTACGACTACTACAAAATTCCCGACTCCCCGGAAGGCGATCGCGTTACTGAGTTATCATATCCCGGCGTTGATGGCAATCCGGTTTCTATTTCCTCTTTGAAAGGAAAAATTGTACTCATAGATTTTTGGGCAAGTTGGTGCGGACCCTGCCGCTATGAAGCTCCTCACCTGGTGAGACTATATCAGCATTATCACGACATGAAGTTCAAAGACGCAAGCGGTTTTGAGATCTACAGTGTCTCACTTGATGTGAATCCCGAAGCGTGGCGGCGAGCCATTGCCGAAGATGGTTTGATTTGGAAAAGTCATGTCAGTAATTTGCGCGGATGGAATTCTGATGTCGCAATCCGGTTTAATGTTCGCTCTATTCCCTCCAGCATTCTTATTGATGAAGAAGGGAAAATTATTGGAAGGAATTTAACACCATCAGAGATAGAGCACATTCTCGAAAAAAGAAAAGAATGAATTCATTTATTGAGCCAGCGCTTAAACTCTGCCGCACGATCAATACTTACTATTGTTTCAAAATCAGGCTTTGGCTGTAATTCAAGAATGATTCTTCCCTTTGAATAAACATACATGCTTTTGATTGCATCAATGCCCACAATGAGTTTACGGTTGATGCGGAAAAATATTGACGGGTCCAGGATTTCCTCCAGCTTATCCAGCGTGTAATCGAGTGGAAATTTTACAAGCCCTTCTTTGATTTGCAGAATCACAATCTTTTCCTCAGCATAGAAGAATGCAACTTCATTCACATCCACACTTCTGATTTTTTGCCCGGCATTTACCATAAATCGTTTTTGATATTCCGGCTTCTGCAAAAATGATTTCAGCAGTTGCTGAATATCAGCCGGAGAATTTTGCGGTCTTGCTGATTTGAATTTCTCAATCGCCGTACTTAATTCTTTTTCATTGATCGGCTTGAGCAAATAATCAATCGAATTCACTTTGAAGGCTTTGATGGCATATTGATCATAAGCAGTGGTAAAGATGACCGGTGATTTTATTTCAGTTCGCTCGAAAAGTTTAAAACACAATCCATCAGAGAGATGAATGTCCATGAACACCAGATCAGGTGTGTTTTGTGAAAACCATTTCACTGCAGCAGCAATGGAATCAAGTTTCGCTTCAATGAATATCTCTTTGTCGAGTTTGTGAATGAGGTGTTCCAGGCGCTCAGCAGCCAACGGTTCATCTTCAACAATTACGGCTTTCGTCATGCTTCAATCAATGGAATACGTGCAACAAAGTATTTTCCGTTTGCAGAAAAGGAAGGAATTAATTCTGAAATGGATGCATACCGGCTCAATAAATTCTTCAAACCAATTCCGGTCGAATCAATTTTCTCATCACGCAATTGCAAATCATTTTTCACTACCAAAAAATTTTCTTCCGTCGAAATAAAAATGTTCAATGGCTTCAAAGAAGAAATTTCATTGTGCTTAATCGCATTCTCTGCAAGCAACTGCAATGAAAGCGGTGGAACAAACTCGTGCAATTTTTCTGAAGGAACATTGATCTCAATTTTCAAATTCTCTCCGAAGCGGATTTTCTGCAGGAAGAGATACGATTGCAGAAAATTCAATTCCTTTGAAAGCTCCACCACCACTTTTCCACTCACCTCCAAAACGTATCGGTAAATTTTTGAAAACTCATGGATGAACTCCACGGCCTTATCAGGATTCTTGTGCACGAGTGCTGTAAGTGAATTCAAAGAATTGAAAAGAAAATGGGGATTCACCTGGTTCTTCAATGCTTCATACTGCGATTCTGCCATTTCCTTTTTCAGTTGTTCGCTGCGAATCAATTCTGCTTTCCATTCCCTGAAAAAAAAACGCCCCTCTTCAAACAATGTCACGATCACCGTCATGATAATTCCGATCACCAGCATATTCACCACAAAAGGTTTCATGGGTTCGTGAAAGAGCAATAAATTAAATGCCCAGGCAACCATGATCATCGCTCCTGCAGAGAATGGAATACAAAAGAAAAATTCCGCCAGCAGACGATTCACCGGTTGCCGGCTCCAGGGCAGCCATTCACGCAGACGATGAATTAGAAAAGTATTTCCGAAAAACAAAACGGCGGTGGCCGTCAACGAAAACAAATACGCGTAACCAATACCCGCGCACCACTCACCGGTATCTGCTCTTACTCCAAGCGCAAGTTGTTGCAGCGTGATGAACACCACCGGCAGCCAGCTCACAATGAATACAGCGATTACATTGCGACGATTAAACAACAGAGGATCCTTCAGCAGAAATTTCAAGGGAAAAAATATTTTATACTTCCAAAAACCTGGCGTCGCGCCGGCCACTCCATCGGAGTTTTTTTTACTCCGGCGGAGTTAGCGCGGCTAAAACTCAATCCGGTATTGCCCAACCGGAAAAAATCCCAATTGGTAAATCGTAGTCACTTGTTTTGACACCGAATCAAATCGCTGCTCGAGTGCATTGTGATGATTGGTGAAATTCTCCACATAGAATGACCATTCCTGCGTGATCTTTTTGCTGTTTAAGCGAAATGAAATGCGGGCATCGGCCTTGAGGTAAGGAGGGAATTTTAGGCCATACACCTGCGTATGATCATATTCCGCTTCGCCGTGCAAAATGGATTGCTGCAGATCAATCGGCGTATATCTTCTTCCGCCGGCATACGTGACTCTTCCGTCAAAGGCAAGCACCTTCAAATTCTTCGCCCCCTGCTTTCCGCGGTTCAGTTCAAAATCCTTTCCCGCCAAAAGATTAAAGATGAAGTTCGAGTTGAACGCCGTATTGCGAAGCACGTCATCACTTCCTCTGTATTTCGATTCAAACAACGAGGTCGTGAAAAGAAAATAAAACCCATGATCGAGAAATTTTTCGAAGGTCACTTCAGCTCCATAGTTGCGACCACTACCACCATTATAAAGCGAATCCGGAATTGCACCGCTGTAAGAACCATTGTTCAGCATTGAGAACTCACTTGCATTTCGTTCCACCGGCACCCCGAACAAATGCTGGTAGTATGTTTCTATTTTCAATCTGAGCGTGGAAGAAAATACAACATCATAGCCCAGAACAACCTGGTGACTTTTGGTAAAACCGAGATCGTTATTCGTCTCAATCACGGAATGATCATCAAGCTCAGTAGTTTTAAAGTAAGCGTACACCGGCTGCATGATGCCATTGAGGCCGTATCCGAAGCTTAAGGACTGCTTGGGATTGAATTGCCACTTCACTCCGAACCGCGGCTCTATGGAATATGTCTTGTTTAAGCCAAGAAATAAAGCATGAACACCGGTGGTGAATTTGAGCTTATCACTCGGTCGAAATTGCCAGCTCAGGTAGGGTTGCCACAGCATGGTATTTCCATTATAATTGGAAAGGGTGACGAACTTATTTTCCGAAGCACGATAAAAACTATCGGCAATATTGAAATGCAACCGCGAAGAATAAATGCCGGCGCGAATGGTATTCTTCGTGCTGAATTTCTTGTTGATGAAGTAGGAGAGAAAAATCCGGTTATTGTTGAAGTTGGCATTATATACATCATGTGGAATGTATGTTACCGCTTCAACCGAATCAACATCATCCTGTTTCTGCTGGTGTGTAAAGGCGACAGTAAATTTTCCGTAAGTGTTGCTGCTGAACAGGAACGTGTGTGATGCACCGATCACGCCGATGCCATTGCGGTCACGCAGATTGGTGAGTGAATTGGTATAAAAATTTTCACTGTCTTCAGCGTCTTCAGCGAGAAAATCAATATGGCTTTTACCTGCCAGGCCGAACACGGTGATGCGACCTAATTTATCACCGGGAAAATTAAGTTTGAAATTCAGGTCCTGGTAATAGGGTATCGCTGTTCCTGTTCCAAAATTTATTCCGAGCGCTGTGAATATCCCAAGCGTTGAGTAGCGATAGTTAATCAGGAATGAAGAATGATTTTTTTTCGTCCGTGAGGACTCCTTTTCGGGGGAATTCTTACGGATCGGAGAGAAGGGTCCTTCAGCACCCAGCTCAAAGCCATTGAAACCAAACTGCCCGAGAAATTCATAATGCTCATCATTGCCATTACGCATCTTCAAATCAAACACACCGCTCACAGCATTTCCGTAATCAGCAGGAAAGGCCCCGGAAAAAAAATCAGAGTTTGCAAGTACGTTGTTGTTGAGCATGCTCACGGGACCGCCGGTAGAGCCGAAGTCACCGAAGTGATTGGGATTGGGAATGTCAACACCTTCAAGCCGCCACAATAATTCCACCGGGGAGTTGCCGCGAATAACAATGTCATTCAGCGCATCATTGTTGCTCTGTACACCTGCAAAGTTGGAAGCCATGCGCGCTACATCATTACGCGCGCCTGCATAGCGCTGTGATTCTTCAATGGAAAAAGTTCGTGTACTTACAGTAGCCATCTCATTGTTCGTAGTGATCTTATCTTTCGAAGCATTCACAATTACTTCCTGCGCCTCAATCACATTTTCTTCCAACTCGATCTCCAGCACCAATTCTTTTCCGGAAGAGAGATAAACATTGTTCAGCGTAGCAGGTTTGTAACCGAGATAAGAAACTTCAATCGTCACGCGACCAACAGAAACATTTTCAATTTTAAAATAACCATCGTCATCGGTGACCGCGCCAATAGAGGTATTGATCAATTTTACGGTTGCTCCAATGAGTGGTGATTGAGATTGCTTGTCTGTGACTCTGCCTTTGATGGTTTGAGAAACGTTTTGTGCTGAAGCGTGAATGAGAATGGCAAGAAGTAAAAGCAGCGCAGCAACTTTTTTCATTGTACAAAAATTCTCACGCAAAGAAACTGCTGACACAATCATACATCAAAAGATTCCGATGAAGGTGAAATTACGATGGATGGACGAGCATTGGTGCTAAACAGGGGCACTCAGAAAGGCAACGCTTCACCTTCGGTTTCTGTTTTTCTTCTGAACTCAGTCTGAATTTTTGCAAGAACACTCGTTGAAGATTTGTTCTCAATTTTTCTTCCATCAATCATATTTACCGTGGTGAGTTCGCCCATCGTTCCTGTAGTGAACACTTCGTCAGCATTATAAAATTCTGTGAGTGAAAGATTTTTCAAGTGGATCGGGATATTCATTGAAGAGGCAATCTCAATCACTTTTCTTCTGGTAATTCCGGGAAGACAAGCATCGGCATTTGGAGTGAAGAGCATTCCATTTTTAATCATAAAGATGTTGCAGTCATTTGTTTCAGAAACGAAACCATAATTGTCGAGCATTAATGCCGCATCGGCTCCGGCGATGTTCGCTTCTATTTTGGCCAGAATGTTATTGATTAAGTTGTTGTGGTGAACCTTCGAATCAATGTTCATGGGAGAATTTCTTCTTACAGATGAAGTGATGAGCGAAATGCCACCTGTCCCGTAAACAGGTTTCTTCCATTCCGCCAGCACAATCAAGGTGCATCCCGTTTGATTCAATCGCGGATCCATGCCGCTGGTAATTTTTTCGTCACGCGTGAGTGTAAGGCGTATGTGCACCCCATCACGCATATTGTTTGCCTTGAGTGTTTCGAAAATGCTATTCCCGATTTCTTCCTTTGATGGAATTTTTTCAAACATCATAGCATGTGCGCTTTCATGCAATCGCGTGAGATGTTCATTCAAGCAGAAAATTTTTCCGTTATAAACTCTCAATCCCTCCCACACGCTATCCCCGCCCTGTACTGATGAATCGAACACAGAAACCTTCGCTTCCTTCCGCGGATATAGTTTGCCGTTGATCGAGATGAGAATGTTTTCGTTTTCCGAATTGAATTGTTGTTGCATAGTGCAAAGCTAACCCCCGTCCCGATTTAATCGGGACGGGGGTTTGGCGCGGCTATTTTTTTAACCGCTGTTCATACAGAAAATCATAAAACGGTTTGCCCTCCTCATAAACCTTCATCAATCTTTCGGGAAGATTCTTTTCTTCTTTTTTGAACGGAGCAAAACCCGTTGACCGATGCACATTCTTGTACCAGTATTTCGCCCACACTCCGTCTTCCGGCCGGGCACCGGCTGTCCAGTGAAGCATGGATTTTTCGAACTCAATTCTAACATGCCTGCAAGTTTCAGTCAAAACTTTCTTCGGATTCCGCAACACTTCATTCGAATCCAAAACCACGTGGTGAAAGTTTTTCATTTCAAGAAAATTCCAAAGTTCATAGCTCTGTCTGATTCCAATATCTTCCAATGAAGGTTGTGCAATCACTCTGGAGTATGAAATCAAAACTTCTTTCGGATCGCGGATAAGCAGAATATTTTTTGTCCGGGAAAGAAAATCAAGTGGAAGATCAATTAAGTGATGCGTCATTTGCTTAAAGAAGACAACGGGTTTCGTCCAATCATCAGACAACATTTTCCGGATCACCTTGCTGCCATCCTTCTCCTGTGATGCCAGCACTTCATCTCTGCCGGGATGTTGTGCACCGCTCACGCGCAGGTAATGTGCATACAACGGTTCGTCCACTACCTCCGTATCACTTCGTTGAGCAAATGAATACATCATTGCCGTGGAAATATTACGCGGACCACTCCAAAGATTAATTCTGCAGATGTCTTTCACCGCGATAAATTTAGTTTGGTACGTTTACATTCAGGCGGGTGTCTCGAAAGTCAAACTTGGTGTCACGCTGAATGCAAATTATTTTTTTACAGAGTTCAACTCACAATTGAGTTCTTTGGTAATAACATTTTTCCTTTTACATTTTCCTAAGTCATTCAGGAGGAAACTTCTTACAATTCATGCAGAGATCTGCCAAAGCAGGAAGAAGGGTCCTCCTGAATGACCGATGGGGAGTAAGGGTGTCATTTACAGCGGAGATTCATCTGTCTTTTAAATCACCATCCTTTCTACCAACATGAAAAACATTATCGTTGTCGGTTGCGGCATTTCAGGTTTGTCTTCAGGCTTGCTGCTTGCAAGAGCAGGGTTTGATGTTAAGATCATCTCAAAAAATCTTCCACCTCATACAACATCAAACAAAGCGGCTGCCTTCTGGTCACCTTATTATGCAAACGGAGACCGGGTTGCACGCTGGGCAATGGAAAGTTATCTCGAGTATGAAAAACTTTCGCAGGTTGCTGAATCAGGAGTTTCGATGACGAAGCTTCATCGCTTCCGAAAAAAAGATTTTGCAGAGGCAGAAGATTGGGAGGCCGCAATTCCTGAAGGGCGCCTTCGTATTTTGGAAAAAGAAAAATTACCGGCAGGATATGATGAAGGATTTGAAGTGGAAGTGCCGCTGATCGAAACACAAATTTTTCTTCCATACTTAATGAATGAATTCAGAAAAGAGCGCGGAAAAATTTTTCAGCACGAAGTAAAATCACTTGATGAATTGATGGAAGAAAATACCACCCTGATCAACTGTTCAGGAATGGGAGCGCGAACGTTGGTGAATGATAATGCAATGATTCCGGTGAAAGGACAAGTGGTCATGATGGATGTTCATCTCAACATTCCAATCATCCTCGATGAACGCGAGCCAACGTACATCGTCCAGCGAAAAGATGGTTGCATTGTTGGCGGCACCCGGGAAGAAAATGTTTTTTCGGAAACAACAGATGAGGCAACGCTCACCGGCATTCTTGATCGCGCTTCAAAATTTTTTCCTGAGTTGACGGATGCAAAACGAATCACGCAATGGGCCGCACTGCGACCTTATCGTTATGAAGTTCGGTTAGAATGGGAAGCCGGCCCCGATTTGCTCAGGGGAAAAATAATTCACAACTACGGACATGGCGGGAGCGGATTTACATTGGCATGGGGATGCGCGCAGGAAGTGCTGCAACTTGCAAGAGAGATTTGATAAGACAATCGCAAAATTAATTTTGTCAGGAAAAGGTTTGTAGTCAATGGGGTTTTCTAAGCACCCACCTCATGCGTTGTAACATCAACAGGTTCTGCAGACAGATTACCTTCAGCCACCACCAGTTTACGCGACGCGAGTATGGCAAGAACAGTTGATCCAATGGCGAGATAACCGGCGTAGTTATAGTGAATGAGTTCCTTTGAAGGAAGTTGCTCAACCATGAGTCCGGAAACATAAGCGGCTACTCCTGCCGTAAGCATCTGCACACAAGTTACAATGCTCATGTAACTACCACGGCGATCAGGAGAAACGGTGCCGGTAATCATAGTCATTGCCGGAGTCATTCTTCCCATAATCAGGATGAAGAAAAATGAAGTAATGGTGAGTGCAAACGCCAGCGGAACACGAGGAAGATTGGTAATAAGAAAAAGCGGAATGATGCTAAGCACTGCGGCAATCAAAAACACTTTGGGTTTCCCGATTCTATCTGCAAGTTTGCCAATGAGTGGCGAGGAAATGAACGTAGCAGCGCCACCAAACAGATAAATAAAGCTCAACTGATGATCTGTGAAGCCGACATTGAATTCCATATATGCGGCAATGAAAGGAATGATGGTAAACTGTCCCAGTATAAGCAGGAACATAAACAACAGGGCGAATTGCTGATTGCGGTTGTTTCCTATCCCGCGAAGCAATGCAAGCGGGTGGCGACCGGCCTGTTGTTCAAGATGCGCCTTAATAGGTGGAACAAACCTGATAAGCAAAACGAAAACAACGATACCAAAAGCGGCAATTGAAAAGAATGGCATGTGCCACGAAAACTCTGCCGCGAGATATAAGCCGACAGGAACACCCAATACAGAAGCAAGAGAAAAAGACGCGGTTACTACTCCCATGGCATAAGCCCGCCGCTCATAAGGAAATACATCACCCACAATAGCAAGTATCTGTGCACCGAGAATACCGCCAAAAATTCCGGTGATGATTCTGGCGAGAAGAAGAACACGATAGCCTGATGATATGGCGCAGCAGAATGTTCCGATCACAAACCCGGCAAAGGTGGCAACCAATGATCTTTTTCTGTCCCAGCGATCAAGAAAAAAGGAACAAACAAAACCGGTGAGTCCTGCAGTAATGGAATAGGATGAAACCAGCAAGCCGAATTGCCGGGGAGTAATGCTAAAGATTTGCATGAACTGCGGCCCCAATGGCATCATGATCATGAAGTCCATGATATTGGCGAACTGCGCCAGAGCCATTGTGATCACAAGCAGGTATTCTTTTCTGCTCATCTGTTTTTCCGGTGTGCGAACGTAATGGAAATATTTTGCAGGAGAAGCTATGAAGAAGATTCTGGGTGATATTTTTAGAGTGGGTGACTAATGCGCACTCGTTCGCTATCCCAGATGCCTTACTGCAAACGAACGCGAGTTAGAGGAGTTGTCAAACCTGTGCGGCAATGTGAAAATTTCAGTTTCAGATTCTCGACTTAAGCAGATCCGGGTTGCGCCTTGAATGCCAGATAGCAATCACCGCAATTTCATATTTATCTTCATCTACAGTATAGATTATTTGAAAAGGAAATTTATCGAGTGATTTTTTTCTCGCGTTCCTGAACAAGATTGAAAAGGAGAGCGGATGCCTTTGAATGATTTCAAGATTTTCTTTTACTTCATCTTTAAATCTAACTCCCAGTCCCATTTGCCTGTCTTCATAGAAATCAAAAGACTCCACAAAATCGTTTATGGCATCGTCTTCAAGACGATAGATGAAGCTTTTCATTTCCGATTGCGGAGGCGACGTTCAACTTCATCCCAGGAAAAAAATTTTGCTTCTCCGTCTTCAATTTTTTTAAGGCGGCGATCCAATTCTTGTTTTTGAGATTCATTTAATTCCTCTTCTAAGCCATTCTCCTTGTGCAAATCATTAACAAGTGCTTCATAGATTTCTATTTTTTCATCGTAAGGTAACTGAAGAATTTCTTGCAATTTTTCGTGCGACATAATTTTGAATTTGCCCTCTAAAAATACGACTTCGAATTAAATTCCTGTTTTGCGGAAAAAGAAATTAAGTGCTGTTGAACAAGAAATCGGGAAATAGTCAGTGAATGAATTCCTAAAACAATTTTTTATTAGCATTGAGTAAATCGCCTCACCCCCCAAGTTTGATGTAAAGCTCTCGGGTGGCTGCCTTGTTTCCTGTAAGCGGCAAGAGGGATTTTAAAATAGTGCTGCCCCAAAAGTAACTTCAATCTTCAGGCACCATAAAACTCATCTTGTTTTCTGACTCAGAATGAATGCCTCGATTTCATCATCACAATTTAGTTGTCCTACTTTTCGCAGACGCGGAATAAGGATGGCCCAGTTTTCATCAGCAGCAAAAACTTCTTTAAAGAGTGGTAATGCTTCCCTAATCATTCCATTGTTCACCATGGTAACGGCATGCCAGAATTTCATTTCAGGATTACCGGGAAAAAGTAACTCTGCTTTCCGGTAATCTCTCATGGCAGTTTGCATGTCCTTCTTTTCCGTTGCCAGATCACCGGCATTCATGTATTCGTATGCGCGAAATACCTGCAGCAGCCGCTTCAATTCCTGGATGGGTTCAGGATTGTCTTCAACACGCAAATCAATCTCGCGGTCTTCCCAAAGCTTTCCGGTTGCAGTTGCTTTCACCACCAAAATGGCTGCACTTTGTTTACCACGAATGTCACCGCCTGCGGCTTGTCCTGCTTCGAGGGCAGCGATCATTCTCTCTGCTAATCGCCCGTTGGTTTCTTTGAAGGCCTTTGCCATGGCAGGCCATACCTGACTGTTCAGCATCAGATTTGCCTGGACTGAAAAATTTTCTTCGGTGATGTTACCTGCTTCGGGGATGCACTTGCTGCCCGTCCAGGCGGCGGTTCTCCCCTGCGCATCAACAATGGCGAGCTGACGCACATCCCTCCCTTCATCTTTGCCAATCAAACTATCAAGAACTTTTTGTGCGGGAAGTCCTTTCTTCAACAACTCCAATCCTTCCTGGCCCAGAGCAGGATTTACGAATGACTGAGTGGCAATAGCCCCTACTCCGGCTTCCGCCCAGCTCACTACAGAACCAACCGAAAACCAATGGGACTGAACGGCAACTCCCATCTCTCCGGTTATGGAATCGCGCGCGACGATGGAGAAGGTGTGGGCCAGCGGGTCGGAAAAAAATTCCTGGGCAAGTGAGAAGTGAAAGGTGAGAAGTGAGAAAAAAAGCAGGCGTAATGATTTCATTTGAGATTTTTTTTTTGAAAGCAAAATGACACCGCAATGTGTCTAACTGTTCAGCGAATTCAAATCAATTTCTTTTCCGTCCATTGTTTTCATTACCGCTTTTGCCAAGCAGAGTTTAGCATCTGGTCCATACGCGGTGTTTAGTGCTTTATTGATGGAACTAACGAGTATTTCAATTTGCTCCGGCTTATCGAACTCACCGCGGTAAACACTGTTCCGCATACCATTGTCGCGCTCTACAAAATTTGCCCACTCATACTTGCCGCTTTTTCTTTTGAGCACAATGAGCTTATAAGTTCCAATAGTTTCAATTTTAGGAGAAACATAAATGGCGGCGATTTCATCACCTTCTTCAGAGGTGAGAACGGCGGCGTTACGAAAGTCATCCTGCTGGTTCATTGCATAAGATTTTTTTAAAGATAAAGAGAACGTGAAATCAACCTATTCTAAGAAAGATCATGCTGTTCACGCCCGCGATCGAGAGCGGCAATCACAAACCGTATTTCTCCGTAACTCACTGCATCTCCTAACATATTTTTTACAGGAGACAATCCGGGTGTGGAATTTTTTTGCAAGACATTTTTTATGAGCTCAAATTTTTCATTCGGGAGAAGCCGGAAGACATCAAGATTTCCTTTCCTGATGAAATAGGCAAGGTGTCCTTCGATGGTATTAACTGCAAGATTTCTGAAAGCAGCAATTTCCGAAACTGTTTTTCCAGATTCAAAAAGGTGCAAACTTTGTGTCTGTGTGTCCACATTGCCTTCCGGTTTAATTTTCTTCTTCGCTTGCCTGACTTCCTCTTCCTTTAAATGCATTTGACCAGACAAGCTATTTGTTGTGCAAAAAGATTGAACTGCCGTGAGAAACTGTTCTCCGTAATTCTTCAAGCGATGATCGCCCATTCCTTTGATCAGTGCCATGTCATTCATATTCTGCGGAAGGAAGGCAGTTATTTCCTTCAGCGTTGAATCGTGACAGATTTGAAATGGCGGAATATTTTCTTCGACTGCAAATTGTTTCCTGATTTGCTTTAAGGTGTAAAGCAAATTCTGAGAATCTGCCTCTCCCACGGAACTCTTGCGGACAGAGATCTCCCTGGCTTGTTCCGGTGAAGAAGCTGTCGGTTTGAATTCTTCTTTCTTTTTTTTCGGCTCAAGACGATAATTATCCGTGAAGCCCTCGAAGAAATTCATGAATGTTTTCATTTCCTTCAGCAACTTTTTCACTTTGTTTTGCTGCTGTAATTCTTTATTCAGCCTGGTTAGTTCATCATTTACTTTTTCATCCAGCTCTTTTTCAAAATATGCTTTTGCTTTTGCGATGCGATCATTCAGTTGCCCTTGTGCGGCGCCCGTTAATCCCTGTGCCGTGATCTTCTTCACTTGTTCCTGAAATTTTTCCGCCACCTCTTTCATCTTTATCAACGAATCATTGATAGTGTGAAACCCGGCGAAAATTTTTTCTTTTCCTTCAATTTTACGCTCGCCCATGTACACCATGAATTCCTGCATCTTTTCGGGCAGCAGTTGCATGTTGAACAATGCCAGTGTTTTCTTCACGGCATAAACTTCTTTTTCTCTTTCAAGGATCGGAAGCAACGCATCAATGCTTTCCTGGTGATTCATGAATTCCACGATGGCCTCATCCGTCATGATCACGTTGCGCGGAATTTGCGATAGCAGAACAATTCCATCAAGGGAAACGCACCTGCTTAGCGCAACATACACTTGTCCGGCGGCGAAAGCTTTTCCCGCATCAATTACAGCACGCTGAAATGTGAGCCCCTGGCTTTTGTGAATGGTGACAGCCCACGCCAACCGAATGGGATACTGCGTGAATGAACCGAGTTCTTCTTCTTCAATGCTGTTCGCGGATTCATTGAATTTGTACCGGATGTTCTGCCACGTCACCTTTTTTACGCTGACCTTTTCTTTTGTCTCCGGAAATTCTACCCTGATGAATTCATCTTCACCGTCATGATTGATTTCAAGAAGCACCCCGATCTTTCCGTTGAAATATTTTTTTTCTTCCGTATCATTTCTCACGAACATAATTTGCGCTCCGGCTTTCAAGCGCATGGATTTCTCCACCGGAAAATTTCTATCAGGAAATTCACGCTGCACTGTGGCTTCGCAGGTAAATTCCTTTCCACTCAGTCGCTTCAGCTCACGTGCATTAATCTCATCGGCTTTGTAGTTGTGTGTAGTAAGTGTGATGAAGTGATTATCCGGATCTGAACGGAAATTGGGTTTATAGAGCTGCTGCAGCCGCAGCAGATCATCCTCTTCTACCTCATTGTTGCGAACGCGATTAAGCAGGTGAATGAAATCTTCATCACTTTGGCGATAGACTTTTTTTAACTCGATGCAGAGGGGCGCTGCTTCTTTGTAAACCAGGGCGCCGAAGAAGAAAGGGCTCACATAATATTCACGCAGCAACTGCCATTCATTTTCTTTCACTACCGGGGGCAACTGGTATAAATCGCCGATGAATAATAGCTGCACGCCACCGAATGCCTCGCGCTGATTTCTTCTCACATAACGAAGCACCGTATCAATCGCATCAAGCATGTCAGCGCGGACCATGCTCACTTCGTCAATGATGAGGAGCTCAAGGTTACGCATGAGATCGCGCTTCTCGTTGGTCAGGTGAAGATTGCGGATGAGGTGATGGCGATCAGTAATGGCGCTGTCAAAATTAAATTGTCCGCGAAATGATCCGGGAATGAAACTGCCAAGTGGCAACTGAAAAAAAGAATGCGCTGTAACTCCTCCCGCATTAATTGCTGCAACTCCAGTGGGAGCAACCACCACTAACTTTTTACTGCAGTGTTCTTTGATGTGTTTTAGAAAAGTTGTTTTGCCGGTGCCTGCTTTTCCAGTGAGGAAAATGTGTTGTGAAGTATGCTGAACAAACTCCGATGTAAGCTGGAAAAAATTTTGGTCTTGACTCGTTTCAGACATAAGAAAATAAAGATAGGAAAAGTGCTGCGACGATGCTATCACTTTTTGGTGATAGTATCGATCGACCTATTCAAATTAGTAATACTATCACGACGATGTTATCACTTTTTGGTGATAGTATCGGTCGACCTATTCAAATTAGTGATACTATCGCGACGATGTTATCACCTTTTGGTGATAGTTTTCGGTCGAGCTATTCAAATTAGTGATACTATCGCTTTGAGCGATAGCATCACTGGTGTCACAGGTGTATCGCCCGATTCCCCGTTGCCATCAAGCATGCTTCTCTGAATGCTTCCGTGAATGTCGGGTGCGCGTGTGATATACGCGCAACATCTTCTGCGCTTGCACGAAATTCCATGGCCACTACTGCTTCCGCAATTACATCCGCCATGCGCGCGCCAATCATGTGCACGCCGAGAATTTCATCTGTGGTTTTATCTGCTAAAACTTTAATGAAGCCGTCAGTTTCCATGGCAGCACGCGCACGGCCGCTGGCACGAAACGGAAATGATCCTTTGTTGTAAGAAATGTTTTTTTGCTTTAGCTCTTCTTCTGTCGCTCCAACACTTGCTACTTCCGGCCATGTGTAAACAACATTGGGAATGAGATTGTAATTGATGTGCGGTTTTTGCCCGGCAATGATTTCTGCAACAAGGACCCCTTCATCTTCCGCTTTGTGCGCGAGCATGACGCCTCGAATCACATCGCCGATGGCATACACTCCTCTTACAGAAGTTTCTAAGTTTTCATTTACAGGAATTCTTCCTTTGTCGGGAACGATGCCGATATTTTCGAGGCCAAGATTATCTGTATATGGTTTTCTTCCAACTGCCACCAAACAATATTCCGATTTGAATTCTGCTTTTTCTCCCGCTGAGCTTTCTGCTGAAACTGTCACCGAATTTTCTTCGGCTGTTGCTCCTGTGACTTTGTGTGAAAGAAAAAATTCCATTCCGAGATTCTTCAACGTCTTCTGCAATTCCTTTCCTAAATCCTTATCCATGTTTGCGATGAGTGAATCGAAGTACTCGATGATTTTCACTTTCGTTCCTATCCGCGCAAACACACTTGCCATCTCGCAACCAATCACCCCGCCGCCAATCACGATCATTTCTTTTGGAATTTCTTTCAGCACTAGTGCTTCAGTTGACGTGATGATTCGCTTCTTATCAATATTCACATTTGGAAGAGAAGAAGGTTTGCTTCCTGTGGCGATGATCACTTTTTCGGTTTCTATTTCTTCCATGTTTCCATCTTCTTTCTTCACTGAAATTTTCATCGGAGAGATAAAACTTCCATGACCATGATGCACATCAATCTTGTTTTTCTTCATCAGGAAATTCAAACCCGATGTATTTGTCTTCACCACTTCATCTTTTCTCGAAAGCATTTTTGAAAAGTCAACTGAAAGATTTTCAAGATTGATTCCATGAGCGGAGAAATGATTTTTTGCATTGTGATAATGCTCCGTTGAATCGAGCAGCGCTTTGGAAGGAATACACCCCACATTCGTGCACGTACCACCGAGTGTTGCGTAGCGTTCAATGATTGCTGTTTTCATTCCAAACTGGGCACAGCGAATGGCGGCAACGTATCCACCGGGTCCACTGCCTATCACTGTTACATCGTATTTATTCATTGGAAAAATTGTTTGACAAAGTTATTGTTTCACACCTGACAAATAGTATTTCATTCATCACTAAAAATCTATCTTGCGCCTGCACGGAACAGTTATGAAGTATTTTCTGATCTGCATATTCTTCTTCCCCGTTTTCTCGCAAGCCACCGTGATCAAAGGTCGCGTGACGGATGAAAAGCAACAGCCGCTTCCTTACGCAACCATTTTTTTAAAGACTACTTCTATAGGCGCCACTTCAAACGGCGAGGGGTATTATTCATTTGATGCCCCCCGCGGCGATTACGAGATTGTGTTTCAATATGTAGGCTATAAAAAAATCAGCGAAAAAATTTCTGTTGCCAATGAAGTAATAATCCTGAATGTTTCATTGAAGCCCGAGAGTTTTGAGCTTAAAGAAGTTACTGTTGCCGCTGATGCTGAAGATCCGGCATACAACATCATTCGCCATGCTCAGAAGAAAAGAAAATTTTATCTCGACCAGGTGCGCGCCTATTCGTGCAATGTGTACATCAAAGGTGTGCAGGCGCTTGATCATATTCCCACGAGGATTCTTGGCTTCAATGCAAAGAAACTGGATGTTGATTCTTCGATTCTCGGAATTATTTATCTCTCCGAATCAGAATCGCAATACAATTATCAGGAGCCGGATAAGGTGAAAGAGATCGTGTACTCATCAAAAGTGAGCGGAAACAACAATGCGTTCAGTTGGAACTCTGCTTCAGCATTCAGTTCCGATTTTTATGAGAACCTGATTCCGCTCGGGGGAATTACTCCGCGCGGACTGGTTTCGCCGATTGCAGAAGGTGCTTTTACTTTTTATAAATATCACCTGCTCGGGACATTTTTTGATGAAGGCTTGCTCATCAACAAAATCGAAGTCATTCCCCGGCGCAGTACTGATCCCGTTTTCAGTGGCACCATTTACATCGTGGAAGATCAGTGGCGAATTCATTCGCTGAACTTGCTGGTGACCAAAGAAGCACATCTTGATTTTGTTGATTCACTTCGATTCACTGAAACGTATGGACGGGTAAATGACACCGTGTGGATGCCTTTCAACCAATTGCTTCAATTCAACATCTCATTGCTGGGATTTAAGGGTGCCGGTCGCTTCGCCGGAATATTTTCCAACTACAATGTTGCGCCGGGTTTTTCCAAAAGCTTTTTTGACGCTGAAAGATTGAAAGTGAATAACGATGCGAATAAAAAAGATTCAGCATACTGGGAAGACCATCGCCCTGTTCCGCTTACAACTACTGAGAAGACAGACTATCATCGCAAGGACAGCATTCATACAGTTCAAAGTTCCAGGAAGTATCTTGATTCAGTGGATCACAAGGAAAATAAGTTTCACACACAGGATTTAATACTTGGTTATCATTATCAAAATAGTTTTCACCACTTTGATTATGAATGGCGAAATCCTCTGGAGGGAATCAGCTATAACACCGTGGAAGGATTCAATCTAACACTTCGAAACACGTTGCGAAAAGATTTTCCTGACCAATCACGCGACTGGGAACTGAATGCTGATTTACGATATGGTTTTTCCAATGAGCGGGCAGGTGCGAAAGCCTCTTTCACATATAGCAATGATCAGATTCATTTACAGGAATGGCATTTCGCTTCAGGAATTTTTCCGGCGCAGATCAATGAAGAGGAACCGATCAGTGATCAGGTAAATGCGGCATACTCAATTATCGCACGTGAGAATTTTATGAAACTATACGAAAAGAGATTTGTAACAGTAGAGCATCGCCGGGTTTGGTTCAACGGATTCAGGCTGTCCTCATCATTAACTTACTCCGATCGTGTGCCGCTGCAAAATGCAAGTGATTATTCGATTGACTGGATCGGTAAGTATGAATACTCGCCAAACAATTTTTTCGGCAATGCACATTCCGATACACTCCTGCGCACACAAGCGATCATACTCGGTTTAAAAGCCTATATCACCATTGGTCAGCATTACATCACACGACCCAACGGAAGATTTTACGGTGGCTCAAAATTCCCAACGTTTACCATCGAGTATCGAAAAGGAATTTCAGCGTTCAACAGTGATGTGAATTTTGATATGATGGAAGGAACCATCAGTCACGATTTTGATTTGGGTTTGGTGGGAAGATCAAGTATCAACGTGGCAGCAGGAACATTCATCAATCATCATCGAATGAGCTTCATTGACTTCAAGCATTTCCAGGGAAATCAAACGATCATCGGTGCGCACTACCAAAATGGATTTCAGTTGTTGCCTTATTATGTATACAGCACGAATGAGAGCTGGCTCGAAGGACATTATGAGCATCACTTCGGAGGATTTATCTTCAATAAAATTCCGCTCATAAAAAAACTAAATCTCCAGGAAGTTGGTGGCGCTCATCTCTTGCTCACCAATGATATTCGTTACATCGAAATAGATGCCGGCATTGAGCATCTCTTTAAAATTTTGCGGATTGACTTTGTCACTTCATTCGGCAATCATGGAAAACTCGATGCTGGATTTTTGATTGGGTTGAATTTGAATGGGCTTGTTCAGATAAATTGATTTTTAAATCAGGATGACACCGATTTTAATCCGGGAGATTCCTTTGGAGGGAATGCAAAAAAGCGCTTATCCCCCAGTGCTAAGCAAACATTTATCTATAAAATTATATTTAGTGGAGTGACACGGAAGACTATTAACGAGAGAATTCCCCTGGTAATAGAATAGATTTTTCTTCGCGAAATAATTTCTCAGAGATCTTTAGCAGGAACTTTCTCAATCTTGCCATTTCTTGAAATAACAAGATGACCATCTTCCTTTTTGGTTTTCTCGATGAGGCGCTTAATTGCAAGCTGAAAGCCCTTCATTATTTTGCCCCCGAGTTCTTGCCGCTCCTTAGTGGTCATTTCCATAGGAAAAAATTTGATTCCAAATATCCGAATTAAAAATCTGCCAGTCAAATTGCCATTTCCCCTGGGCAATAATTTGTGGTTCCTGAATGGAATTGTCAACGATGTATGCCGAATCAACATCCGGCAGATACAACTCAAACAAATTTTTTAGTCCCCGCTGATATCTTCTTCTCACAACATCCTCGGGAATGAAATGTCCTCCTTTCTTCACTCTGACAGAAACTCTTTCAATTGCTAACTCAGGATTCTTCAGCCAAACGAAAAGCAGAACAATCCGATACCCCTACTCTCTTGCGAACTTAATTAATGAGACGTAGCTCTTTGTTGAAAGCGTTGTTTCAAATGCAAAATCTTCTTTCGCCAAAATCAATTCCTGAATTCTTCCCAGCATTAATCTTCCTGCCGCGAATGCAACCTTCTCCGGCTGAAAGGGGGAAAGTCCGCGGGCAATTTCATCGGCATTCACAAACTCATAGCAATTCAGCATTTCCGGAAGAATAGTAAATGATGCAGTAGTTTTTCCTGCACCGTTGCAACCTGCAATAATGTAGAGATTAGGCATCAGAGCGAAAGCATTTCTTTGATAGGATCGCTGCCTATTAAAAGTTGCTCCGGATGCTCCAGCAATTCCTTCACGCGCACGAGAAATGAAACCGATTCTCTTCCATCAATAATGCGGTGATCATAGCTGAGTGCCACATACATCATTGGGCGAATTACAATCACACCCTCTTTTGCAACAGGGCGGTCTTCAACTTTGTGCATTCCAAGAATTGCCGATTGCGGAACGTTAATGATGGGTGTAGACATCAGTGATCCGAAAACACCCCCGTTGGTGATGGTGAAAGTTCCACCGCTCATCTCTTCGAGCGACAATTTATTGTCTCTTCCGCGCTTAGCGAGATCGGCCACCTTCGCTTCTATCTCTGCGAATGAAAGTGATTCGGCATTTTTAATGACAGGCACAACCAATCCTTTGGGAGTAGAAACCGCAATCGAGATGTCACAGTAATCGTGATAGATAATTTCATCACCGTCAATGAATGCATTCACTGATTTCCATTCCTGCAATGCGTAGCTGCAGGCCTTCGCAAAGAATGACATGAAACCGAGATTCACTCCGAACTTATCTTTGAATGAATCTTTGTGCTTCGTACGAATGTCCATTATAGATTTCATGTCCACTTCGTTGAAGGTGGTGAGCATCGCTGTAGTATTCTTCGCAGCCACCAGATGCTTGCTCACCGTTTTGCGAAGCGAGCTCATTTTTTCTCTGCGTTCTTCACGGGAGAAATCTTTTTTCAGTGCAGTTTTATTCTTTAGAGCACTCAGCACATCGGCTTTTGTGATTCTTCCATCTTTGCCTGATCCGTTTTCAACCTCAGCTCCTGTTTCACGTATTAATTTATCGGCTGCAGGTGAAGGAACATTCCTCGAGTAAGTTTCTTTTGCGTTTTCCTTTTTCACTGCAACTTCTTTTTCCGGTGGCTTTATTTTCTCCATTCGCTTTTTCTGATCCTCAACTTCTGCATCTCCTTTTTTCGTTTCCTCTTTTTCTTCTTTCGCAGGCGCTTTACTTTCTTCTGAAGGAACTTCCGCACTTGTGTCAATCGTGCACATGATATCTCCGATTTTCAAAACCGAACCTTCCGCAGCTACAATTTTTAGTTTGCCTCCTTTTTCTGCCGGCATTTCATTAGTAGCTTTTTCACTTTCGATTTCACAAATGATTTCATCCTGCTGTACAAGATCACCATCTTTCTTCAGCCATTTTGAAAGTGTGACTTCATTGATGGATTCACCGAAGGAGGGAACTTTGATTTCAATTTCCATAGAGAGAAATGAGAAGGCAAAGTTAGTATCCCATGAATGGTTTACGTTCCACATGGGGTAATTTTTTTTGATGCGGATGAAAGAAACCAAAAAAGAAGTTACCTTTCTTAGCGAATGAGACACCGCACCCATCTTCTCAATCTGCTTTTCCTGCTCTTGTTATATGAATACGCTACAGCTCAATCTCTCCCTGTAAAATCTTTCAAACAATTTGATTTGGAAGTAGCCACCAGCATCCGTGCGCTTGAAGTGCTGAATGATTCTGCCGTTTGGTTTGCAGGCTCAAACGGCATCTATGGCTTTACTGACGATGCGGGAATGACCTGGACCATTGATACGCTTTCAATAGATTCATTTATTCCTGAGTTTCGCTCGATCGCTATCCTGAATGATCATACCGAATTGCTGATGAACATAGGCTCACCCGCCTACATCTGGAAATCGGATGACATCGGCGTAACCTGGAAAATTGTCTATGAGAATCATGATGACGATATATTTTTCGACGCATTAAAGTTCAGCGATGAAGTAAATGGAATTGCGGTAAGTGACCCTATCCGTCAATGCTTTCAGATCATTGTTACGCATGATAGCGGCGAGTCGTGGCTACCTGTTTCATGCAGCGCCATCCCACAGGCGCTCGGGGGAGAAGCATGTTTTGCTTCAAGCAACACAAGCGTGGATGCATCAGGAAGAAGTGTGTGGCTTGGCACGGGCGGGTTGCACACGAGAGTACTTGGTTCGCAGGATGGAGGCGCGCATTGGAAAACTTTTGAGGCGCCAATTCTTGAAGGAAAGGAATTCACCGGAATTTTCTCCCTTGATTTTTACGACAATTATACCGGTATCATCGCCGGTGGCGATTATGAGGAAAAATCTTCTCCGATTTTAACTGTGGCGGTTACCAATGATGCAGGTAAAACATGGAAGGCGATTGATGAAGACGATGCGCCACCCTTTGTTTCCTGCGTTCAGTACCAGCCCCATTCGAACGGGGCTGTCCTTCTCACCGCCTGCATTCCCGGAATTTGTTATAGTGTAGATGGCGGAATGCACTGGACGAAATTGAAGAAGGATCCCGATAAATCGGGAGGAAAAGATTTCACTGAGACCTTTTTTACCTTTCGTTTTTCTCCTTCAGGAAAAGTTGCATGGTTTGCGGGTGCTGATGGAAAAATTGCGCGACTGGAATTGAAATAATATTTCACTTCAGCTTCTTGCACCGAAATACAAATGCAGGCGGAAGATTTCCGAGTATGAATTTTACCCTTATCCAATCGAATACACGCTCATACATTTTTTTATTAAAGTAGGAATAATGAAACTGAACAAACACACCGCCTCTTTTTAATGAATCATAGCATGCATGGATGATGCGTTCCGCTGATTCTTTTTCAAATATCACCAGGGGCAGCGATGACACAATCACATCCACTTCATTGATGCCGAGCCGCTGCAATTGCCGCTGAAGATTTTCAGCAGAATCATTTACTACCGTCATCTTTGAATCATTAATCTCTTTTAACTGCGAAAGGAAATTTTCATTGATCTCGAATACAAAAAGACGGCTTGCGGGGTGCATTCTTTTGAGAATATGGTGGGTGATTGTTCCTTCACCCGCACCTAACTCAATGATCGTTTGTTGAACACGCACATTTACAGGGCTTGCCATCGCACGGGATAAAGCCGCCGAACTTGGCCTCACTGAGCCAACTGTTTTTAAATTGCTGATTGCTTCTTTCAGAAAAGAAGAAGAGCCCATTTCACTTATTTCAACTGCAAAGCACACCATTTTTTCTGATAGCTCCAATCAGTTGAAAACTCAAAGGAATGTGAAACGCGCATTAGGGATTTTTTACTTCCTTTCCGGTGAACGTATAATTGATAGGATTCTGCAGCATCTTATCCCAGATGCATGTGCCGGCAATGCTATCATTCATCACGGTTCCTTCCCAAATCATGTCCCCATTCTTTTTGCTTTTGAATGTAGCGACGAAATGAATGTTTCCGCTTTTCTCTTTCGGCTTGATTGATTCAGGGATGAAGCCATATTTTTTTGCCGTCGCAAAAATCATCGTGTTGTTTTGAAAGGTGAGTGTGTCAATAGAATCCCGTTGTTTCTGCAGGTATACAAAGACAACGAAAGATTTACCGTCGAGCGATGGGGTTTGCGCAAATGACGTTTTGGAGAGAAGAACTATTGAGAAGAAAAAGATGCTGATCAGTTTCATTTTTAATTTTTGTTTTTCCGAAGATCGAAATTATTATGGCAAGAATAAACATCATTGTTTTAACACCGGCAAAATAATGCTGGAAGCATGTACTGAATCATGAAAAACATTCACTGTACACTTCACTAAATCTTTTTCACCGCAATGATACGTATCAATGAACTGCTGAGGATTACGATCAGCAAGGGGGAACCAACTGCTCTGGATTTGAATCATGATGCGATGACCTTTTAGAAATGTGTGCGCAACATCGGGCAATTCAAATTTTACTTCACTGATTTGCTCAGGAATAAATGCTTCAGGAACGGAGAAATTGTTTCTGAATCTTCCCCTCATAATTTCACCCCGCACCAGCATTTGATATCCACCTATCGGGTAGATGATCTTCACGGAATCAGGATATTTGAAATCATCAGGATAAACATCAATCAGCTTCACGACAAAATCAGCATCGGTAGTTGACAAGCTCACAAACAAATCTGCCAACACCGGGCCGGTGAGCGTTATGTTTTCGTTCAGCGCATCGCTTTCATACGTGAGCACATCGGGACGCCGTGAAGCGAATCGCTGATCATCGCACATGTACTCGCGCGTGCGTCCGCTTCCCACATCTTCCGTGTAAGGGACAGGATGCATAGGATCACTGGTGTATTCATCAGAACTATTGGTGTAAGTCGGTTTTGTGAACGAAAGATTTCCGTTCTGCTGCAAGAACAAGTTGGACGATAACACATTTTTAGGTGGCCATTGATCAAAGACGAACCACTTGTCTTCGCCCGTGATGAATACGTTAGCCTCCTTGATTTGATCCACACCTCCTTTCCCTCTCAAATAATATTCGAAGAAGGGCAACTCAAACTGCGTGCGGTAATACCAGGAAGTTTTCCCTCCAAAATAAATATTGCCCAGCCGGTCGCCAGCTGTTTTTGCCCATCCACCATGAATCCAGGGACCTTCAACAATCTTGCAAACAGTATTCGGTGACTGCGATCTAATTGCTTTGTAAAGATTCCATGCACCATAACAATCTTCAGCGTCAAACAAACCTCCGACCACAAGAATCGCCGGCTTCACATTGTAACAACCAACACGCGCATTACGCGACTGCCACCAATCATCATAGTCAGGATGCACTGCTACATCATTCAAGAACTTAATGCTGTCACCCATGTACTTTTCTTTCAGCTCGTGATACGTTCCGTTCTGCAAAAAGAAATTGTAGTTGTCAGGATATTTCACTTCCGGAATGGGAGGATAATCTTCTAACGGTTTTGGACGGGGCACGCCAAAGCCACGGTAGAAATCAAATGCATCCATGGTGAACGGAACACCCTTGTGATGAAAATCATCGCCCATGAACCAATCCGTGACGGGTGCTTGCGGGCTCACCGCTTTCAGCGCGGGATGTCCGCAGAGTGCTGCTTCGGTGGCATAAAATCCGGGATAAGAAATTCCATAAACACCCACGTTACCATTGTTGTTCTTCACATTTTTCACCAGCCAGTCAATCGCATCATACGTATCGCTCGCTTCGTCAACATCGGTTTTCTTTTTCTTGTTTGGAATGAAAGGACGGACGTCTTCAAACGTTCCCTCGCTCATGTATCTTCCTCTTACATCCTGCCACACAAGGATGTAATTGCGATGGAAGTAAACACTATCACCTCGTGAAGAATAACGGTCAGTGTATTTGTTCTCGCCATACGGCCCACACGAATACGGCGTGCGCATGAGCAAAACCGGATGCTTCTCTCCCGATCCATCCGGGTCATTGTTCGGAAGGTAAATTGCTGTGAAAAGTCTTATGCCATCGCGCATGGGAATCATGCGCTCGATCTTGGTGTAGTGGTTGGCGATCCAGGTGGAATCTTCATTGCGAGTTTGAGCGAGAATGAAAAGTGTTGAGCACAACTGAAAAATCAGAAACAGCAAAATCCCGGTTCTTTTCGGGGAAAAATGAAAAATTAAAAATGAAGGGAGAAGTATTTTTTTCATGAGAAATTATTAATGAGGGCGAAGTGAATTAATTCCGTGTTGAAATCAAAACTTAAAATGATTTCGGGTCCCGGCGAAAAATGATTTTAGCATGACACAGGGTGAAAAGTGATTCTTAATTTTGTTCAGCATGCTGCTTCGGTTTGTTTTTATCTTTTTGATGCCATCCATTTGGACTACGATCGCTCATGGACAGTCAGCAATAATTCTTAAAGGAAAAGTTACTGATGAAACACATCAGCCCATCAGCAGCGCAACTGTTGTTGACGTGAAGAGCGGTCGTGGAACCTATAGTGACCAGCAAGGCAATTTCTCCCTGGGTATTTCTATTGAATCAACCACATTGCGTATTTCTCATGTGGGTTTTAAAGACAAAGAATATGACATCACTGCAACTGAATTGCAACATGCTATCACCAATTCCATTTCGATTGAAATTATATTGACGACATCGCCCGTTGAAATTTCCCCTGTCGAAGTTTTCGCCAACAAACAAATTCGCGCTTATGATAAGCCGTGGATTCCTATTATTGATTTCGGGTTCGCAGGATCAAATCTGCTGCTGCTCGCTTACGAAAAGAAAAAGTATGACGTACGATTGGTCAATGGCGATGACAGCATTTTGCTCCAAACCACACTTTCATTTACACCCGAAAGTCTTTTTAATGATTGCCTTGACCAGTTACACGTCCTAAGCGCTGACAGCAATTACAGGATTTCAATTTTATCCGACACGCTTCTCATCGCCGGCTCTTCTAACCGGATTGATTTCGACATTGTGGTTCTGCCCTGTGTAGCAGCAACAGAGAAAGCACTTTATGTTCGAAAACTCGGTGCGCATAATCAATCTGAATTTTACATTGAATCCAATCGCCATTCCGATGATGATCGACTATTTGCTGAAGTTCGTGATTCAATCGGCGAGCAGGGAGCCGAAGAAGAAATTGAGAAAGTGCTTGGCTTATCAGGATACGCTAATGCTCAAATGGCTGAGATTTTCTCCTCAGCGGATTTGAATTTATCGCGAGCTTACATGAATGATCTTTGGTTTTATCAAGAGATCAGAACCATCCCCATTTATGATCCGCTGAAAAAAATTCGTGATAGCTTGTACCTCTTTAACCATGTAAGGGGAAGATTGAGTGTGTATGATGAGGATGGAAAAATTTTTCGCGTACTACCGCTTACGTATGCCAAAGACAAAAACTGGAACAAGCAAATTGTAGTTGATGAATCGAATGAAGATGTCTACATGGCTTTCATATCAAACGGATACATCACGCTTAAAAAATTCGATCTCTCGTCAGGAAATTTTGTTAGTGAAACACAACTTGACGAGGTACTTTTCCCGGAGAGCATTAAAATAAGGAATGGTATTGCCTATTATCTTCGGCAACATTCAGGGGAATACCCTGGCTATAACATTTTCATGCAGCATCTTAATTGAAAAAAGAAAAAAACTGATTCGATTTTTATCTTTCAACTTTTAAAACTCTTCACATGCCAGTTACTGCAGAAACAAAATCAAAAATCTTTTCTCTTCTGAAAAAAATAATGGAAGAAAATTGTCCGCCGTTGGTAGTCAAAAGAAGTTCGAAGGAAGGAATTGAAGTAATTGGAAATACCCCAGCACCTTATGGATACAAAAAGGAAATTGTTCCGGGAATGTATTTTGCTTCAGCGCTGATTAGACCAGGCAACGTGAGCTTTTATTTCTTTCCCATTTACAACGCTCCTGATGAATTCAAAAAAATTGCACCTACTGCACTAAAATATCTTGATGGAAAAACCTGTTTTCATTTCAAGAAAGAAGAGCAGATAGTCGAAAAAGAAATTAGTGAGCTATTTAAGAAAGGAATTGAATTTTACAAGAAACAGGGATGGGTGAAGTAATAACTAATGACAATTTTTCTTCTGTAGTTTTGAAACATGAAGCAACTATTACTCTATGGAATCATTCTCGGCTTGGCTATCGCAGGTCTTAAAGCAATTGAGTATCGCTTCCTTGTCATTAATCATGCAGTGGAGTTGTATGGAGGAATAATCGCTCTCTTATTTACTGCACTTGGAATTTGGGCGGGATGGAAACTCACACAACGGAAAACCAATACTGTCCCAGCTACGGTGATTGGCTTCCACATCAATGAAAAAAACCTCAGCAAACTCAACATCAGCCAGCGTGAAATGGAAGTGCTGGAATTGATTGCGCTCGGATTAAGTAACCAGGAAATTGCCGACCGGTTGTTTGTTTCCATCAATACCATCAAGAGCCATTCTTCAAATCTCTTCATAAAGCTCGATGTAAAGCGAAGGACGGGTGCCATTCAGAAAGCGCGCACACTTGGGTTGATTCCTTAATTTTTCTTCCTTCTTAAGGATGATTTTTCAGCGATAAAATTCAAATTCATTCTTTCGGGTGATAAAAAAAATTGCTCCTGACGCTTCATTTGCGGAAAAACTAAAACAATGAGAAAAACCATTTTAACCTACGGACTTATTTCGGGCGCCATTTCTGCCATCATGATGTTTGCTACGGTGAGTATCGCTCACAAAATCGGATATGAAAAAGGAGAGATCATCGGGTACACTACCATTATTCTTTCCTTCACCCTCGTTTTCTTCGGAATCAAATCGTACCGCGACAGAATCGGGGATGGTTCTATCACGTTTGGCAAGGCATTCACCATCGGTTTGCTGATCGCGATCATTTCTTCCGCCTGCTACGTGATCTCATGGCTGATTGTATACTACAATTTTTACCCTGACTTTATGCAGCAGTATGCGACTCATACAATAGAGAAGATGCAGGCAAGCGGGGCATCACAGGAAGCCATTGCTGCAACGGCGAAAAAGATGGAACAATACAAAGAGTGGTATAAAAATCCGCTGATTATTGCTGCAATGACATTTACAGAACCTTTTCCGGTTGGATTACTTGTTGCAATCATTTCAGCCCTCATTCTCAGGCGCAAGCCATCAACAGAGAGCGCACCTGTGTGAACAGGCCTGGGAGGGAATCTTGTTCTCTAAAACTTTCTGCCTAGAAATTCAGCCGTAGTGTTAGAGTGCGGAAATGGTTTAGCAGGAATGGGGACATTCAGAAATCTGCAAAGGGGTTCCCATCCTTCTTTCACATTGTACACCAGTAATTTTTCTTTGGGTACAGTCTCCATTACACGCTTATTCCAGTCATTATAAAATTTTGTTGCTGCCGCTTTGTTCTGAAAACCATCAGGAAAAAATTCTTTTAGAAAACCCCCGGCGTATTTGAACACATTTAGTTGCTGACGAAGTTTTTTATTAAACGGCATTCGGAAACTCATGGATAAAATTTGTCCGAATGAAGGTTTGGAACTGTGAACGATGGTATCACCAAAGCTTTTGTACCAGCTATCTTCATTGCGGGTTGTGAGAATCACTTTAGCACCCGGATACACTTTCATTAACTCCTTGTAGAAATAAAAAGTGGGAATATCAACTGCCGATTGAAATCCGTTGAAAAGCTCTTCCCAATTTACCGGTTTGCCTGCTTTAGCATCTTCCCAGTATTTTACATTCTGAGGATTGTGCATAAGGAGTTCCTCCATGTGATAACATTTTCCGAATCCCAATTCCTCCAATGCAATCTTAAGTGAGTGCGTGCCCGTGCGACCAACACCTGCCCCTATGATTTTTAGACTCATGAGTTACGTACCTTTTAGTAGTTGTAAAAATAAATAACGGATGCAGAGATCAACAAAAATTTACCGGAGAGTGCGCTAAGAATTTGCGAAGGTTGAGCAATGACTCTTCAATTATTCTTTGTGGTTTCTCTGCGGATACCTTGCGTTCTTTGCGGTTAGAGTCCAATCTTCTTTATCCCTCCCTCACGCTGATACTTCTCCAATTCCCTGAGCGCATCAGCACGAATCCATCTGGAACCAGGAGCCCCTTTCTTATGCATTTGTTGGCCAACCACAATTGCTTCCTTTTCACAGCCGCTCATTGCGCTTCGCAATTAGTCTCAGCGCCTGTTGATTGCCTGCGGTTACAGTCCAATCTTTTTTATCTTTCCTTCCTTCTGATATCTCTCCAACTCCCTCAGCGCATCACTCGCAATCCATCTCGAAGCAGCATCACCTTTTTTCTGAATTTGTTTTGCAACTACAATTGCTTTCTTACACAATCGCTCATTACGCTTTCCGATTTGCCGCAATGCCCAGTTGATTGCTTTCTTCACGAAGTTTCTTTCATCATGTGATTCAGCAATAAGATATGGAAAGAACTGCTCATACTTTTTGTCTTCTGATTTTTTATCATGAACAGCAAGCTCAGCCATCATTACAAAACCTGCGCGCTTCTCAAATTCTTTTTTGCGCTTCGTCCATTCAATGGCTTTATCAAATGCCAAAGGAGTTTTTTCAAACAATGTCCCGCAACAGTTGTCAACTATGTCCCAGGAGTTGAAATCCTTCAACCATTGTTCCATCAGTCGTTCTGTTACTTGTTTTGGATCGGCAATGAATATGGCTATATGACGCGCTTCATGAACTCCGGTTTTCCAGAGTTGCAATGCGAGCTCATGATTCATTCCTATCTGCTTTGCAATCTTGCGCATTTGGGGAGTGGTAAGTCCATAGCTGTTCACGTTCAACACACCGAAATGTTCCTGTATTGATTTCACACCGGCAGAAGAAGCTTTCTTCAGCTCTTTGAGAATTTTTTCAGCAGAATCCATCGCCGCAAAAATTAAAAACAACTTCCGAAATAAAAATAAATTCGCAGCTATGCTACTTCATGACCATACAACTCAGCGATTGCGATTCAGAAATGTTGAACTTGCTGATGCGGGCGCATGGGAAGAATTTATCAGCGATCAAAATGCAATGAAATTTCTTGCGCCGGTTACTGATGTAAAACAAGCTGCCATTGATTGGATGGAAAAATCACTTGCACGATACTCCAAAGATGGTTTCGGACTATATGCCCTGATCGAAAAAAAATCCGGAGA
>DASRAJ010000137.1:0-38289 GCA_035638255.1 Chitinophagales bacterium
ACATTAATTTCCTTTGGGTCAAAAGAAAATTTTTGATTCCATTGATCTACATAGGCCTGCCTGCCCTGGAACAATCCGCAGTCGAGAAGAATTTTGAACCCATCATCGAGAGTGATGAGGTGAGAGCTGCCGGTAACGGTACGGTCGGCGCCGCAGAATTTTATTTTCATATTGGAAACAAGTCGTTGACTTTCCGCTGCAAGTTCGCCGAAATTGGGTAAACGATTTTCTAATCCTACTTTTGCAGTGCAATCACCTGATGTGAATCAAACCTTCCGGAAAATTATCTCCTTATTTCTGCTGGCAATTTTTTTTGTTGCCACCACGCCGGATGAATTCATTCACTCCCTTGCAGATCATCACGATACAGTTGACTCTAATTCACCTATAACTTCTGTCAGCATCCGGCATATTCACTGCGAAGCGCTTCAACTTTCATTGCCTTCTTTTTCGATTGCACCATCATTTCATTTTTCCTCCGTTCAACTTTCCACAACACAACTTTGTTTTGGTGTTGAAACACTAACTCTTCCGTTCTTCTCACTCAGCCCCTCAGGCAGAGCGCCTCCCGCATTGGTGTAAAGAGAAATTTTTGCTTCTCTTCCGGAATTATTCTTCTTCAGCAATCTCTTGCTGCAAATTTTTTTTCGCCAAAAAAACTCATACCATGTATGCGCAACAAACTTTAAAATCTCATCCGCTCAAATTGCTGATGATGATCCTCCTCTTCATTGCAGGAAATGCAGCAGCACAAACTTCTTCTGACTCTACAACAACTGATTCTACTCTACTGAAACAGATTGAGCAGGACATGCAGAGCGGAAACAATCAACCGGTAAATCCTCCGGTGAGAAGCAGTTTAAATTTCAATCCTGATCTCTCTCTCATTGGCGATTTTCGCGCATCGTACTTCAGCGAGGGAGAAAGAAATTTTGATGCTTATTTGAATGAAACAGAAATCGGGTTGCAGGCAGTGGTAGATCCTTATGCGCGTGCAGATTTTTTTCTTTCGTTCGCAAGAAATCCTGAAACGCATCAATATGGTGTGGAAGTGGAAGAAGGATATCTCACCACGCTATCGCTTCCCGCGCGATTGCAGTTGAAAGTCGGGAAATTCAAGGAAGCATTGGGAAGAATCAACCCTACACACTCGCATGCGCTTCCTTTCATTGACATGCCGAATGCCTTTGTGAATCTGTTTGGAGAAGAGGGATTGAATGATGAAGGTGTTTCATTGAGCTGGCTTCTTCCTAATAAAGCATTTTACCAGGAAATCATTTTTCAAGCCACAGCAGGGTTTTCTGAAACACCGAGTTTCTCCATGAGCAATGGGGATCATTTCATTTATCTCGCTCACTTAAAAAATTTCTTCACACTTTCCGATAATACAACACTCGAACTTGGGTTGACAGGAATTAACGGACCAAATGATTCATCCTATACGACAACCATTGCGGCTGCCGATCTCACGTTAAAATGGAAGCCGGTAAAGTTGAACACATATCACTCATTTACCTGGCAGAGCGAATTCTTCAATAGCCACGCATATTACAGCAATAAATACGCGCATAACTCCTGGGGAATGTATTCATTCCTTCAATATCAAATTGCTAAGCGTTGGTTTCTTACAGGGAGATTTGATTACAGTGAAAAGCCGGAAGATTACCCTTGGCCTGAAAATTATAAGATTGAGGAAGCAGCATTTTCACTCACTGCAGGATGGTATGCAACAGAGTTCCAAAAGATAGAACTGGAAGCGAAAACCACAGATAAAAATGACGCGACCCGGTTTTATCAAGCGTGGTTGCGATGGATTTTTGTGATTGGCGCGCACGGAGCGCATCAGTATTAAGACGGGAGACTCGCGGACATAAGACTCGTGGACGGGAGACTCGTGGACGGGAGACTCGTAGACGTAAGACTTGTTGACGTAAGACTTAGAAGGTAGACGAAAGACAAAAGTCACATAGCGACGAAATGTTTATAGAAAAAAACAAATACTTATTAACCCTTAGCCCCGATTAATCGGGGCGAAATAAGAAATGAAAATCAAAATTCTAAAATCAAAAACCAATGACACAAATTCGAAAGAAAATTTTAACGCTTGCAATTACGATGCTGTTCTCATCAGCAAGTTTCGCAGGAACAATTAAAGTGGTAACCACACTTCTGGATCTGAAAAGCATCACTGAATTTGTCGGTGGTAACAAAGTGACTGTGTCTTCGATTGCTACCGGATATCAGAATCCGCATTTCGTGGATCCGAAGCCGAGTTACATTATTGGCTTATCGAACGCTGATCTGTTCGTGACGATTGGATTGGATTTGGAAACCGGATGGTCGCCGCAGTTGCTCACGAGTTCACGCAATCCGAAAATTCAAAAAGGATCGGGGGGTTACGTAGATGCTTCGGATGGAGTTTCACTTCTGCAGGTTCCCACTTCTGCAAATCGCGGTGAAGGTGACATTCACATCTTCGGCAACCCACACTATTGGCTTGATCCGATGAACGGAAAAATAATTGCGCGCAACATCTGCAATGGACTGGAGCGGGTTGATCCTTCCAACAAAACTTTTTATGAAGCGAATCTGAAAACTTTCGATGAGAAGGTTGATGCAAAGATGAAAGAATGGCAGGTGAAGATGGCTCCGTTCAAAGGAGCAAATGTGATTGCATACCATAATGAGTGGGTCTATTTTGAAACGCGATTTGGTTTACATGTAGTTGACTTCATGGAACCCAAGCCGGGCATACCTCCCACACCCTCGCAATTGGTGAAGGTGATCAATGAAATCAAAGTGAATAACATCAAGGTGATCATTTCGTCTCCGTACTTCACTACATCATCAAGTGATGTGGTAGCGAAGCAAACAGGAGTGAAGGTGCTTACCCTCGCAACATCCACAGGCGCATTCGATTCAATCAAAAATTACTTTGATCTCTTTGATTATGACATTAATCAACTCATCGCGGCGCTGAAGTGATGTGGTGAATGGGTGAATGAGTGAATGGTGAATGAGTGAATAGTAAATAGTAAATAGTGAATGCTTCCACAAGTCTTATGTCCATAAGTCTCACGTCTTAAATTTTAAGCAATGTTCCAAATGTTTTCATTACCCTTCATGGTGCAGGCATTCGTCATCGCACTGATAACCGGTATCGTTCTCGCATATCTTGGAGTGCACGTAGTAGGACGGGGGATTGTATTTGTTGACCTGGCGCTTGGGCAAATCTCCTCACTTGGTGTGGCATTCGCGGCATTCATAGGAACAGGCCTCACAACTATTCCTCTTGTTTTTACGCTCGCAGGCGCATTGCTCATGTCATTCATAAACATTCGCGACAAGCGATTGAAACAGGAGGCAATCATCGGCATCCTCTATGCTTTTGCCTCAGCACTCACGGTTCTGATCATTTCAAAAACACCGCACGGTGATTCGGATATCCAGGAAGTATTGTTCGGAAGTATTTTATCAGTGAGCGCAGATCAAATAACTGTCGTTGGCATTGTGTTCGGTGCTCTTGCACTTCTTCATCTTATTTTCTACAGGAGATTCTTTCAACTTACCGAGTCATTTGAGAATGGCGAGATTCATCAGAGCGGCATCTTCAACATCTGGAATTTTCTTTTTTACATTTCCATTGGACTCACTATTGTTTTTGCGGTGAAGATTGATGGTGTGATTCCCGTGTTTTCTTATCTCATCATTCCGTCAGTATCAGCGATCATGCTGGCAAAGAAAAATTTTTCTGTTGTGATCATTGCGATCATCATCAGCTTGCTCGGAAGTTTCTTCGGACTGAATGTTTCATTTCACTATGATTTTCCGGCGGGGTCTTCGATTGTAGCAGTGCTAGGAATAATTTTCGTATTGACTTCTATTTACAAGATGATTTTCCTACGGAGAAAAGTTTAAACATCATTCTCGATTGAAAGTACTACCGCATGGATTTTTTTCTTAGCTGCCACTTCTTTCGAAATTTATTTTGAAGGTCTTCCAGCGTTATATACTTCCCCTCACGAATTTGCTGTTCTGCTTCCTGTATACTTTTTTCAAGTTCCCTCCATGTCATTGGCTGGCCTGGCAATGAATCGCACTCTGAAGGCTTTTCCATTTTCAAATTTTCTTCATCCAAAAATACAATCACTTTGTTTTGCTCAATGGATTGATTCAGCCAAATAAAATTCTAACTTGTCCCGATTTTACAGGAAATCCAAAATCGTGATCACCATCTACTATCACCAGGGGGAGAAGATCGTTCGTGAATCTGATTTGCGATCGTTACCGCAGATTGATCCTCTAAGCGTGATATGGGTAGATTTGAATCGCCTCGATGACCTGGAGAAGCGTTACATCACAAACAAATTCGGCATCAACCTTTACGAAAAACAAGAGCAGGAAGAAATTGAAAGCAGCTCGCGCTATCATGAAACCAATAAGATGATCGTTGCGAATTCAAACTTCCTGATTCAACGAGGTGATGGTTATGTGAGTGATCCTGCCACATTCATTCTGAAGAACAATTACCTCATCACGCACCGCGCAAGTGAATTCCGGTCATTTGTGGAAATGACGAAGAAGATCATTACGTTTCCTAAAAATTTTCCTTCCGGGCATCATGTGCTGCTTTCGATTTTTGAAAACCGGATTGATCTTGACGCCGATATTCTTGAAATGATTGCGAAGGAAATTACAAGAGTGGGAAAGGAACTGAGCGCTGAAGGAAAAACGCGGCAGGAGATACTGATTCGGATTACGCACTTTCAGGAATTAAACATGATGCTGCGACAAAATCTTCTTGACAAACAACGGATGATTTCCGCGATGCTTCGCAGTGATCATTTTCCGAAAGATAGCTATGAGCGGTTGCGCATGATGATGAAAGATGTGAACTCATTGATGGATCATACCAGTTTCAGCTTTGACCGCCTCGAATACCTGCAGGATACTTTTCTCGGGCTGATCAATCTTGAGCAAAATAAGATCATCAAAATTTTCACCGTGGCTTCCGTCATCTTTCTTCCGCCAACGCTTATTGCGAGCATGTATGGAATGAATTTTCGCAGCATGCCGGAATTGAAGTGGCACTATGGTTATTTATGGGCCATTGCATTCATGATTTTCTCTTCTTTGATTACGCTGTGGTTTTTCAGAAGGAACAAATGGCTGTAAAAAAAACGTTCCGAAGTATTCCGGAACGCTTTCAATCTTCGTCCTGAAAAGATTATTTCTGAATAACCAGTTTCACAACATCATTCATTCCGGCACCATTTACTTTGATGAGGTATGTTCCCGCTGAAAGTTTTGCAACCGGCAATATTACAGTTTGATCACCTGCAGAAAATGATTGTGCAATCGGAATTAAAATCCTGCCCTGTACATCGCAGATCGTGATACTATAGATGCCATCCTGCATGCAGTCAAATTCCAATTCTGCATTTTGATTCGCAGGATTAGGATATAATGAAAGGGTACCCCGCAGTGATTTGCTGATTTCATCATCGAGACGGTAAGGAGTACTGCCCGCATTGACGGTTAGATTGTAGCAAGCACCGACAAGCCATTCATGAGTCGGGCTTTTCACCAGCACCGAGTACTTGCCAATATAAGTTCCATTGAGAATAACCTTTTCACTCACATTGGCATAATGTGTTGAAGATCCTATTTGAACGCCGTTATTATCATACACAAACAAATTTGCATCGTAAGGCAGGTCGGTAAGATCAATTTTCAGATTGCCTTGACCGTCGGTAGTGGTAAAAGTGTAATAATCCTGATCGTCTTTCACCTGAAGCGGAGCATATCTTGTAATGGAATTGGTCCCACGGAATCTCAATTGGGTAGCAGTACTAAGGTTATCATTGGGTTCAAAACCATCCGGGCAGGGGTCATTGAATTTTGCAAGGAAGAAATCAAACTGATCGGAAGCTGCTAATGTGTCTTTATATGCATCACCTACTGCAATCCCATCCACACTGTTAGTTCCTGATGAAAGATAGACATTGTTGTTTACGTCAAGATCCATTGTGGGTCCGTACCATCCCGGTTCCGTCACACTTTCCGATTTCGCTCCTCCAAAATAAGTAGAGTATTGAAGAACCGAAGCATCCCAGTTGAACCTGAGCCAGAAGGCATCATTGTTCTTTTTGTTTACGTTGTCATAGGCGTCGGCGGTTACAAAGTTGGAATCGCTCTTGGTATAACCTCCGATATAAACAGGTGCACCTTCCGGGGGCACCCGCAATGAACGCGGGAATTCAATTTTGTTTCCCCCGAAGTAGGTTCCCCAAATGCGATTACAATTGGAATCGAACTTCGCGACATAACCTTCACGATCTGCTGTAGTGAGCGTGAAGTTTCGTTTCCATACCCCCGGAGTTGACATTACGGAATCATCACTTTCAGCCTGCCCGCAGAAATAAATGTTACCGTCAAGATCACAGCGAACGTCTCTTCCGCGTTCATCGTCAGGGCCGCCGTAGTAAGTTACCCAATATGGAATGCCGGTGTATTTATTCCATCTGCCAAGCATCACGTCGTTCAGTCCTGCATTGTGAGACTGGAAGACAGTACCATAAGCAATAACATTGTTGCTTAACACAGTTCCGCATTGGTAAACGTTGTCACCGAATACGGTTACTCCATGTCCGCGGTCACGTTTTTTTCCTCCCCAATAGGTCGCCCAGATTTGGTTGCCGTAGTTATCGAACTTGCAAAGAATAACAGCACCGGCAGTGTCACCCGTGCATTGAAAGCAGGGTGAAAAAATAATTCCTGTTAAACTTTCAGCAAACCCGCTCCCATAGATCGAGCCATCGGTATCAGCCCAAAGACCCTGAAACTCATCTTCCCCGATTCCACCCATATAAGTTCCATAGAGCAAATCGCCCTCCGGACTCCATTTAGCAAGAACAACATCGTATTCCGGCCCAACGAATGCGTCTTGTAAGGCATCCGATGTTGCAATTCCTGAAAGGCTGTATGTATGTCCAC
Source organism: Chitinophagales bacterium (assembly GCA_035638255.1). GTDB lineage: Bacteria > Bacteroidota > Bacteroidia > Chitinophagales > UBA10324 > DASRAJ01. Next base: position 6,997 of record DASRAJ010000137.1, read on the forward strand.
CAATCCAGGGCTGATTGTATGGATCAACAATGATGCAGAAGGCGATTTCATTCTTAGAACCACCATAGTAGGTTGAATAAATAAGATTGCCTGAAGGATCCCACTTCATTAAAGGAATGTCAATTCCACCAGCATACGCCGTTTGATAGGCGCCTGCTGTACTGATTTTGGAAGATGACCTGGTTCTGCCGGTTACATAAACATTCTGATCGAGATCAACAGCAATTTCATCCGTTAAATCCAGGAGTTTACCACCCCAGTAAGTTGACCATTCAATGGTGGGATCAATGGTAATGGTTTCACCGGCGTCGCGTTTAATGTTGCTGAAAGAAACGATACTTCCATGGCGAATGAATTGTCCTTTTTCTGAAGCGCGATCACCACTGAACAAAATGACAGGTTGTGTTTCTTGCACACAACCGAGATCGGTGTTCAGCTTAAGACCGCCATCTGTGACAACACTAAATTGAAAGTCGCCTTTATAATTAAGCGCGATGTCAGCAACATTTCCATTGGGATGAACTACGAATTCATACTTCGGATAAATTTTTCCATCCGCTTTTTTTTCTGAAGAGAAAACGAGGTCTATTCCGTTGTAAATATTTTTATAGGTGACCGTGGAGAAGCTGTGAATACGCTTGATGCCTTTGTAACCTGTGTACTCATTAAAGTAATTTCGATAGAAAGGAGATTGTCCTTCTGAAATCACTTCTACGTTTGAATTAGTCTTTTCAAAAGCAATGTCAATGCGGTTCACTGTGTATTGAGGTATGTATTCAACTTCATTTTCGTCTTCAATTTCTTTCGCAGTTCCTGATTCAGTATTGCCTGGTTGCAGGTAATCGGTTCTCACAAACTCATAACTGAAACCGGTGTTTCGTAGGGTGAGCTTGAATTGATCATCATAATACATGAAACGAATATCACTGCGCGCATTCCCGTTTTGATCATGAATCTGTCCTTTGTTTTCGATGTAACCATAGCGGGCATTGTCAGTAGGGTCGTCAGATACAGCTTGTGCAATTTGAAATAATACACACGATAGCAGTGTAAGAAAGTAATGCCTGAGTTTCATAAAATTGATTTTTGGAAGATTAAGAAAATTATTAATTGAATTGGGATGATGAAATTACTTGAAAATTCAGGAAGCAGAGTTGGTAATTAGTGTGATACCTTGCCCCGGGAATTATTTTGTGGTGGTGAATAGTGACGAGAAAAGAGAAATGAAGAAAGAAACGATTGGAAAATGATATTTTGTTTCATTACACAAACTTTGCCACTTCACTCCCTCCGGTATGATTTGCCGAAGGCGTACTCCTGGTGTTATTGATGATTTGAAGAAGCGCCTCTAAATGCACAGTACTGAGGATATTTCTGTCACATATAGCTCAGTGCCTTGAACGCATTTTTCAATTTTTTTATCGGAGATTGAATGCTGAGTGCAAGGCTTTCCTCTTTGGGAGGATAGATGTGGGGTTTTTATTGCTTCACGAACTTCCCCACTCCACTCCCATAAGTTTTCTTACGAGTCATTGATCCGAAATCTCTCCGAGAAGATGTAAAATCTATCAGATAATTTTTTCAGTGTTGCCTCTTCCATTCACTAAAGGCTTTGTTATATAATGTTGATGAGAAAATACAAGTGAAAGAGCTAACTGAGAAATGAAATAATTGCAGGAAATAAACTTGTAATTGGCGCGGTTTTTTCCGCGGCACTTTTTATTTGGAAGTTAGATTTATATTCCTACCTTTCTACTTCCAAAAAACTCTTCTTATGAAAGACATCTCCGCTTTAAAGAAAAAACTTGCAGGGTATTCGGCGATGACCACTGCAATGCTTGCCGCAAATCACCACAATGCAAACGCACAAATAATTTATCACGACATCAATCCTGATATTTATTTGAATGTAGACAACACCCAGTATCAACTCGACATGGATAATGATGGTGTGTATGATTTTAAGATTACATACCAGGTGATCGCAAGCGTTTCAAGCGGAAGATTAGATCCATTCAATAACAATGAAGTGATGTGTACTTCATCTACCGATGTTGATGCGCTGAGCTTAAGTCAAACTATTTCTGAAAATGCACAGGGCCTCGATTACTGGTCGTTTCAGCAAAAGGCCATGTTCGCATGGGGATGGGGACCCTGGATGAATGTTACAGATAAGTTTGCAGCAGTTCTTTTACACCAGGCTGACGGCAATCATTTCGGATGGATACGGTTAACCAACGGTAAAGTGATAAAAGATTATGCTTATCAATCTGCAGTCAATGCTCCAATACTTGCAGGAGAAATGGGTTTTGCCACCGGCATCAATAGCGAGACAACTCCGGGTAACTTCGATGCCTTTGTAAATGCTCACCATCTCATCATTAATTTCCAGCAGTCCCCTCTTCCGTCACGAATGATTTTATTCAATAGTGTTGGAGAGAAACTGAGTGAGCAGGTCATCACACAATCACAGTTGGTGATGGATGTGAGCGAACTTGCTGCAGGAATTTATTTTGTGATGGTAAATGATAATGAGAAGAGGCAAGTGAAGAAAGTGGTGATTGAGAACTGACATGATTGTCTGAAATAACTCTTAAGCGCTCCGAAAAATCCGGAGCGCTTTTTTATTTTAGAAGCAAGAAGAATGTCACGGTGCACGTGATCACTCAATCACCAGTTTCACAACTTCTCTTTTTTCTTTTGAAGTAATAGAAAGAAAATAGATACCGCTGCTTAAGGCATCACGCCCGATAGTGAGCGTTGCGCGGCTGCCTTGTTGTGAGGTGTAGGATTGCAGTCGCACCTGCCTTCCCAGCCCGTCAAACAACTGTACGTTGAACGGCGAGGTGTAATTGGTGAGGGTGATGGTAGCAAAGGTTGTGAATGGATTTGGAAAAACTGAAAGGCCTGTACTAAAATGAGAAGCTAAATTGCCTGTTGAAGTAAGGCTGTCGTCACAAAATTTCATGACCCAGTAATCGTAACTACTATCCCGGCTTGACTGAGATTTGTATCCGCCAATTTCTGATGAAGAATAATTTGCAGTTACATAACATCCATCCTTTGTTTGAAAAGCATGACCCCCTTCATCATTGCCAAGCGTGAAAATTGTTTTGTCACCCTGGTAGTTGCCGAGTGAATCTACTTTCACGATCCACGTTTGCGCCAGCCCCAGATTATTTTCTGATTTGTTACCACCTTCATTAGAGAAGGATGTGCCGGCAATCAAATATCCTTCATCAGATGTTTGAGAAATACTTCCAAACCTTTCTCGATCGGTTCCACCAAAATCCTTATCCCATTGCTTGTCGCCGAGCGAATCAGTTTTTACGATCCAATAGTCGTATGGATAAAGAGTAGTGTCCCAATTGGGTTGCGTTTTATCTCCGTCATTCCCTGATTCTGAAAAACCTCCTAAAATATAACCTCCGTCTTTCGTTTGCTCTACGGTAAAAAGCTGGTCATCATTAGTGCCTCCGAATCGTTTATCCCATTGAGTATTTCCGACTGAATTTATTTTCACAATCCAGTAATCAGAAGTATATAAGGCAGGGTCCCAATTTGGTTGAGTTTTGTCTCCGCTGATTCCGGAATTGGAAACTCCCCCCAAAATAAATCCGCCGTCTGTTGTTGTGCTTATTGAATTGATGCCATCGGTACCATCTCCCCCGAACCGCCTGTCCCACAGTTTATTTCCCAGCGCATCAATTTTTATAATCCAAAAATCAAAGCTTCCAAGATATCCCCAGGGTGCCTGCGTCTTATCTCCACTGATTTCTGAATCTGACCATCCACCTAAAATATATCCTCCGTCAGGTGTTTGTTGCAATGAATACAGCCAGTCATCCAGTGTTCCTCCAAACCGCTTATCCCATTGCTTGTTACCAAGTGAATCAATTTTTACCACCCAATAATCCCATGTGCCCCACGCCGGTTGTGTTTTGTCTCCACTGATGTCTGAATTTGATCTTCCTCCCAAAATGAAACCGTCATCAGAAGTCTGCACTACTGAAAAAAGCCAGTCATAGTCACTACCACCATATCGTTTATCCCATTGCTTATTTCCGCCGGAGTCAATTTTTACAATCCAGTAATCATAAGCGCCGCGTGTATGCTGGGTTTTATCACCGCTGCTATCGGATAAAGAATATCCCCCGAGAATAAATCCTCCGTCTTTTGCCTGACAAAGCGTGGTAAGATGTTCCTGATCTGTTCCTCCAAAACGCTGATCCCATTTCCCGACAAAACCATTTTGTGATGTACAAACTATGGTGATGCTCATGAATAATGAAAGAAGAAACAGAGCACGTGAGGGATATGTTTTCAAGGCAGTTGTTTGTTAAATGCCCTGCAAGTTAGCGCAAGAATCATCTCCATAAGATACCTTGATACAGCATAGAAGAACTATTTATTTTCCCTTTACAAACTTCCCCACCTCACTCTCACCGGTTTTATTGTTGATGATTTGAAGCGTGTAAAATTCATCGGGTAATGTTGAAGTGTTGAGTTGGATGGAGTTGTTAAAGTAATGCGACCTTCTTACTTAATGGTACCTTTACTTCATCAGAGTTTTTTATGAAAGATGTTTCCTCATTTAAGAAAAAACTGGCGGGGTATTCGGTGATGGCGGGAGCAATGATGGCTGTAAATCATAGAGCGGATGCACAGGTGATTTATCATGATATTGTTCCGGATACATTTGTTACAGATGCAAATCCGATCTATGACCTTGACATGAATAATGATGGTATCGTTGATTTTTGGTTGGATGGACACAGCAGCAATCCCCCGCGACTCTATTTCAATGAGGGCAATTTTGGTCTTGCTTATATTGGGCTTGATTTCACTTATCTTGCAGCATTGGGTAACTGCAGGATTATTTCAGGGAACCCTAGCTCCACTTATTTCTGGGCGCCTTCCTATACTTCAGGAAACAACTTCCTGGGTCTGATGGCGAGTTATTGGTCCTCAGGTGCGGGAGATAATCAATGGGCTGATTATGGCCTTCACAAGTTTGCTCCCATTATTTTACATCTTACTGATGGCAATCATTATGGTTGGATAAGAATGACACACTATCCTAACGTTGATACGCTTTTCATTGAAGATTATGCTTACGAAGCTATTCCTGATTCTGCTATTCTAACTGGATGCCCTACTTCTATAAAGAGTATTCCTTCTTCAAATCTTTTCAATGCCTACATTGAAAACCATAATCTCATTCTTCACTTCCAACAATCTCCTCTTCCCTCGCGAATAATTTTATTCAATGATCTTGGCGTGAAATTGAATGAGCAAACTATCACCCAATCACAGTTGGTAATGGATGTGAGCAACCTCGCCGCAGGAATTTACTTTGTAGCCGTTGATGATGGCGAGAAAAGGCAGGTAAAGAAAGTGGTGATTGAATAGTTTCTCTTTGTCCATTTTATTGCAGTGTAAAACAAAAACCCCGGCTCATAAAAATTATTCTCCTTTCACAAACTTCCCCACCTCACTCTCATCGGTTTTGTTGTTGATGATTTGAAGGGTGTAGAATCCAGCAGGTAATTTTTCAGTGTTGAGTTGGATGGAGTTCAATTCGAAATCGTCAATCCGAAATTCGCAATTCATTCTTCTTCCCTGCAAATCATATATGCGAATGGTGACTTGGTTGGCGGGGGTTGTTAAGTTGACTATCACAAATTTTCCGTCAGAAGGATTGGGATAAATGGAAATGCTTTCCTGAAATTCTGATTTCGAGATAACAGTCGCAAGAGTAATCGCTGTTACCGCCGTGTTCGTCACTACCGGTGCATTGAAATCAAAATAAATAGACGCTGTGTTTTTTATTGAATCTCCTGCTACCAATGTTGAAAGAGGTTTTATGCGGTAACGGACAAATCCATGAGAGGCCGGTTCATTTGTTGTGCTGTCAGGCAAAAGAATATTGGTAAAAGTGAAAGTCACCGAATGCTGATATTCGCTGTAGGAGATGCTCACAGGATTTGAAGATGCAACGAATTCAAAGCTGCTCAGATCAAGAGTGTTGGGTATTTTATTTCGAACGCTTATATTAAATGCTGTATCGTTTCCTGTGTTTTGAAAATAGATGAGATAGTCGAGATAAGGCGGAGAAATTAGCTCGGTTGTTAACATAGTTTCGCGATCAACAAGCATTGCATTAGGATCATAGCCTTCTGTTAATTCATTCGTCCATTCAGAATAATTGTCGGCAGGGGTTTCATCATCTGTCACCGGCTCAATGCGTGCTCCTGAAGTTACTAAGGTTCCTATCAATGCAGTTGTATCTACATGCACCGTTACCAAAATACTTCCCGCATAAAACGGCGCAAGCGGGCCTAAGCTCCACACCACTGAATCGGTTGTAACGGATGTTGGGTTTACATTGGCAGAAACAAAAGTTAAATTGTTATCAGGATAAAAAATCACATTAGGCGACAGTGTGGTTGTGCCGACATTTTTATATGTAATGGAATAGTACGAATCAAAGCCGGGGCGGAATGCCGACATGGGAGTAATTTGAATATTTAAATCATTAAAAACTCCGGCAGGCTGCATTGCAAAATCATTCAGCGAATCGGTTTGCTGCATCGCCGAAAAGTATGCACTTTGATTGGCAGGAAGAGGATGGTAATAATTGATAGTATCTGGGTAAACCACGAAACTTCCGGTGTCTAAAACCGTCGCGCGATAGAACCCTGTCGGATATGAAAAAGTAAATCTGCCCGAATTCTGCTCCGTAATTTTGTGATCGCCTAAAGGAAATTCACCTGCATCTTCCACTCCATTGCTGTTTGCATCTATGTATATGTTTCCGGTGATGGCATTAAAATTCTTTGTGAGCTTCACAATCCAAAAATCTCTGTCTCCGTGATTGCCGGAAACATCTCCATCGTTTGATTGAGAAGGCCCACCAAAAATTAATCCTCCATCATCAGTTTGCTGTATATCGAAAGCACCATCAGAGCCGCTTCCTCCGAAAGACTCTTGCCATATCATGTTTCCCGACGAATCAATTTTTACGATCCAGCAATCCCCTTGACCATGATTGATGGTAACATCTCCATCATTGGTTCCGGATCCACCACCAAAAATAAATCCGCCGTCAATTGATTTAATGATAGAAGAAGCCTCGTCACCACCACTTCCTCCCAGTGATTTTTGCCATTGAATATTTCCGGACGAATCCAGTTTTACGATCCAGGCATCAGCGTCCTGATCGCTACCATGATGGTCGGAGACATCTCCTTCGTTTGATAAAGATGATCCGGCAACAATAAATCCTCCATCGTCAGTTTGCAAAATGGAGTGCGCTTCGTCAGTACGACTTCCGCCCAAAGATTTCTGCCATTGAATATTTGCAGATGAGTCCAGCTTTACGATCCAGTAGTCATTAGAACCATGATTGCCGGAAACATCTCCATCGTTTGATCCAGACGTTCCGGCAACAATGAATCCTAAATCAGGGGTTTGCAAAAAAGACGAACCATAATCATAATAACCTCCCCCTAAACACTTCTGCCATTGAATATTCCCTGACGTATCCAGTTTTACAACCCACAAATCACTATAACCATGATTCCCGGAAACTTCTCCACTATTAGAAAAAGTAGATCCGATAACAATAAATCCACCATCGACGGTTTGCTGAATGGAAGAAGCTCCATCATCACCAGATCCTCCCAGGCATTTCTGCCATTGCATGTTTCCGGATGCATCAAGTTTTACAATCCAGTAGTCTGATAACCCATGGCCGCTTGAAACATCTCCGTCACTGGATTGAGTATACCCGGCAATAATAAATCCGCCATCGGCGGTTTGCTGAATGGAAAAAGGTTCTTCATCACCGGATCCTCCCAAGCATTTCTGCCATTGCACGTTTCCGGATGCATCAAGTTTTACAATCCAGTAGTCTTCACCGCCATGATTTCCTGAAACATCTCCGTCACTGGAATTAGTATACCCGGCAATAATAAATCCGCCATCGGTGGTTTGCTTAATGGAATTAGGCCCCCAGTCATGATAGACTCCGCCGTAACATTTCTGCCACTCAATTGCAGGAGCTTGCTGAGCCAAAGATCCTGAGGCGCAAATGAGAAGAAGAAAGAAACAGAGTAGTTGTTTGTTCATAGGAAGAAAATTATTCGCTCAATTAAGAAAAATCTTATGTGCAAGAGGCACCAGAAGAATTTGCCGGGTGGGATTCATTGTGTAAGTTTTATTTCAATCAAAGACAAAAGATTCCGGATGTCTGCAAGAAAAAACCCCGGCTCATCACCAGAGTTTTATTTATTTAAACTCAAAAATTATTTCAACATAAAGTTTACAATAAGCAATACAGAACCGACGATTGCAAGAAACTGAACCAGCCCGACAATATAAATGGTGCGAAGGATATCAACTTTCACATTGGCTAAATCTTCTTTGGTAGAAAACAATGTTTTATTGTCATTGAACTTATCATCCACTTTCGCTTCAATGTATTCCGTTAAAGTTTTCGCCTGATCATCACCCATTTTATCTTTTAGAATGCGATAAAGATCAATGGAAGAAATCGTCATAAGAATTATTTTTTACAAAGTAAAGAAAAGTTTTCATGAGACGCGCGTGAAACAAAACCCCGGCTCATCACCAGGGTTTCATTGTCTTAACTCTTATGTCTTATTTCTTAAGTCTAAACACCCACGGGCGCTTTCGAAGTCGCCCACTCAATAAGAATATCAGCCACTTCCGCTCTTGAAAACTCTGCCGGCGGGCGCTCACCTGCTGCAAGCATCTCGCGAACTTTTGTTCCGCTCAATGAAACCTGGGTTGCATTCTTCGGAGAAGTTTTGCTCGATGCCATGCCTTCTGTTTCCTTGCAGAAGAAAGTATTTTCAAATTTAAGGATCGTCATTCCGGTACGGTCGGCAACGCTGTCCATCATTTGCTGTGCCTCGTATGTTCCGTAGTAGGTCCCTACGCCGGCGTGATCACGACCAACGATCATGTGCGTGCAGCCGTAGTTCTTGCGGATGAGCGTGTGATTGATTGCTTCGCGCGGACCGGCGTAACGCATGGCAGTCGGCAGCGCACTTACCATCGTGTTCTCCGGATTGAAATACCCGTTGATCAATGCCTCGTAGCAGCGCATGCGAATAGGAGCAGGAATGTCATCGGGTTTTGTTTCGCCCACAATCGGATGAATTAATGCTCCGTCAACAATTTCCTGTGCGCATTTGATCAGGTATTCGTGTGCGCGGTGAATAGGGTTTCTTGTTTGGAACGCTACTACTGTTTTCCATCCGCGCTTTGCAAACTCAGCACGCGTTTCAGAGGGATCCATGTAGTACTTGTCATCAATCTCGTCGTGACGTGTCGGGCGGTTCACCATTTCCAGAGGACCGGAAATGAATTTGCTTCCGCCGCTTAAAATGGCCTTGACACCCGGGTGCTTATCATCAGTGGCCTTGAAGCATTTCTGTGCAAGGTTCATGATATCGAGCTCAAACTTTTCTTCCACCGTCATAATCGCCAGCACATTGCCGGAACTCTTTTCGATCAACGCGATCTCAGCCCCGATCTTAATGTTATCGTGCTGATCGCCTGAAGGAAGAAGAATCGGGATTCCCCAGAGCAAGCCATTGCTCAGCGTCATTTTCTCAATCGTTCCTTCTGCATCTGCCTTATTCATGAAACCGGTGAGGGGGCTGAATGCGCCATTGGCAATCATCTCCACATCGGCGCCATAACGGTCTTCGATTGTGAGTTGGAAGAGTGATTTTGCTTTATTCTCTAATTCTGTTTTGCGCGCTCCTGTAGCAATGCGATTCACGAGCGTGCCGCCATGTGGTTGATTCATTATTGATTTGGATTTAGTTGGATGAAAGTGCCGGTTCTTCAGCCGGGATATAATTATGTTCTTGCAGCCAGTTGATCACTTGCTGTGCACATTCTTCAAGGGAAAATTCTCCGGTCTTCACATCAATTTCAGGATGCTCGGGTGCCTCGTAGGGTGAATCAATTCCGGTGAATTGCTTGATCTCACCGGCGCGGGCTTTCTTGTACAATCCTTTCGGGTCGCGCTTTTCACAAACATCGAGAGGAGCATCAACATAGATTTCGAGAAATTCTTCCGGCTTCACTATGCTGCGAACCATGTCGCGATCAGAACGGAACGGGGAGATGAAGGCAGTGGAAACAATCACTCCGGCATCCACAAATAACTTTGATACTTCACCGATGCGGCGGATGTTTTCTTTGCGGTCATCATCACTGAAACCGAGACCTTTATTCAATCCCATGCGAACATTGTCGCCATCGAGGATGTAGGTATGAAGACCCATCTCGAACATTTTCTCTTCTACTTTATTGGCAAGGGTTGATTTTCCGGAGCCGCTCAGGCCCGTAAACCATAGTATGCATGATTTATGACCTATGAGTTCCTGGCGATTTTCTTTGGTGATCGTATGACCGTGAGGGATAATATATTTAGCTACTGACATTTTTGGGGGTGCGTGGTTTTGAGGGTGAAAAATGGTTCCGAAGGAACTCCTGCGGAGTGAGGCGCAAATATAGGCTATTCACTTCACTACGATACCGCCTTAACTGGGTTTACGGACTCATTCCTGAAGCAGATTCATAGCAATCCAGGCCATCATTCCGCTTGCAATTTCCAACGCATCTTCATCAACATTGAAAGTAGAAGTGTGAACGCCTGAAGTAATCCCCTTTTCCGGATTGCCGGTGCCGATGCGGTAAAAGCACGCCGGGATTTGTTGGGAATAGAAAGCAAAATCCTCCGAGGCCATCCATACATTCAAATCCACCACATTCTCCTGCCCAAGAAATTCTTTCGCGAAGTTCTTTGAACGGGTGGTCACAACTTCATCATTCACCAGACAGGGGTAACCGTGTTTGACTTCAAAACTCACCTCCCCTTCATGGAGCTCGTTAAATTCACCCACGAGTCCTTTCAATTTTTGATGAAGCTTTATTCTCCATGCTTCATCCATGGTGCGCAAAGTACCTTCAAGTTTCACTTCATCAGGAATCACGTTCGTCGCGCCGGGTCCAACAATTTTTCCAATAGCAAGGATGGTAGGGATTTCTGCCTGCGACAACTCCTTACTCAGCATTTCAATTTCATTCACGAGGTGTGCAGCAATAAAAATCGGGTTGATAGTATCCTTCGGAACAGCAGCATGGCCGCCTTTTCCTTTCACCGTGAAATACAACTCATCACTAGATGCCATGTACTTTCCGGCAAAGAACCCTGCTTTTCCCGCCGTAAGCGGCGTGAAGACATGCTGCGCAATAATGGCATCGGGTTTCGGATTCTCCAGCACACCTTCACGAATCATGAGCGATGCGCCACCCGGTAATTTTTCTTCAGCGGGTTGAAAGATGAATTTAATGGTTCCCTCAAAATCATTTTTCATTTCATTAAGAATCTTCAGCGCACCGAGCAATGCCGATGAATGTACATCATGCCCGCATGCATGCATCACGCCCTCGTTCTGTGATTTGTAATCAACATTATTTTGTTCGAGGATAGGAAGCGCATCCATATCAGCGCGCAACGCAACACATCGGATTTTGGATTTTGGTCCCGATCCATCGGGATTGATTTCCCGATCGAATCGGGACAGGTCGGATTTAATTGTTCCAACAATTCCATTTCCGCCAATGCCGGTTTTATGTTCAATGTTCCAATTTGATAGTTTTTGAGAAATGAATTTTGCAGTTTCCGTTTCATGAAAAGAAAGCTCAGGATGAGCGTGAATATGACGACGGATTGAAATTAATTCATCACGAATACCGTGAGCGAGAGATTTTATCTTTTGAATTGATTCTGTATTCACCATTCACTATTCACTATTGACCAATGACTACTGACCAGTGACCCTTCACCACTCCACTCCCTCCATCACAATCTTATCCGGCACAATAAACGCTGAAGAAAAATTTATTCTAACCTCGATCAAAAACAAATCGGCCTCACCGTGGGTTTTGAAATCACCGACACGCAGTTTGAATTGCGGTGCAGAATATTCAACATACGCTGTCTGATCAGGATATTCCTGTATGAATTTAGCTTTCAAATTCAAAAGCTCTTTGCGATTGTTGTTCGAGGCAAGCTGTATGCGATAGCCATTTACCTGGCGTTTTTCTTTTGCAAAAGTTGCGTAGAGATTTAATACGCGCAGAATAGAGGTATCCTGCACGACCGTGATCTGTCCTTCTTGTGCGCGACAATTTATAGTGACCAAAACTGCAACAAGGAACAGGACAACTTTCATGGAGGATCAGAAATTTTGTGAGCGCTAAATTGAGAAAACTAAAATTATGCCTATGTCCAATTAATTTCAGCAAAACGCTCTGCTCAGAAATGAGGCTGTTTCAAAAGCATGATCGTCATGCTGAACTCGTTTCAGCATCTGCCAAATTCGGGCGGATTCCGAAATAAATTCGGAATGACTTCTAAATTTTAAGACTTTTGAGACAGCCTCATTTCTTGCTGCAAATTATTCCTTCATCCTGTGAAGCGCTGCAATCTGCAACACCCGGATGGTGAACACTTCTACTTTTGGAATGGAATCGTTTTGCGTAAAAACATTTCCGGTGCTCCACTCATGTTCATTGTTTCCTGCGTGAATCTCAAAAGTCATTTCATCTTTTGATTGCAGGGTGTATTCACTTTCGATGAATTGTCCTTCAACAAAAAAGCGGCTTAAGAAGTGATTGCTGAGCAGGGAGCTTGATATATCAATCCCGTTTTTCTCATCGAGTGAATAAATTTTCTGTAATGAATCACGAACCACAAGCTCATAGTTGCGCAGTAATGAATCATAAGAGATGATCCAGGAAAAGCGGTCAGGAAGAGCGGTAGGAAGAATGTGAAGCTCCATGGGTACAACTTGTTTCAACCCGGTTGCTGTGTACACTTTAAGATCACCCTGCCAATTGCCAAGCCAGTCAAGCGGGAAACGAAAAAGCGAAGTGTCGCGCAAAACAAATGCAGTGTCAACGATGATTGGGAACACCTCTTCCACTTTCACCATGGCCCAGCCGGCCTGAATGAAATCGAGTGAATCAGCCGCGATGCGTGCGAGGTCAATGATTCTTCCTTTGATAAACGGGCCGCGATCATTGATCCTTACAACAACAGTTTTGCTGTTTGACAGGTTGGTCACCTTCACCAGCGTTCCAAACGGAAGCGTGCGGTGTGCTGCTGTAAAATTTTTGTTTGAAAATTTTTCCCCGCTCGCCGTGTTTCGTCCCTCAAATTTTTTCGCGTAGAAGGAGGCCTTACCCGTTGCAGAATACGAAGACTGACTGAAAGCATTATCAAAATACAATACCGAAATAAAAACGAAAAGAAGTTTCCATTTGTCCGCAGGACTCTGTGAGTAAAATGAAAATCGCGGGGAGCACACACCTTTTTTCTTTAATTGCAGCAAACCTGAATGTGTTTCATGCAATGTAATGAAGAATGAAAACAATAGGATCAAACATATTCAATCTTTTCAACGCGGCGCTGATGGCGCCCACCTTCGAAAGCAGTATTCAAAAACTTTTCCGTCATTTCATGTGCAAGCTCGATTGCAACAAAGCGGGACGGAATGCAAATTATGTTCGCATCATTATGTGAACGGGAGAGTTGTGCGATCTCTGTGTCCCAGCAAACTGCGGCACGAACGTGCTTGTGGCGGTTCGCTGCCATGGCAACACCGTTGGCACTGCCACACAATAGAATTCCTACCGTGGCATTGCCTTTCTCCATCGCTTCACAAACCGGATGAACAAAATCAGGATAGTCAACTGATGCAGGAGAATCCGTCCCGAAGTTGATGACTTCGTATCCTTCATCGGCTAGCATTGTGCGAAGGATTTCTTTGTATTCATAACCTGCATGATCACTGCCGATGGCGAGAATTTTTTCCTGGTTCATAGTAAATTTGTTTTAGATTGACGATGAAATTTAAGGTGAAGAAATGTTTCAAATCAGATTCCATGTTTCGCTTTGATTGCTTGCCAGATTAACTCCTTATAGTCTATATCTTCTGGTACGCCTTTAATAATGCCAACCAAAGAATCAACGACCGACTTTTTCTTTCCGGCCTTTTTTGATTTTTTCGACACCACTCGCTTCTTCATAGAGCAAAGTTATATTCCTTTGCATTCACCTCAACTGAATTAGCAATGAAAATCGTTCAGCTACGTGAAAACGATTGGCAACAGGTCAAAGAAATTTATGAAGAAGGAATTGCCACCGGCGACGCCACCTTCGAAACAGAATCTCCCTCATGGGAAAAATGGAATGAATCCCACCTTCCTTTTGCAAGATTAATTGCTCAACAAGAAAATGAAATTCTCGGCTGGGCTGCACTGAGTAAAGTTTCTGATCGCTGCGTGTATGGAGGTGTGGCAGAAGTAAGCGTGTATGTAAAATCTTCTGCCCGCGGAAGAGGAATTGGCACCCTGCTGCTTGAAGCGCTGATCAAAGAAAGTGAGGCAAACAACATCTGGACATTGACCGCAGGAATTTTTCCGGAGAATGTTTCTTCCATTCACATTCATGAGAAGGCCGGGTTCAGAATTTTCGGAAGAAGAGAGCGAATCGGAAAGATGAATGGCAAGTGGCGCGATACACTTCAATTAGAAAGAAGAAGCAAGGTGGTGGGCGTGGATTAAAGTTTGAGTAAGAATTCCTTCCACTCTAACTCCACCCCGATGAATCGGGGCGGAGTACCCAATAGCCAGCACTTCATTTAAACTTCACTTTCCTCCATGATTTTTTCTTCCTCCAGCTTTTTTCTTTTCTCTCTTCTTCTGCTCACACGTTTTGAGATCACAATTCCCATTTCAAACAAACCATAAAGGGGAAGTGCCACAATCGTTTGACTGAACATATCCGGTGAGGGTGTGATGACCGCAGCGAGGAGAAGAATGATCACGATCGCTACTTTTCTGTAGCGGCTTAAAAATTCATGCGTCGCCAAACCGACGGTGGCGAGAAAATATATCACAAGGGGAAATTCAAACATTAGTCCGCAGGCAAAGCCGAGTCCGGTTACGGTTTCGATGTATGAAGAGAGATTGATTTGATTCGTTACCTCAGCACTCACTTGATAAGTACCGAGAAAAACCACAGTAAATGGAACAATTAAATAGTAGCCGAATAAAACACCGGTATAGAAAAGAAGGGATCCCGCAAGCACAATTCCTGAAGCCGCACTTTTTTCTTTTTCAAGTAATGCAGGACTAATGAATCGCCAGAATTCCCAGAGCACATAGGGAAAAGCAGCAACCAATCCCAGGGTGAAAGAAGTTTTTAAATGAATCATAAACTGCGCGGACAGATCAATGTTCATCACCGTGAATCCAAAATCGTGCATACAGAAACCCGGCATGTGTAAAAAATCTCCGAGACGACACATCTCCCGATACGTCCAGAACTCAGGGTGCTTTGGCGCTAAAATGATTTTGTCGAAAAGAAAACTTTTGTTGAGGAAGAGAACCACGGCCACAGAAAGAATGGCAATCAGTGAACGGAAGATGTGCCAGCGTAATTCTTCAAGATGTTCGAGGAATGACATCTCTTTTTCATTGCCACCGTCGCGCCGCTTTATGAATAGATCGAGAAAGCCCAAGAGGAATTATTCGTTAATTATGAATGGAGCTAACGATGTACGATATACGTACTACGACAAAACAGTCTGAGTCGTTCCCGATTAATCGGGAGTATATCGTAAATCGTATTCAAGGCCAAAGCTATTGAGAAAGAAATCATCATTGCCCGAGAAGTTTGGCAAGTTCCTCCAAATTAGGAGTGAGGATAATCTCAGATCGGCGATTCTTCGCTTTACCTTCCGGATTTGTGTTGGGCTGTACAGGAAAATATTCCCCTCTGCCCGATGCTGTGATTTGCTTTGGGTCCACTCCTGCATCGGTGAGAATTCTAATGATGCTTGTCGCACGCAGCACACTCAGGTCCCAATTATCTTTCATCGCTGCAGTGGAAATAGGAACGTTGTCAGTATGACCTTCAACAGTAATCCCGATGTCTGGATTTTTCTTCAGCACCTCTGCAAGCTTTTGGAGTGCTGATTTTCCCTTGGGATTTACTTCAGTGCTGCCGGAAGGGAACAAAAGTTTCTCAGCGAGTGATACGTATACCTTTCCATTCTTCTGCTCCACGGTCAAATCACTTTTTTCAAATCCCAAAAGCGCCTGCTGAATTTTTGCTTTGAGTGCAGCCGTAGCAGAATCTTTTCTGTTAAGCAGCGATTGCAGCTCTCTGAGCTTTTCCTCACGCTGTGCAAGTTCCTCTTCCTTCTTCCTGATATCATTTTGTTTCCTGGTCAGCGAATCGAGCAAGGCTGTTCGCTCAGTAGAAGACTTTGAAAGGAGCAATTTATTCTGCTGTACCGTTTGGTCATACAGCGCATTCAGGTCATTATAGTTTGAAAATGACTTACGATATTTTTCTCCCAGTGCCATCGTATCACTCATCATCTTTTTTATTTCATCATTCAAATCATTGATCATTTCTGAGAGTGTTGTGACTTGCCCGTTTGCATCATTCAATTTTCCCTGAAGGTCTTTGTTATTTGCCTGCAGCTTACCGATTTGCGATTGAGCATCTTCCAGTTTTTTTGCCGGTACGCAAGCTGAGAAATAACCCGCGACAAAAATCATCACTACCATCAACCTGATTCTTTTCATAGAAAAAATTTTTCGGGCTAAAGGTATTTCAATTCACCTGCGAACTTCTTTTCTTCATGCACATGGCAATGTTTAAAAGAGCAGGCAATAGGCATCCCGATGGATCGGGAGCAATAGGTAAAAAAAATAGAATTCTCTTCAACAGAAAAAATTCATTTGCACGTGACTGCTGAATCAGTACCTTGCCCGCTCTGAAATGGCAGCAACAAAAACAGTTTTCTTTTGCCAGAACTGCGGTGCACAATCACAGAAGTGGATTGGCAAGTGCCCATCATGCGGCGAGTGGAATACCTACGTTGAAGAAGTGATTATGAAAGAAAACAAGCCGGTTGCGTGGCGCAGGCATGATCGGGCGAAGCGTGAAACGAAACCGCAAAAAATTTCTGACATCGAGCCTTCGAAGCAGTCGCGGCTGATCACGCCAGATGAAGAATTGAATCGCGTACTCGGGGGTGGCATTGTTCCCGGCTCTGTCATTCTTCTTGGCGGTGAACCGGGTTTCGGAAAATCAACATTGCTGTTGCAGCTTTCACTGCTCTTAAAAGATTACATTGTTCTGTATGTTTCGGGAGAAGAAAGTGAGCAGCAAACTAAAATGCGAGCAGAGCGATTACAGCAAGTCAATGATCAATGTTACCTGCTCACGGAAACTAACACCGAAAGTATTTTTCACAACATCACTGCGATTGATCCTGATGTGCTCATCATTGATTCCATACAAACCATGCAGACGCCTTCGATTGATGCAACAGCAGGCAGCATCTCGCAGGTGCGCGAATGCACGTCAGAATTTCTGCAGTATGCGAAAGAGTCAAACGTTCCTGTATTCCTGATCGGGCACATCACGAAAGAAGGAGCACTTGCAGGGCCAAAAGTTTTGGAGCACATGGTGGATACAGTTTTACAACTCGAAGGAGATCGCCATTACACGTACCGCATTTTGCGAACGCTGAAGAATCGCTACGGGTCTGCATCAGAGCTTGGCATTTATGAATTGACTGTTGACGGTATGCGGCAGGTGAAAAATCCTTCGGAGCTTTTAATCACGCAGCGTGATGAACAAGTGAGCGGCATCGCCATCGCTTCGATGATGGAAGGCATACGACCGATGCTCATTGAAACGCAGGCGCTTGTTACACCCTTTGTTTACGGAACGCCGCAGCGGTCATCAACCGGGTTTGATCCGCGACGATTGAACATGCTGCTTGCTGTACTCGAGAAGCGTTGCGGTTTTCATTTTGGTGTGAAGGATGTGTTCTTCAATATTGCCGGTGGATTGCGTGTAGAAGATCCTGCTATTGATCTCGCTGTTGTGGCTGCTCTGATTTCTTCATTCGAAGATGCGCCCATTGCTGCAGGCATTTGTTTCAGTGGCGAGGTAGGACTGTCCGGAGAAATTCGTGCGGTGACAAGAATCGAACAGCGCATCAGTGAGGCGGATAAACTGGGCTTCCAAAAAATTTTCGTTTCCAAATATAATCAGAAAGGACTCGATCTTTCGAAATACAAAATTGAAGTGAAGTGGATGGGGAAAGTGGAGGAGCTGATCCAGGTTTTAATTTGATGCAGAATACGGTTAGAGTTGGTGCAACACGAAAGCCATCCCGTTAACCTGAGATGGCTTTGAATTTTTCTGAAAAAAATATTATTACCTGAATGAGATTTTCTTTGAGAAAATTTCACCACCTCGCTGAACTGTTACCAGGTAAATTCCTTTCGCGAATTGATTCAGATCAATGCGGGTATTTCGATCTGTTAACGGTTGATTGATCACCGTTTCTCCAAGCATATTGATTACAGTTATTGTGGCTTCATCCAACTTTCCGTCACTCACAAAAATATTGACTACTCCTTCGTAACCGAAAATGTTGAAGCTACTTTGTTGATGTACAGAGGAACTGCCGAGGGGATCTCCCTGACCGGCAAATAGCGACGCGTTTACTATTGAGTTGTAAGCGTAGTCTTTCAATGTAAGCGTATCTGCATCTGCTGAAAGGCTGCAACGTGCCCAGCCATAATGGAAGTTAGCTCCATCGGTGAACTTTAGTCCTAAGAAATGATCTTGCACTCCAACCCACGCGCCCACGCCGGCAGTGTTTCCGGTTGAAACATATCCCATGATAGGATGCAGGAAAGTACTGCTATATGTTATATCTGCATATTTGTAGAAGGGTTGACCAGGACCAATATTATCTCCCATGGCCAAAGCATCTTCTTTTAGGAAAGGATGGCTAAATAGTGTTCCCAGGTTGCCAATAATTGCATTGGAATTACTTAATGGATAATACGGCACCATGAGTCCTGCTCCCTGGTACGTACTTCCCTTCCATGCGAAGAAAATAAAGTCTGTAATCCCGTCATTGTTTAAATCTAGCCTCATGGTATCGCCGGGTAAGAGATTTGTTCCGATGAGAACTTTATCAGGATTTACATCCGTGTAAATGGCTTGCGCATCAGCAACACCTGTAACAGCAAGCATAGATCCGGCAACCGCAGAATATTGCTTTAGCTTTCTCTTGAGTGTAGAATTTTCTTTTTTCATGTGCGTGATAATTTTTTTCAAAAATACTTAATTCACTCCATCGCCAATTTTTTTTATGGATAGTTATGAAATCACAATGTGTAAAAGAAAAAGTCGCCTGCATTTCTTACTGACGACTTTGGAGCTGCTTATTTTCAATTCAAACTTTGCTCCATCAATTAACCATGATCTTTTTTGAAATTTCCTTGCCCCGGTAGTTGACTTGCACTAAATAAGTTCCGGCAGGAATTTGCTTCAGACCAATGGTATTTTGTGCCGAGGTAACTTTTCGATTCATTACTTCCTGACCTAAAACATTAAGCAACCGAATGCTCGTATCAGAAAAATTGATGGTTTCAAAATTCACATTCAAAAAATGACCTGCCATAACTATTTTTACTCCATCTTCATTTGCCGGTATTTGAATTCCAATATTTATTCCTTCACCGGCAACAATGGCTGTTCCGGCTTGGGGTTGGTAAGCGTAATCTTTTATGATCATGGTTTTTGCATCAGTAGAAACAAGGCATCGTGCCCATCCGAAATAAAAAGTAGCACCGTCATCAGGAGTAAACTTAAATCCAACAAAGTGATCGGCACCATCTTTCCATTCACCATATTGAGCAGTGCTAAAAACGGAGTTCATTCCAGGAAGGTAGAACAGGTTGTTGCCTGAATCAGTAAAAAGTATGTCGTGCATAACAAACATCGGCTGGTTGTCATCAATAGCGTGGCCAGTGGACAGGGCGGAAGCATAAGCGTATATTGTCCCGCTGTTTTTTATATTAAGATACCCGATGATTGCATTCTTATTTCCTGTTAAATATACTCCCGATACATTCGCCGGGGCTACACACGCTCTGTTCCAATAAGTGGTATATGCAACCATGCGGAAGGTATAGTCAAACACGCCATCATTATTCAAATCAAGAAGCATCGAATCTCCCGGTAAAGAAAGAGTGACATCCGGATTAATGTCCTTGTAGACAACCTGAGCGCCCGCAAGTCCTGCTGTAGCTAACATGGGGAGCGCTAAGGCTGAATACTGTTGCAGCCGTTTTAATAATGCAGAATTTTCTTTTTTCACGCTCCGTAATTTAATTCAAAACTAAAGTGAAATTGTGGTGGCAGGATAAAAACTTTCAAATTGAATGAACACATTTGTCGTATCAAAACAAAAGCCACCCCAGGTTGTGGGATGGCCTTTTTGATTCTTAAAAAAAATTACCTGCCTATTTACCTGATAACATTAAACCGGGCAAATTGTTTGGATGAATTTGTTTCCAGTGAATAGGTATACATACCCACAGGCAGATTAGAAACATCAATGCGCTGCGTATGAATTCCGGCTGACTGATTGCCAAGTTCAAGTGACTGAACAAGTACGCCGCTCAAATCATAAACGTACAGCTTCACTTCTTCACTCTTGTAAAGTTTATATGCAGCATTGAAATTTGCGGAAGCCGGATTGGGAGAGGTGAACAATAGTTGCGCTGCACCCGGATCATTTATTCCAACGTTGAAAGTGATTTTAACAATTATACCAAAATCTGACTCAAGGTTTGTCCATGCACTATCAAGAGGATGCCAGGTGTCATCACTCCAATTTTCCCATGAATAGCCTGTGCTTTCAACGCACCCGTTGGCACTCATTAATAAACATACTGTGTCACCTGCATCAGTAGGTAATACTGCGGAAACAAAAAATCCATTTGCTGCAAAAGGCATATTGGTAAAACTAAATCCCGTAGGAAAACCTGTAGTGTCCACGTCATCCAGGTTAACAGGATCAGAAGTTGACAATATCTGAACCGGGCCGGTGGAAGGATCGCCATTATAAATCCTGACGTTAATATCTTCGGGATTTGAATTAGTGTTTTTTACGGGAAAGTAAATCCATACTGAATCCACAGTAGCGCCATCAAGTCCTATCGCGGTAAGATCAAAAAATTGGGCTTTCTCCTTATCACCATAACCATTATTTCCTCCCACATATCCGGGGGCTCCATTGATGGTGTAGATATACAGGTCACATCCCAATCCACCGTCAGCAATTGCAACATAACTGGCAGGTATAAGATAAGAATCATCCCGCAGCCCATCAACTTTGGTTTGTTTAGCAGTAGTTGGAGTGCCACTTCCAACTATTCGATTTGATTGCGCCATTGCAACGGTGCAGGCAACAAAAAATAAAGCAGAGATTAGAGTAAATTTTCGCATAAGGTTGTTGTTTTAGTGTTTTAGAAAATGAATCATAGAATGAAAATCCGAGATAAAAGTAGCAGTAATTTTTTTAAGTATTTGCTTGCTGCAAAAAAAAAGTAAACATTACTCTTAACTTATGTAGGCTCCTTCTTCAATTTCCATTCCGATTTCAACATTCTGCGGACTCAGGTAGAGTTTGTAACCGCGATCAAGGAGTAATTGGACCTGAATTTTCTTCGGGAAGACCCACGGAGATGGTTTTATCGGGGTACTGTAGTGTTTGTAACATAATTGCACACGATCACTACTTATTTTTGACAGCAGGTAAATCAATTCAAAGAAATTTCAGAAAAGTGTAATGAGCCCTTTGTAAATGGAGATCAGTGATGATAGGGAGATCACTCCTGCGATGCAACTGCGCCTCGAGTCACGGCGCAAATGCAAATTCTTTTTGTCGAATACACTGTGAAAAGATTTTACAGGGCAAGAAATCCAATTCCCAGGTTGATATTGAGCATGAAATAACCAAATGTTCTCCAGCTTGCCTGACCACGATAACTCAATTCTGAACCATCACCACCTGTTCCTATGCCTGCTCCGCGCTCAATCCCGGTAGGAAGCATTAGCCCCAGCGAACCTCCGGTGGTCACAAATAAGCGATCGAAAAAAAGAGACTGTCTTCCAAAGCTGTAAATGAAACCTGCCGTAGTGAGGTGATTGTTGAAGCCGAGATATTCAAAACGGTTCACATAATCGTAGGAGTCCGGATCATAAGGTGTGCCTACCCGGTCCGTTTTGCCGGAATAGGATCCCACACAAAACTCAATTTTATTGTAAACGCCTACCGGCGCGATGTATCCCCGTTTACGAAAAGAAAATTTTTTCACATACACACTGAAAACAGGGCCACTTAATTTAACAACACCTTCAAATGCTTTTGAGAGATGTCCTTCTACATAGTCAGTATGATAGAAATCATTGTTTAATTTGAGAGAAATTAATTTAACAGAACCCCCAAGCGCTATTGATTTTGAAACTACATAGTCGGCTGAAAAATCATGACGGAGATTAATGCTCGGCCCATCGCCGCCTGAATTGTAAACCGTAATAAAAAATGCGGGATTATAATAGAGCGAAAACTTTTTACCTACGTAACCCGGTGCTTGTGCAAAAGCATGATAACAAAACAGTAGTATGAACCCGGAAACGAGAGCGACCTTCATTTTTTTTGTGGTTTGTTTTTCATCTGTTGCAAGATGTAATAGAGATTACTTTTCTGGATGGAACTAAGATCACGTGCATCGACGGAATTTGAGTATTGCATTTCAAATTCTCCCGTTTTTCCATTGGCAACAAGGGTAAAAATAGCAGTGTCATAATTCGGCTTTACCGCGTATGCAACAGCAAAAGGAAGGTAGGGTAAAAATAAAACACCGAGAAAAATTCTTCCGCCCACATACTCTTTTTTTTCTTTAAAGCTGATCACGCCCACCCATGTGAAATATTCAGTGTTATATTTCGAAACCAACTGCTGCATCATCTCATTGTTCGAGTTGACAACCGGCACGTCATCATGATTGAGTTCTTCTCCGATCCAGTTGTTCAGCATCGCTAAATCATTGAATTTGTCTGCTTCCTGATTCGTCAGGTTCATTGTCTCAAGGTATTTGATCTGAAGATCGAGAGCATCGGCACAGGCTTGAATTTTGTTTTGAAGATCGAGCTTGAGTTGCTCTGCTGCCACATAGCGAATAGGATCTTTTCTGGTTTCATCTACTTTTAAATAGATCGGGTTTACGATGACCGTGCGATCAATGCCAAGAGCATATTCTTCACCGTATTTTCTTCTCTTTTTCTCACCCGCAGTATTTTCATTATTTATTTTTTCTGCATCGGCAAATAGCTGATTGAAGCTACTGTCATTCCGGTAATCCACAAACGCATACCGCCAGTAAGTGTAGTCGCTGCTCTTGGTGGTTTCCGAAGCTTTGATCTTATCAACCTTCGAAAGATTTTTTTCTGAAGTTTTGATGGAGTCTTTTAGCGGCTTCTTCACCGTGTCAGCAACAACAACAGGATAAGCATCTTTGAAATCATCCGCTTTGAGATTGAATTCACTTTCCAGCTCCGCGGTGAGGTCCTGACAAATCCTATTCACTGTTTCATCCTTCTCATCAGCGCGGTGAACATTCCATGCATACTTCAATGTGAGAATATTAAAATCTTTCTTCGGCATTTTATCAAATAAGTAATAGATCTGCTGCGACTCCCCTTCCACGTCTTTGTAATAGACAGCATTGTCGCCGGAGTGGTTGTAATTTTTGTAGAAGCTTTTGCCATAAAGAGCGCGCGTCATAATTTTTTTCAGGAAGATATTGTTGGGATCATTCTGGGTGAGAAGGTATGCGTTGTAAAATGCTTCCTCGAACTCACAATTATTGAGGTGCAGCACACAATCTTCGTAGCGGCAGATATTCTGAATTTTTTTGAACGCATCTTCAGGCTGAATGAAAAGTTTTCTTCCCTCATCTTTCAGATCACTCACTTCATTGATCATCGCTGTCCGGCGTGATTTGATGTTTGGATGTGTGCTCTTTGAATCATCATAATCATCTACGGCACTTATCGCTGAAACGCTGTCGAGAAAATATTCCGCCGGAACCCGGTAACCTCCTTCATTGAAATAATCCTTGCTGAATTTCACTTCATCAAAAGGCAGATAAGAATAGAGAAGCACATCGAACATGCGCTGTGCAGCCTCCAGAGAATAATTTGATTTGGCGTACAACAAGAGTCCCAGTGAATCCGCCTGGCTTTCGAGATCCTTCGAGTATTGAAATGCCTTCAATTCAATTTCATTTGGGTCAAGATTTCTGTAGATGCCTCTCCCCTTCAGCATCGCCCTGCTCTCCACGTACTCATTAAGTGCGTGCTTCCTGATGTAATGCTGGAATTCATGCGAGAGAATGAAAGCGAGCTGCGATTCATTTTCTGCCTGGGCAATCAAACCGGTGGTCACGAGCACAATACCATCATTGCTTGTGTATGCATTTACTTCTGCCGATCGAAAAGTGTAGATGCGAATTTTATCCCTGAGCTGTGGATCATCTCTAAGCAAAATGTCTTTAATGTTATTCAGATACTCCGTTACGGGGTCGCCGAACACAACACGTCCGCTGTGCAGCACCTCATTCATAATGAAATTTGATTTCAGGAAAAACTGATCCTGTGATTTTTGAACGCCCCGTTTTGCGTTCACATCAATCTCCTGTTTCTCGGTGTGATATTTCTGTGAAGAAAGCTCTGTGAAGTCATCAGGCACTTTTCCTGCGCATTGCAGCGGCTTGTAGTTCTGCCACTCAATATCCTGCGCATGAATCTGCGGGGAGAACAGCAACACAGCGAACAAACCGCATAGTAGTTTCATAAAAAAATTTCTTCAAAAGTAATGTTCTGAATACAGAAGAGTTTTCCTCCGAAAAAAGAAGAGTTATTGCGCGATTATTTTTCTTATCAGTCTCGAATTCTTGTTACTGAATTGCGCGAAGTAAATTCCGGGAGCAAGTTTTTCATTCAGTACTAATTGGTTGGAAGGCAGTGAAGGATAATACTTCCTCATACTCGCGATCACCTCACCAAAAATGTTGAATACCGTGATCTCCCAGACAGGATCACCATAATCCGGATCATTAGTGAGGATATTAAATGTGGTATCAGCATCTAACAGGGAAAAGGTGCAGGTTCCTATGGGACCCGGATTAAGGGAAGCACCCACGTGTGAACTGTCTGCATTTTTTAGCTTGCAGCCAACAGAAGCATTGCTGTAATAAATAGTATCCTTGTTCGCCTGCCTGCCCGTAATGTATGCGCTGTCATTCAGTACACGGCGAAAACTGTCGAGCTTACAACGGTAGTATTGTGCCACCAATTGATAAGCAGGGTCATTGATGAGATTGGTATTTTCATGCGGATCATTCACGAGATCGAACAATTGTTCGGTAGTGTTGTCGCAAAAACTATAGATGTATTTGTAGTACTGTGTTCTTATGGCACGCAGAGAAGGAGTTTCATTTTCCTGCCATACTTCATACATGAATGCATCGCGGTGAACAGCATGGTAAGCCAATGCTCTCAGTGAAACTCCATCCATGTGATATATGTCAGGAATTTGAGCTGCATCAAGAATGGTAGGTGCCCAATCCACATTAATACCAATCTCGTTGTAAATGTCCTGGTGTTGCGGAAACCATGCGGGATACCGGATAAACATCGGCAAATGCATGGATTCTTCCTGTGGTAATTGTTTTCCCTGCAATAAATGTTCTGATTTGATGTCGCCATTATCGCTGGCATACATGATTACCGTCTTGTCAGTAAGCCCCATGCTGTCAAGATAGTTTGTAAGTTGTCCAAAAGTTTCTTCTACACCCATCAGCATTCTAAAATATCCCCTGTAGTCACTATCCTGCTGAAGAGAATCACCTGCCTGATTATAGGGATAATAGTAGGATGGAAAATTCTTCGTGTACTTATTTGCATTTACATAAGGCATTATCTCATTGGAGAAAAGGTTTGCATCCTGAGTTCGCGGCCGGTACGGTACGTGCGGGGCGCGATGCGCCAGGTACAGAAAGAAAGGCCGGTTGGCAGGCCGTGTCATCATTTTGCCGATTGCATACTGAGTAAGAAGATCAGTGGTATGCCCGGAAACCACGACGTGAATGGCAATATCACCTGCCCAGATCGAGTACTTTGCCGGGTCATAAGATTCGGTGATGGCAATCATGTAATCATCGAAACCCCTCACGCTATCAGCATTAAACGCCAGCTTGCCTGCTAACACAGTATAGTAACCGGCAGACTGCAGGATTTCTGAAATCCACGGAATGCTTCGATCCATAGTCGCGGCATTATTCACTACTTTATGATGATGCGGATACAACCCGGTGTAGAATGTTGAACGCGATGGCGAGCACAAGGCATTTACGGCAAAGAAATTTTTGAAGTTGATTCCTTCATTGGCAATGCGATCAATGTTGGGTGTTTGAAAAAAAGAAGGAGCACCGTTAGCACTCTGATCGTCCCATCGTTCATCATCCACCATCACAAAAATTATGTTGGGGCGATCATCTCTTACACCGCTGTTTCCATTTGCATCGGATTTAATGGTGTGGGGATATTTTTGCAGCACCTGCGCGAGTGTGAGCGTGTCATTAATTTCCCTGACAGGAGGCGATTGTGCATCGCTTAACGCCGGTATGATACAGGAGAATAGTAAAAAAAATATTGACTGGGATGTAAAAAATCTCATAAGCGTCCAACAAAGTCAAAAGTACATGATTCCGTAATTCTGTAATGGGAAATTTTTCCATTTAGGAAACATTTCTTTACGGCAAAAGATGGCAGTGTTGTAAACCTGACGCACGGTAATTACAAGGAAGGAATAATTTCCTCTGAAAACAATTCCGGTTGCTCATTATAAAACAGCCGAAATGTTTTTCGATGATGCTCACAAATGCCGTGGATGGAAATCTGCTGGCGGTGTTCTTCCGTTGCATATCCTTTATTCCGCTTCCAGTTGTAATGAGGGAAACTTTCATGCAGTTGCTTCATGTATTCATCACGATGCGTTTTTGCCAGCACGCTTGCCGCGGCGATGGATGAAAATTTTGCATCCCCCTCAATGATGCATTGATGCGGAATGCTCTTGTACTTTTTAAAGCGATTTCCATCCACCAAAATAAATTGCGGACGGTGCTGCAACTGATCGAGCGCTTTGTGCATTGCGAGAATGGATGCCTTCAGGATGTTGATCCTGTCAATCATCCGGTGATTCACTTGGGCGACCGCCCATGTGATGGCATCGCGTTCGATGATCGGCCGTAATTCATCACGCTCTTCTTCAGTCATTTGCTTTGAATCATTAAGCAGCGGATGAAAAAATTTCAGAGGAAGAATTACAGCGGCCGCAAACACAGGACCTGCCAGGCATCCGCGTCCTGCTTCGTCACAGCCGGCTTCGACAAGGTCGCGTTGAAAAAATTTTTTCAGCATCCCGAAACTATTCGCAGCGAAAATGAAATTATTTTAAGAGAGGAGAAAAAAGTTTTTTCAACAGAATTATTTGCGCGGAATTTTTTCTTAGAAGCTGCCTGGAAATTATCGATAAAATTTATTTGTGCGATTGTCGTCCTGAGTAAGCGGAGTCGAAGGATATGCGGGAGGGCCCTCGCATCATACTTTGACTGCGCTATGAATACCCAATTAAACATTTCCAAACAGCTACTTAGTGATAAGAAGATTCTTAAGGATTCGGGAGTCCTCTTCAATACAAGACAAAATGAAAATTTTTTGAGCTGAAACTAATTTTGAAGAATAGTCAACTCACCTGATCAAAGTGATATTCCCTTTTCTGACTCTCTTGTGTCCGTTGGTAAACACGACTGAGAGTTCATATACATACACTCCCATTTCTTCCGGTCTGCCCATGTAGTTTCCATCCCATCCTTCTTTGGGATCGGTTGTTTGGAAGAGCACCTGTCCCCAGCGATTGTAAATAGAGAAGATGAAGGATTGATTTCCGTCAGTGATAATGTTGAAAAGATCATTGATTCCATCGCCATTGGGAGTAAATGCATTCGGAACAAAGAAGGGACAAGCTGAATCAATAAAAATGGTGTCGCGTGTAATGCAACCGCTATCCTCTACCATTACCCAAACTAATTGCGGTACTATACTGATCATGACCGTTTGAGTTGAGTCGTCCGTAGACCATAAATGATACAAGCCGGGATTGCCTGCATTGAGTTGGATCGTTTCATCAATGCAGATGGTAGTATCATCTCCCAAAAAGACTTTGGGATACTCATGCACGAATACTTGCTTCGTTGCTGTATCAGGAGGGCAAATGGAACTGGTGATGAATAACGTGTAATCATAAGTTCCACCGGTATTGAAAACGACTGTTACAACAGGAACTGTGTCACCGGTAACTCCCTCGCCAACCCAGAAAAACGAAATTGGATTTCCAAGCGAAACATCAGAGAGGGTAATTGTATCACCGACACAAACTGATGAAGGGCTTACTGTGAAATCTGCAGCAAGACCCGGCAAAATGTCGAGTGTGATTTGTGCAGTATCAAAACACCCGATGGTGTCCGTCACTTGCAATATCACCGTAACATTTCCACCCACACTGTATGTGTATTCCGGGTTTTGATCGTTGCTGATGCCACCGTCACCGAAGAGCCATTGATATGAAATTCCCTGACCGGTGGAAGAGCTTGTGAAGTTTATTGGAACGCCAGAGCAATAAGGTCCGGCGCTTACAGCCAATGAAGCCACAGGTGGTTCAATATATGTGTTCACCACCATGGAGTCTTTATTAAAACATCCATTAGTATCAGAGATAAAAAGAGTGACTGTGTATGTCCCCGTGTTTGGATAGACATGATTTGGATTTTGAAGATTGCTTCCTGTGCCATCCCCGAAATCCCAAGTCCATAGATTCACAGTATCCCCCACAGAGATATCGAAAAATACTACGGAGTCACCGTTGCACGTCTTGATGAGATCGTAAGAGAACTGTGCATCAGCCAGTGCCACAATGAAAGGGACTGTATCAAGGTACGACAATTCATTTCCACAGTTGTCAAGCAATATATCGTTGTTGGGGTTATCATCTTTGAAATGCAGGTTGTAGTTTCCATTCACCGTGATTGGGCTGGCAAGAAGAATATACACATCTGTAAAAAAATTTCCGGAGCCGCATGCTGCTGAATAAGCTCCGGTAACAGTTACTCCTGAAGGCCCGAGCACATAGAAATCACTGCCGTCAGCAGCGAGTGAACTGCAGCGAATCGGTTCTGAAAGTGTGAGGTGAAGTGTATCAGGAGCAACACACGTGAATGGATCCAGCGCAACAGGCGTCGGAGGAAGCGTGTCATAGATCACAGCTGTTCCTGTAAAATTGAGTGTGTATCCTGTAAAAGAGTTTGCGTGATTGTTAATGATGAGCACATACGTTTCACCAACGAGTACCGGTAATGGCGCACATTGATTGGGTCCGCCGGCAGGAACAGAAATGAGGGCATAAGGAAAAGACATTCCGGTAGAGCCCGGAATGGCGGAGTAATTGCACCGGACTTCGGGAGCGGCGCCGGTGGCAATGCCGCTGCAATCACTGTTAGTGAGATTGTAAATGGCCCAATCGTAATCATCACCCGGCGCATTCGGTGCAATTTGCATTTCAAGATCGCCTGCACCGGTAACTGTGAAAATGTACCACACCGAATTTTCTTCACCCCCAATCAAACAGCTCGTATTATTCGGGAAAATTAATTCCTGCGTGGGCCCTGCACTAACGTAAGATGTAGCTTGAAAGAATGTGGATTGACAAACGGGAATTGCATGAATACAATCCTGCTCAGGCAATTGCGCAAACAATTGATGCGAGATGATAATAATCAAAGCAAATAGTATGTAGTGTTTTGCCATATAATGGATGAAGCAATAGCGATGATGATCACCAGTTGCTCCGGGAGTTCCAATCAAAAGTAAAGAAAAAATTCTCACCCTGCATATATTTTATCTATTGCAGCCGCAAGCTTGCGGTCTTTGTCTGTTACAATATCTCCGGCATCGTGGGTGGACAGCTGAATTTCTACACTATTCCAAACGTTGATCCAGTACGGATGATGATTCATCTTCTCGGCAATCAGCGCCACCTTCGTCATGAAACTAAATGCTTCAATAAAATCTTTGAAGGTAAAAGTTCGCAAAAGTTTGTTGTCATTTTCAGTCCACATGTTTGATGTTCAGTCGTCAAATTTATTTGAAAAAAAGTTGTTGAATGGTTTTATTGCTTTTTTGAAATCAGATTATGGAATAACAATTTAGCAATTTAGCCATAAAGCAATATAACTATTCAAACACCAGATTCTCTTTCGACTTCAGTCTTGATGAATCAACCGGTATTACGAGCTGAATGTCAGGAATATTTTTCAACAAAGAAAAAAAAATATCTTTCATGTCAGTATTCACTTCACCCTGTATCACTAAAATAAAATCGGCCTGTCTTACTTCCGGAATTAAATGCTCACCCTGATGTTTGTTAGAAACCAAATGCACAAGCAATTTATCAAGATCATTTTCGAATCGGAATAAACTAAACACTGCAGTCTTATTTTTCTTTTTGTGAATGATCTCGATATCATTCATCCTTATCAAATCAAAGCTCAATTCCTTATTGATGTGCCAACACAGTCTGTAATCTTTTAATTGTGTGACGATGCCAAAGAGAGCGCCTTCAAAATCTTCCTCAAAATTGATCTTCTTCTTTCTTGCCACGAAATCTTTTTAGATCGTGATTTCTACAAAAGAGTTCTGTGAACAAACTTACAACGAAATCAACTTTCTTCATAAAATTAAACTCTTGATTTCTACGGGATATTAAGGAGCGTGAAGAAAAATTTTAGAAGACTTTCAGTTCCAAAATAATTCTTTAAAAGGTTGCGCAAAAGGATTTTGTTACCTTACTTTGCCCAAAATTTTAAAATCACCTAAACCAATTTATCTATGTCAGACATTGCAGCCCGCGTTAAGAAAATTATCATTGACAAATTGGGTGTAGATGAGAGTGAAGTGACACCGGAAGCTACATTCACCAATGACCTTGGGGCCGATTCACTCGATACCGTGGAGCTAATAATGGAATTCGAAAAGGAATTCAATATCTCTATCCCTGACGAGCAGGCAGAAACCATTACTTCAGTAGGTCAGGCTATCGCTTACATAGAGCAATACGCAAAGCAATAATTTTGTTGCATGGAATTAAAAAGAGTTGTCGTCACCGG
>DASRAJ010000138.1:0-56983 GCA_035638255.1 Chitinophagales bacterium
CAGTTGCCCGTGTCAAATCCTTTTTTCGGAATTATGCCGGCGCCGTTTCTGCTCTTCGGAATCGCCATTGCCACGGTGGCAGCCATCATCGCTTCGCAGGCCATGATCACGGGCGCATTTACACTGGTGAACGAGGCAATGCGGTTGAACCTGTGGCCAAAAGTCCGCGTGATTCATCCCACTGAAGAAAAGGGACAACTCTTTGTTCCTGCCATCAACTGGATCTTATTCCTCGGTTGCATTGGCGTGGTCCTGTTCTTCAAAGAATCGAAAAACATGGAAGCAGCTTATGGGCTCGCTATTAACATCACGATGATTGTGACTACCATTCTCATCAGTACGTATGCATACATCCGGCGGGGCTCTTACACCATCATGCTTGGTATCGGCCTTTCCTTTCTTTGCATTGAAGTGTTGTACCTGGTAGCCAACCTCAGCAAGTTTATTCACGGAGGTTACGTTGCCATACTTTCTGCGATCACGTTTTTCCTCATCATGTTCGTATGGTATAAAGGAAGAAAGATCAAGAACCGGTTTCTTGAATTCGGAGAGATGCGTGATTTGTTGCCGAAGCTGATAGAGCTGAGTGAAGATCAGAGTGTACCCAAGTATGCTTCTCACGTGGTGTTTCTCACCAGCGCCAACTATCCGTCACAAATAGAATCGAAATTCTTTTATTCCATCTTCAGCACCCGGCCCAAGCGGGCTGATACCTATTGGTTCGTTCATGTGGATGTGCTGGATGAACCATACACTTCAGAATATGAAGTTCACCTGCTGGTACCAAACTTTGTTTACAGAATTGATTTTCGATTGGGGTTCAGGGTGGAGCCGCGTGTGAATTTGTTTCTCAAAAGAGTGATTGAAGAAATGATTGAAAGCGGTGAAGTAGATATTACCAGCAGGTACGAATCACTGAATAAATATCATTTGCCCGGTGATTTCCGGTTTGTAGTGCTTGAGAAATTTCTTTCGAATGAAAACGAATTGCCCTTTGCGGAGGAGATGGTGATGGATGTTTATTTTTTGATGAAGAACATTTCGCTCTCTGAAGGCCGTGAGTTCGGTTTGGATTCCAGCAAAGTCACCGTTGAGAAAATACCCTTAGTGATTACTCCCACCCGCAACCTTAAATTAAAACGCATTGAACCTGATGGACAAAAACAGGAAGAACAATTGGAATTGAAACCTGTTGAGGTAGAAAAGTGAGTGCGGCAGTCAGCGTGAGAAAGATTTTTTTAAAAGCACATTCATCAGAACGTCATTCAGCATGAAACTTCTTACCATCCACGCAGATATCCGTCAAAGCGTGAAGAAGCTTTCTGATGAAGGGTAGGAATAAAATAGAATGCCTGTTTCATCATCACATAAGATTTTTCATCAGTACACTGAATTAAATTTCACAAGTGAGTAGCAAAAGTTCTGTTTCCCGGCTTTCATTGGGCATGCTGCTGATCACTGTCGGCATTGTGTTCGGTGACATTGGCACATCGCCGCTATATGTAATGTCAGCCATTCTCGGTAACCGTGAGATCACTAAAGAATTAGTTTACGGCGGTGTGAGTTGCGTGTTCTGGACTCTTACCATCATCACTACTTTAAAGTATGTGACACTTGTTCTCAGAGCTGACAACCACGGTGAAGGTGGTATCTATGCCTTGTATGCATTGGTGAGGAAGAGAGCGAAATGGCTCGTGCTTCCTGCGATCGTTGGTGGCGCTGCATCATTGAGTGATGGTATTCTCACACCTGCAATTTCTGTTTCATCGGCGGTGGAAGGTTTACGAAATCTTAATGAGCATATCAACACAGTTCCGATCGTTATCATCATCATTACATGTTTGTTTTTGTTTTAGCGTGCGGGAACCCAAATTGTTGGCAATGCCTTCGGACCGATTATGGTGATTTGGTTTTTAATGCTTGCTGTGCTCGGCACTTCAAAGATTCTTGATCATCCACAAATAATTCAAGCCATCAATCCTTTCTTTGCAGTAAAACTCTTAACAGATTATTCCGGTGGTTTCTGGTTACTCGGTGCAGTTTTTCTCTGTACCACCGGCGCAGAAGCGTTATATTCTGATCTGGGTCATTGCGGAAAGATCAACATTCGTGTGAGCTGGATTTTTGTGAAGATATCTCTGGTGTTGAATTACTTCGGGCAAGCAGCATGGCTCATGCAATTCGAAGGGCATCACCGAAGCGAGCTTACGGTAGACAATGCTTTCTACGGCATCATGCCTCACGGATTTTTATTGATCGGAATTGCAATCGCCACAGTCGCCGCCATTATTGCGAGCCAGGCAATGATCTCGGGTTCTTTTACACTTATCAATGAAGCGATGCGGCTCAACTTGTGGCCAAAAGTGCGATTGCGCTTTCCAACTGTGGAGCGCGGGCAAATTTATATTCCATCTATCAATTGGATTTTATTTATCGGCTGCCTCGGTATTGTTTTTTTCTTCCAGAAGTCATCAAACATGGAAGCTGCCTATGGTCTTGCTATCAATGTCACAATGATCATGACTACGATCCTGCTGAGCGTGTATGCTTATGTGCGGCGAGGGTCGTATGCACTCACTTTCGCTATTGGTCTTTCATTCATCATCATTGAAATACTTTATCTCATAGCGAACCTCGCGAAATTTCCGCACGGTGGATACGTGGCCGTCCTGGTTGCTTGCTTTTTCGGGCTGGTGATGTTCATCTGGTTTAAGTCAAGGAAGATCAAGAATCGGTTTCTTGAGTTTGGCGACATGAAGAATTTAGTAAGGCAGCTCGTGGAGTTGAGTGAAGATCAGAGTGTGCCCAAGTTTGCTTCGCATCTCATATTTCTCACGAGCGCGAATTATCCTTCGCAGATTGAAACGAAATTTCATTATTCAATTTTCAGCAGAAAGCCCAAGCGGGCTGACACGTATTGGTTCGTTCACGTGGATGTTATTGATGAGCCGTACACCAGCAAGTATGAAGTGAACGTGCTTGTTCCCAATGAGGTGTATAGAATTGATTTCCGGTTAGGATTCAGAGTAGAACCGCGGGTGAATGTGTTCCTGAGAAAAGTAATTGAGGATATGGTGGCACGCGGTGAAGTGGACATCACAAGCCGTTATGAATCACTACACAAGTATCATCTGCCCGGAGATTTCCGTTTCGTGGTGCTTGAAAAATTTCTTTCTTATGAAAATGACCTGCCCTTCTTCGAGAAGATCGTCATGGATCTTTATTTCCTCCTGAAAAG
This sequence comes from Chitinophagales bacterium, assembly GCA_035638255.1. Lineage (GTDB taxonomy): Bacteria > Bacteroidota > Bacteroidia > Chitinophagales > UBA10324 > DASRAJ01. The sequence goes on from DASRAJ010000138.1 coordinate 3,239, forward strand.
TGTTTCTCTCTCTGAAGGAAAAGAGTTTGGATTGGATACGAGCGTAGTGACGATTGAAAAAATTCCGCTCCTGCTTACTGCCCCCCGCGCCACAAAGATTGAACGCGATGAAGTGAGTGAGGAAGAACTACTCCGGCGCGAAGAGCATAAGGAAGATATTCCATTGTGACTTTCATGATTTCACTTATCGCATCGAAGGTTCTTCCTTTTTGATCATGAGGAACCGTACTCTCCTCATGAAGTTCGCCTACCTTTGACTGAAGCCACACCAATGAAAATCGAATTTGTTATTCTTCTTTTTCTCACTACACTTGTTTTCAGTTGCCGTAAAGAACCATCTCTTCCGGCCAATCCATTTGTTTTCCCGAAAACTGATTCACTTCCATTTGAGAATGGTCATTTGAAAATTGACCTGGTAACAAGTCATGCACCTGCTGAAATCTCCCGAATTGATTTCATTGATCAGAATACCGGTTGCGCAATTGATGATCGCGGGAAAATTTTCCGAACGAATGATGGAGGATTAAACTGGACGACGAGTTATTCTTCTCCAAAAACAGGTTACTACGATTCTGATCTCGAATTCGTGAATGAAAGTATTGGTGTTGCGGTGATCAGCATAAATTCTTCTGATCATGAAACATGGATCCTTAAAACTTCAAACGCCGGTAATAGCTGGAGTGAAATTGCTTTGCCCGGATTTCAATTGTCTTCCCTCACACTGATTGATTCATTGCACTTTCTTGCAACAGGAAATGGAATCGTATTCAGATCATCGGATGGAGGAGCAATCTGGGTGGTCGCTGACAGTACTCATGGAATTATCAGAGTTAGTCACAACAATACCTACTTCTTCGGATGCAATGCTGAAGGAGAAATTTTCAGAAGCAACGATTATGGTGCTACATGGAATGAAGTAGCTGCTATTTCAGGAGTCAATTACTTAAGCCATCTTTCATTCTTTGAGAGCGCAGGTTACATAAATTGTTTTGATACCATTTCTTTTACCGTTGATGACGGAGTAACATGGCAAAAAACTTCATTGCCCGATAGTCTCTACACTCTTTTTGGGAACAGCATCAATGCTCTCTCTTCTTCTGACTGTTTGTTCTTTGCATCATGGGGGTTTTTGAACTACGATTACTTTGTTACATGGGCGGCTGTGCTTCAGACACTCGACGGAGGATTAACTTTTGAGAAGGCAGTTACCTTCCGCTCCATTGGTCCGCTGGTGAGTGCAAGTTTTTACGATGACAAGAATGGATACGCTATTGACTTCAATGGCAACTTACTTCATGTTACAGTGAAATAGATTGGCCATTATTCCTCTGATTTCTATCTAAGATTTGTTAAGCATAATGATCTTTTATAGAAAACACGATGATGATTTCATGGGTCACTTTATAAATCAGACGATGTTCTGCTTGCGCCATTCCTGATAATGCTTGAATGCATCCGGAGAAAATTGAACCGCTCTCATTTAGCGTTCTTGGGCTTGAAGTATTTCTCTTCCTTATCCCATACCATTGAAACAAGTTCCATTCGTCCGCTTTCAAATTCTTCGATTGCTTTTTCAATGCGGGCTTTTACTTGTTCAGGAGTTTCAGGAGAAAGAACAGACTCCCCCGAATTATCTACGAGTGAGATTTTTATTTCTGTAAAATGATGCTGTCTTAAAATTTTCTGTAGTGTACTGAATACGCTTTCATCAAATTCTGATGGCGACAATGTGATTTCTGTTTTCACAATTTTTTCTTTCTTGCAAAAATAATTTTTGCTTGCGACAGAGGGAAATTATTCTTGACAGCGTGATAAAGGTTAAAATTGTAAAGCAAGAACCACCTTTCAAGGCAGCTTTATCTTCCTTACAGAATTTCTACAGAATTCACCTTTAGCTTTACGCAATGAAATTGCTTCTGGTTGAAGATGAAAAATCTTTGCTCGAATCCATCATTCAGTATCTGAGTAAAGAAGGATTTGTGTGTGAAGCAGTCACCGATTTTTATTCTGCCGAAGAAAAACTCCTTCTCTATCAATATGATTGCATCATTGCTGATATCACATTGCCGGGCGGAAGCGGCTTGCATCTCATCAAAGACTTTCGAAAGAAAAATGCGGAGACCGGCATCATCATTATCTCTGCAAAAAATTCTCTCGACGATAAAATCATTGGGCTTGATCTCGGCGCTGATGATTATCTCACCAAGCCTTTTCATCTTTCTGAACTCAATGCACGGATCAAGTCCATCATCCGCAGAAGAAATTTTCACGGGGAAAAAGAAATTGCTGCGGGCGAAATCAAAATCATCCCTGAAAAATTTCTCGTGATGGTAAATGATGACACGCTTTCACTCACCAAGAAAGAATACGACCTGCTTCTGTACTTCGTCTCGAATCAAAATCGTGTTTTGACAAAGGAAGCGATTGCAGAACACCTGTGGGGCGACCAGATCGATGCCGCAGATTCATTTGACTTCATCTACACGCATTTGAAAAACCTGCGAAAAAAAATCACTGATAAGGGCGGCGAGGATTGTATCAAAACGATTTACGGCATCGGCTATAAATTTCAAACCGGATGAAGCTGCTCACGAAAATCAATCGCCGGTTTCTTCTTACTTCCATCATGCTTCTCACTTTGTGCAGCGTGCTGCTTTTCTTCATGATGAAATACGTGATTCATGCAGATGTGGATGAAAACCTCGCGGATGAGAAGGAGCAAATCATGAGGACCTTTGATAAGAGCGGTGAATTGCCGGTAGCGCATAATCTTAAGAGTGACAGGTTGGAAGTGAATAAAGTTTCCACTGCTTATGAGATGTCATCCAGTATGAGTGATACCATGGTTTATAATTCACTCGAAGAGGAATACATCCCTCACCGCCAGCTCTCGTTTATAATTTCAAATGGCAGGGAAAAATACCTTGTGAAGATTAGTCAGTCGGAGTTAGAATCCGATGATCTTCTTCTTTCGCTGCTGATCTTCACATTGATTTTCATTTCGGCATTGCTTGCAGTGATGTATTTCTTCAACCGGCGCATTTCAAAAAGCATTTGGCAACCCTTCAATGATACTCTTGAAAAGCTTAAAACTTTTGACCTCACCGGACAAAACAAAGTCTCGTTTTCTCACTCGGGCATCTATGAGTTTGAAGAATTGAACCGGTCCCTGAACAACATGACAGAAAAAATTTACGGCGATTACAGTCGCCTGAAACAGTTTACCGAAAATGCATCGCATGAAATTCAAACGCCGCTCTCCATCATTCGCAGTAAGATTGAAATGATGATTCAATCCGAACACCTGAATGAGGAGCAAATGAATTCCATTCAGAAAATCAATGAGGCGGTTTCGCGACTTTCAAGATTGAATGCCGCATTGCTCACACTCACCAAAATTGAGAACCATCAGTTCACTGACGCAGAGAAAATTCTTCTTGCTTCCTTCATCCGCAACAAACTAAAGATGCTGGAAGAAATTATTGAGCAGAAAAAAATTACGGTGAGCCTTGAGGCGGATGAAAATGTTTATGTGAAAATGAACAGTTCACTTGCCGAATTGCTTTTTGATAATCTTATCAGCAATGCTATCAAGCATAATATCGAAAATGGCTTCATCAAAATTTCTATTCAGCGAAATCAGGTCAGCATCTCTAATACAGGTGAGCCGATTCAAATTGCATCCGAAAAATTATTCGACCGGTTTGTGAAGAATGATCCTTCGTCTGATTCACTTGGTCTTGGTCTTGCAATAGTGAGCGAGATATGTAAAACCAGCAACTTCACAATTCATTTCACTTCAGAAGAAAATCTTCACACCATTAAAATTTCTTTCTGAGCTACAGAATCTCTTTAGAATCCTGCCTGAAGTTTGTTGTTCTGGATTTGAATTGATAACCATTTAAAAAAGGAGGATCAAATGAAAACGAAACACATTACACCGTTCATGCTGTCTTCCATGATCATTCTGTTCGGCTGCACAAAAAACAATCTTACTCCGGTCGTCACAATGAATTCCGGAAACGGAATTATAGAGGAGAAAACAGTTAAGCAAATCATCAAGCCGGAAAACTTCGTGTTGGGAATTACCAACCAATATTTTCCGCTCACCCCGGGCGACACTTTGTACTATCAAACAGTGAGTGTAGAAGATGGCGACAGCATCTTCGAAGATATTACGATAGCAGTGACCAGCGATATTAAAGTGATCACCGGTATCAATTGCACAGTGGTTCATGATGTAGCAACCGAAGACGGAGAAATAACTGAAGATACTTACGACTGGTATGCACAGGATATCTACGGCAATGTCTGGTATTTCGGAGAATACACCCAGGCACTTCAGGATGATGGAAGCTGGAGCACCGAGGGTTCATTTGAAAACGGTGTTGACGGCGCTGTTGCAGGAATTATTATGCCCGGGAATCCGCATCAATTTATCGGTCAAACATACAGGCAGGAACATTATGTTGGACACGCACAGGATAAGGCTACCATACTCAGCACGGATGAAACTGTAACTATTGGTTATGGTACGTTTACCAATTGCGTGAAGACACTGGAAACAACCCCGCTGGAACCTGGTGTTGAGGAAAACAAATGGTATGCTCCGGGAATAGGTGAAATCAAGGCATCCATTGAAGTAGAAGGCGACGAGCATGAGGAACTCACCGGAAAAAACTTTTGAAGAAAAAAAAGAATAACGATCACACGCAAAACTTTCCGGGGATGCGGGCAATGTCATTGGGTTAGCGCAAAAGATTTGACAACTTTTTAAACTTGGCGATTTGTTAAGCTTGCCCAAAAAGTTGTCAAATCCTGACATCTTAAAGAAGGAATCGCTCCCAGCTAACGAGTGCGAGAGGGGTTCTCCTTAAGGAGTTAGAGGCATGCGCAGGTGAAATAAGTGTTATCACTTGTTGTTTTCCTGTAGTGTAGGGTTTGGCTCCTCAACTTAAGGACATTGGGATGCGGGACTGAAACGATGCAGCGATGAGGTTAAGAAAAAGTTTTATGCCACCTGAAATTCAATACCACGACTAAATTCGCAGTGTGTCTGTAAGTGCAATCACGAAATTTACTTTCCCCCAATTCCAAAAGCGACTCCTGCACTCAAAACGAGATGGCTGTTCAAAATACTGTTTTTTGAAATCCCCAGATCAAGGAAACCCTGGTAATAACTCACATCAGTATTTAACCACACTGCCGAAGCTAACCGGATGTTAATTCCGACTCCGCCTCGTGCTCCCAGATCGAAGGAATTGAATGCATCTTTTATATCTGTATCTTCTGATTTAGCTGATAACAACAAGCCCGGTGTTAGGCCGAGAAAAATTTTGGGGCGCATGTGATCCCCGTACTCGCCGAAAAAATAAATGATCCGAACCGGGATCCGCAGATAGTTTAAGTGAACATGAATATTCTCCGAAAGACCAGCGATTTTGGCCTGGTACCCTTCTGCCGAATATTTTAAGTCTGCACCAAAACCGAAGTGAGTCTTTGTGCTGTATACGAAGATTACACCACCATTCCACAAAAACTGTGGACTTACATCCACGCCTTCTTCGTTGTTGGAAACCATTGAAATGCCTGCACCTACCGAAGGCCCTAAGGAAATATGCTGCGCATTCGCAGATAAATTGATAATTACCACAAAAAAAGAATACTTGTAAATTTGATTGTGCTCATAGAAAATTGATTTTTTATTTGAGGCATAACAAAAATCAACTTCTGTGCCCGCAGAATATTTTTTTGATTCCTGTGGTAACCTTGTAAAATAAATACTCAATCATTCAGGCCATCCTTTTGATACTGTAAACACAACTTCACTTTTATCTTTGACAATAAGATCACGAAGAAAAAAACTCATAAGATGAAACGTGTTTTCATTTCACTCTTCATTCTCATCTTTATTTACTGCTCTTTATATGCACAGAACTATTCAGGACGTATTTCACAAAATATTTTTTTAGCAGGAAATACTGCTGATGCTGCTACGCCTGACAACCTGAAATTTCTCCGCTCCGCTATTCTCGAACAGACAGGACCGGTAACCCTCATTTACAGCGGCGACATCCTTCACAAAAATGGGTTGGAAAAAAAACCGACAGCGAAGGATTCCGCTTTCATTAAATCAATGCTCGATGTAGTGAAAGATGTGCCGAATGCAAAAGTGTATTTCATTCCCGGTGATGAAGATTGGGATAACTCGGGAAAGAATGGATGGAAGGATGTGAAAAAATTAGAGGAACTGATTAATGGAATAGCAGGCAGCAAAGTATTTCTTCCCGGCGAAGGATGCCCCGGACCTGAGATCATTGACTTTGGAGATAACCTGCAGATCGTTTTCATAAACACACCCTGGCTGATTCATCCGCACGAGCGTCCTTATGCGCCCGACACAAAATGCGATGTGCTTGCGGAACCACAGTTTATTGAGCAATTAGAAGGAGCGCTTGAAGATGCAGAAGAAAAAAATGTGCTCATCGTGGGTCATCATCCCGCCATCAGCAATGGAAATTACGGCGGGCGTGTTCCGTTTCTCCGGCACCTCGAACCACCGGTGCTTGGGACATTCATTGCCGGATATCATCAGAACATTGGATCACCCAGGGATATTGCTTATCCTGCATATACTGAATTTGCAAACAACATGAAATACATGATGCTGGATTATGCACCGTTCATCTATGCATCATCACATGATTTCAACTTGCAGGCGCTCGAATATCAACACTCTTATCAGGTCGTGAGCGGTTCCATCATGAAAAAAATTGCAGCAGGCAAATCGAAGAACACTGTATTCAAATCAAATGCTTTCGGATTTGTGAAGCTCGCATACTATGATGATGGCAAGGTGATGATGGATGCTTATGAATTGCAAAAAGGAAATTCACCGCAGGTTAAATCAATAGAGTTGTATCAATCATCCTGCAATCCCGACCAGTCGGGAGCGCCGGTGAATACGCGCCTGGTTCCGTGCAGGGAAAAAATTGCTCCTGCCATTCACATGAATCCTGCATTCGCTGATAGCATAGGAACCGCAGTCGGAGGAGCAGAATATAAAGCAGGGTTCATCAAGAAAATCTTTCTCGGATCACTGTATCGTTCAAGCTGGACTGCCACCATTCAGGTTCCTTACTTAAATCTAGACACCACTAAAGGGGGATTGACAGCAACCGGAAAAGGGGGTGGCAGGCAGACCCATTCTCTCTCACTCAATGGTGCTGATGGTAAATCGTATGTGTTTCGCAGCGTGGATAAAGATCCCATCAAAGCGCTGGACCCTATCCTTCGAAAAACTTTTATCCTTGGTTTGTCAAGACAGGTAACAGCAACACAAAATCCCTATGGTGCTTTGCCGGTTTCATTCATGCTGAATGCAACAAGAATTTTTCATGCACAACCTGTCTTGTACATTCTTCCGGATGATCCGAAGCTTGGAATGTTTCAAAAAGAATTCGGCGGTTTGCTGGGCATGCTTGAAGAGAAACCTAAAAAAGGCAAAGGAGATCAGCCCGGCACTTTCGGCGCTGAGGATGTAGTGCGCAGTTTTGATCTGTTCAGAAAGCTTTATAAAGATCACGACAACCGTGTTGATGCTGAGGCATTCGCCCGTGCCCGCGTGTTCGACATCTGGATTGGCGATTGGGGAAGGCATGAAGACAATTGGAAATGGGCAGGTTTCAGGAGTGGAAATAAAACCACTTACTACCCTGTTCCCCGTGACCGCGATCATGCTTTCTCACACTGGAATGGGTTGCTTCCATATCTTATTTCGCGGCATTGGGCATTGCCGAACGCAGAAGATTTCGATTATCATTTTGAGGACCTCTCCTCACTCACCTGGACGGCGCGGCATCTCGACCGCTTCCTGCTTTCATCGCTTGACAAAGATGATTGGTTAACGCTCGCAAAAGAGTTGCAGCAAACGATGAACGACAATTTGATTGACAGCGCCATTCAGCAATTTCCGAAAGCCACTATTCCTCTCTCAGGAAATATTATAGGAGCAAAATTGAAAAGCAGGAGAAATGAATTGACAAAAGGCATCGAAGAATATTACAAGTTGCTGGCAAAAAAGGTAGATGTGGTAGGTTCGAATAAAGCAGAATATTTCAAAATAACACAATTGGAAAACGGCACTGTAGAAGTAGCGATGTTCGATAAGGATAAGGCCACTGGAGCGCCGTCGGGTTCACCGCTTTATCATCGGATTTTTATTCCGGGTGAAACTAAAAGCGTAAACGTGTATGGATTGGATGGCGATGATGTAATAAGGATAGTAGGTTCTCCTGCCAAGCACATTGTGGTCAGGGCGTTTGGCGGAAAAGGAAATGACAAGATCATCAATTCAGCCGGCGGAAAAAAGATTCGCATCTATGATTACAACAACGAAAAAAATGATTCCATCCTTTCGAATAATAATTCGAAAGTTATTTTGGTAGCCAATAGAGATTTGGTTGAATACAACAGGCAGTCATTTCATTATGACACCTACCTTCCCTTACCCCTCTTATATTTTTCACCTGATGACGGATTCGTGGTGGGTCTTGGATATACCTGGACGTTTCATCGTTTTGCCGAACAGGGTTATTCTGACAGGCTTAATGTGAGTGGCAGGATAAGCACCGATGAAAATTTGCAATTCAAACTCACCAATGAATATCATCATGCCATCGGTAAATGGGACTGGCTTATTGGTGGTGAAGTATCGCAACCATATCCTGCAGTTTATTTTTATGGGGCAGGGAATGAAAGCCCTAAACTTCCTGATAAAACCCGTGATTATTATAAGTCGCGTTTCAATGGATATGATGCGTTCACCGGTTTGCAACTGGTGTTTTGCCGAAGGAGCAGTTTTAATTTTACTCTATATTATAAGAACAATAAACCCGATACACTTTCAGGTGATTTTCAAGCTACCCCTTTCACCTTTTTTGGAGAAGACGATCTCAACTTCTTTGGAGCTAATGCAACAATAGATTTAGATTTCCGTGATAATCCTTTTGCACCCAAGCACGGTGTGCGGTTGTTTGCAAGACAATCTTTCAATCACTTCAATGAAACGGACAATGAGAATTTCGCGAACAGTGAGGTATCACTGGAGTTTTATCAGACTTCGCGAACATTCATACCCATTACACTCGGCATAAAAGGCGGAGCTGCCCATGTAACCGGTGACGTTCCGTTTTATGAATTGAATACTGTTGGCAGAACAACAGGATTGCGCGGCTATGAGCGTGATCGTTTTGCCGGAAACACAACTGCATATTTAGATAATCAGATTACTGTTGAATTCGGAAGAGTAAATACCGCTGTGGCTCCTCTCAATGTGGGTGTGTTTGGATTTTATGATGTGGGCAGAGTATGGATACCTGATGAAGTAAGCGACACGTGGCACACCGGCTACGGTGGCGGATTTTATTTCAAACCATTATTTGATATCCTCACTACTAAATTCTCCATCGCATTTTCTGAGGAAGAAAAATCCGGATTGTTTGAATTTGGATTAGGATTGAGATTATAGATACAGATGAACAACAATCCTGGTTAGAAGCTAACCAAATTCATCCCTTCAGTTCAAAATCTATCGCTCTATTGGTTCCATATTGTTACCTTTAAATCAAGTGCGCGCCTCTATACTTTATCAGTGAACTCCAGAATTTCTACAGAATCATTTTTAACCTTTGCACCAAATAAAAAATAAAACCACGAATGAAGACTCTGATTGTGATTTTTGTAGTAATACTTTTTGCAGGATGTGCTGATGCACAAAAGATAAAAGAGGATAAAGTTCCCGTGCCTGCCGTTTCTGCCCTTCATAAATTGTATCCTGATCTAAAAGATTATGACTGGTACAATGAAGATGGAAACTATGAAGCTGAATATGAATTGAGCGGGATGGAGGCCGCCGTTACCTTCGACGTGAATGGAAATGTGGTGGAAACTGAAAAAGAAATTCCCGTAAATAGTTTGCCTGCTTCAGTGACCGAATATATTTCCAAAAATTATTCAGGAGCAAAAATCAAGGAGGCCACTGAGATTACAGATGCTAAAGGAGCAAAAATGTACGAAGCAGAAATCAAAGGGAAAGATGTGGTGTTTGATGCAAACGGAAATTTTGTTAAGGAAGAAAAAGATTAGCGGGGAAAAATTTCCGTGCACTAATCTTCTTTGCATTTTATCACAATGAGATTTAAGCAGTTTCCTCCTGACAATTCAGGACAATGCCTCAGAGCCCTTGCATAAGTCGTGGGGCATTATTATTGTAAAGTATGAATCTTCAGCATCTTTACTTCCGGCAATTAAAACATCTATGATTGCACGCTATTGCTCACTTCTAAGTTTGTTTGTGATGAGCAGCATTTTTTCTTTCTCCCAATCACGTGATTTGAATTTTTATTTGACAACCGGGGTACAAAACAGTCCGTTGATGAGAGATTACACCAGCCAACTTCAGCGAAATAAAATTGACAGCTTATTGATTTTAGCAGGAAGAAAAATTGTTATCTCTGCGACGGGACAAATTATGATTGCGCCCATCATCAATGGCTACGGGTATGATGAGGCGATCACGAACAAAGGACAGTACACAGCGATTGTTGGAGTAAAGAAATCACTGTTCCAAAAAAATTATTTCGCTGCGCAAACTGCTCAGGTCCGCCTGCGATCTGATTCTTTGCTCACGAACCAACTTGTTTCACAGCGTACTTTGGAAAAATCAATTGCCGATCAATACCTGAACAGTTATGATACATTGTTGCAGATAAAATTTCAGGAACAAACAATTGCTTCACTCGAAAATCAATTAAGCTTGCTGGAGCCTCTCGTGAAAAACGGAATCTATTTGCAAACTGACTATCTCACACTCAAGCTGCAGATTCAAACAGAGAAAATTAACCTTGAATTACTAAGAGAAGGATATCGCTCTACTCTCTACACACTCAATGCACTGAGCGGCGTCTTCGACACAACAGTATATGAAATTCCACCGCCGAATCTTATTTGGAAAACTTCTACCTATTCATTCAACCCCAGCCTGAGGTTATTTTCTCTCGATAGCTTATCCATTGAAGCGTCAAAAAAATTATTGCGCTACGATTATGTTCCGAAACTCAACCTCTTTGGCGATGCAGGTTACCAGGCAATACCCGATGATCCATCATTGAAAAAATTTGGATTCAGCGCCGGTATCTCTTTTGACTGGAATATTTATGATGGAGGACAGCGAAATCTTCGCCTGCAACAATTAATCATTCAGCAACAGACCGGCCAATTTTACAGGAATTTTTACAGAACACAATACAGTTTGCAGCTCGCCGATCTCGAAAAAAAATTTCAGAACAGCAATTCCATCATCACCCAATGGCAGGATGAATTGGTCGAGATGAATAAACTCATGCTGATGCGAAGGCAACAATTGGTTTCAGGTCAGTTGTCAATCATTGACTACCTCGCGTCGCTACGCGACTACCGTGACTTGCAAAAGAAACTCAACGATGCAGTCATTCAGCAGCAGCACATCATTAACGAACACAACTATTTGGTATGGTGAGAAAAATTTTCTTTGGATACGTCTCGTCATTGCGGGAAAAACTGCGGAGGAACGAGCGCAAGTTTTTCGACCTGTCCCGATTTTTTCGGGAAGCAATCCCCAACAGTTGGAGATTGCTTCGTCGCGCTTACGCAGCCAGCTCTTACTTCGCTCCTCGCAATGATGCCATATTTGTCCTCACACTTTTCTTTTTTCTCTCCTGCAAGCACAAAACTCAGGAGGTTGCTGTTGAGGAAAAAGGAACACCGGTGAAAGTAACTGCCGTAGCTAAGAAATTTTTGAACGACACTCTTTCCCTGTATGGAACCCTGCTGTTTGTGAAGAAGACTCCATTGCTCTCTCCCATTGCCGGCTTCATCCAAACTGTAACGACAAGTGCAGGTGAGATGCCTGAGGTCGGAAAAACTTTATTCACCCTCAAAACAAAAGAAGCCGCTGCGTATCCTGACTTTGTCGCTGACACCCTTTTCAAAAACTCGGTGATCACAGTGAAAGCGAATCATCATTTCAGAGTTGATTCGGTATTGAAAGAGTCGGGAGATTTTGTCCAGGAAGGAGAGATACTTTGTCAAACGGTAGACCAGGGGAGCATGGTAGTGCAATTGAATTTCCCGTTTGAAAAAAAATTTTTGGTGAAGGCCGGCCGGAATTGTGAAGTGATTTTTCCTGACGGAAAAAAATATGCAGCAACTGTTTCAAAAATTCTTCCCGAAGTGGATGCTGCTTCTCAAACGCAACAGGCTTACCTGCACATCAACAGCGCAGAAATTTTTCCGGAGTTCCTGAACATCCGGGTTGAATTCACAGAAGCGGCAACAAGGGAATCGCAGGTCCTGCCGAAGAGTGCGGTTCTCACTGATGAAACGATGAATGAATACTGGGTGATGAAACTCACTAATGACAGCACAGCAGTAAGAGAAGACGTAACTACGGGAAGAAAAACAAAAGGAGAAGTGGAAATTATTGAGCCGGTTTTCTCACCTGATGATCGCATTCTCATCAGCGGGAATTACGGACTGGAGGATACAGCGAAGGTGGTAATCGTAAAATGAAAATTCCAAATCACAAATTCCAAATCTCAAATAATTGCAAAACGAAAATTCAAATTTCAAATTTGAAAATCAAGAGCAAATATCAAAAGAGAACTGTAGTCGGAACGGTTTCGAACTTTTGAATTTTTTTTCTTTTTGATCATTATTTGAGATTTGGAATTTGTGATTTGGAACTTCGTCCATGAGCACTTTTCAAACATATCGCAAGCCCATCATCTTCGTGCTGCTGCTCGTGCTCGGCTTCGGCTATTATTCCTTCACGCGAATTGAAGTAGCGCTCTTTCCCGATGTCACTTTTCCGAAAATAAAAATCATTGCAGACAACGGTGAGCAGCCTGTGGAGAAAATGATGGTGACGGTGACCATTCCTCTCGAGAATGCGATCAAGGAAGTGCCCGGACTGAATGTGATTCGCTCTACTACAAGTCGGGGCAGTTGCGAGATCTCGGCATTTTTCAACTGGGCAGACAACATTGATCAGGACCTCACTTTGGTGAGCGCGAAGATCAACCAGGCACAAACATTTCTCCCGCAAGGGGTTTCTATTTCAGTGGAGAAAATGAATCCCTCCATTCTCCCCGTGATCGGCTACACCCTTCAATACAATGACACAGCAAAAACCGAAACCGAAGAAGTGCAGATTGAATTGAAGAAGCTTGCTACGTACACAGTGAGACCATACCTGGGAACTGTGGATGGTGTTGCGAATGTGCAAGTGATGGGCGGCAAGACAAAAGAATACTGGATCACATTGAAGCCTGATGTGATGACGTTGCTGCGCATCACACCGCAGAAAATCATGGACGCATTTTCCAACGCAAATTTTATTCTCTCGACGGGATTGCTCAATGATTATCGCCGCCTGTATCTCACCATCACCGATGCAACCACGAGAAGCAAAGAAGACATCGAAAATCTTGTAGTGCAAAATGACGGGAAACGAATTGTCCGGATCAGGGACGTCGCTGATATCAGCGTACACCAAATGGATGAGTTTATCAAGATCAATTCCAATGGGAATAATGCAGTGCTGGTGAATGTGATCCGGCAGCCGAATGCAAACCTTGTTAAACTCACTGACAGCATTGAGAAAAAAGTCACAGACCTGAATAAGCTTCTTCCGAAAAATGTTTCCCTCAAGCCTTACTACATTCAGTCAAACTTTGTTGACGACTCTGTCAGGAGCGTGCGCGATAGCATTCTCATCGGGTTGGTTCTTGCCGTTATCGTGGTAATCTTATTTCTCCGGTCATTCCGTGCGAGCATGACGCTCATCTGTTGTTTACCCATTGTGCTTGGTATCTCTCTATCTGCTTTGTACGCGATGGGTTATACGCTCAACATCATGACGCTCGGCGCACTTGCTGCTGCTATCGGACTGATCATTGACGATGCAATTGTGGTGATTGAACAAATTCACCAGGAAGAAAAAGAAAAAGTTCAGGAATTAGAACGAAACACGGTGAGTCATGCCATTCGATTGTTATTCCCCGCCATGATTGGTTCATCACTCAGCACCATCGTGATCTTTCTTCCTTTTGCGTTGCTGAGCGGATTAGCGGGTGCCTTCTTCAGAGTACTTGCAGCAACCATGGTGATCACCCTCATCGCTTCCTTTCTTGTGAGCTGGCTGGCATTGCCGGTGATCTATAATTTCTTCTCGAAGAAGAAAGAAAAAGAAAAAACTCAGGAGACGAAAGAGAAAAAGGCGGGGTGGATACCCTTCTTCATTCGTAATCCGTGGGTGGCGTTCATCTTTGTTGCACTGCTGATTGTGTCGGTGATTTTTATCCTTCCGAATCTGGAAACAGGGTTTCTTCCGGAAATGGATGAAGGTTCTATCGTGCTTGATTATGTTTCGCCGCCGGGCACCTCGCTCGATGAAACTGATCACATGCTAAAGGAAGTAGAAAAAATTATTCAAAGCATTCCCGAGGTAGAGAGTTATTCGCGGCGAACCGGAACGCAGATGGGGTTCTTCATCACCGAGCCCAACGTTGGTGATTATTTAATTCAGTTGAAGAAAAAAAGAAAGCGAACCGTTTATGATGTGATGGATGAATTGCGCGAAAGAATTGAAGTCACGCAGCCGGCACTGCAAATTGATTTCGGGCAGGTGCTTGGCGATATTCTCGGTGATCTTACCGGAACGGCGCAGCCCATTGAGGTAAAATTGTTTGGAAGCAACCCGGAGCAGAACCAGGAGAATGCCAGGAAGATTGGCGAGGCGATGGAAAAAATAAATGGTGTGGCGGATGTGTTCAACGGAATTGTTATCGCAGGCCCCTCGGTAATAGTTGTTCCGAAGCAGGATGAGCTTGCGAAGTTCGGTCTCACGCCTGCCGATCTGCAGAAACAAGTGGAGCTGCAGTTGCAGGGAACGGAAGTGGCAAATCTTCCCGAGAATGTGCAGTACATTACTATACGCTTGCGCTACCCGAATCCGCAATCCAACAACCTGGATCGCATGCAGCACATGCAAATTTTTCTTCCGAACGGAACGGTGAAGCCGATCACGCAGTTCGCTGACATCAAAGTGGAAAACGGTGTAGCAGAAATTGACAGGGAAAATCTTCAGCCCTTCGTTGACATTACCGCTCGCCTTGACAACCGCGACCTGGGAAGTGCGATGCACGAGATTCAGCAAAAAATAAAATCAGAAGTACCGCTTGAAACAGGTCAACATGTAGAGTATGGTGGCGACTTTCTCCAGCAGCAGAAATCGTTCAGTGAGTTACTACGCATTTTATTGATTGCATGCCTCCTCGTGTTTGCTACGCTTCTCTTTCTCTTCAGGGATTTTGTTGCAGCGGCTATCATCCTTCTTCTTTCCGTAATGGGCATGGCTGGTTGTGTAGTAGCACTGTTCATCACCGGCACGGCGCTCAATGTTGGAAGCTACACCGGCATCATCATGATCGTCGGCATTATTGCGGAGAATGCTGTATTTACCTTTCATCAATTCCTGATGAGTCGCCAGCATCTAAGCGATCACGATGCGATTGAAGAAGCAGTTTCAATCCGCACACGCCCTAACCTGATGACCGCACTGGGTGCCATCTTCGCATTGATGCCGCTTGCATTGGGGCTTGGAGTAGGTTCTCAGCTGCATCAGCCGCTTGCTATCGCTGTCATTGGAGGATTCTGCGCAGGTATTCCGATTTTGCTGATGATTTATCCGGGTGTGCTGAGTGTATTTTACAGGAGTAAGAAGTAAATTTATTTGCCGGTGTTTGTATTAGGTGGTACTTAAGAAAGCAATCACCGGCTGAGAAAAAAATGATGAAAATATTATGAAGCCGCATCTTAAAATTGCAATCCTCACCTTATGTGGCTTAATTCTTTACTCATTTTTTTTCACCGGGATCTTTAAAGAGAAAGTAAAAATCCTGGATCGGTATGAATTCAATGAAGGAAACTGGTTAATAATGAAAGGAAATGAAAGCGACTCAATACGATATGTAATAACAGATGCTGTGATGCTCAATAAACTAAAAGAGTGTTGGGTCTTATTTAAATCCGGAGATAATTTTGCAACTACAGGAGGATACACCGTAAGACTTTTTAAAGACTCTCAGCAGGTAATGTTTATGGATATGATCTATGGTGGTTCCTGGCTTGAACAACATTTTTCCGGAATTCTTTCGAATTCTGATTACGGCACTCTCTTCTATTCAAATTTAAATTGGTTAAATGCCTACTCTGATAAATGGAATCAAGCCAAGTTACTTGATAAAGCTTTTAAAACGGCAGAGGATCGGACTAAATTCATTGATAGCCTGCAACTGAAAAATAAAATACTCTGGATGTATCAATATTATTCTTATCCGGTATTTAACATGGAATATCTGATGCTTGAAAATAAAAACTTTCATAAGAGACACAATCCTTGAATATTGAAGAAAGACTATATCGGCAACTTCAGCTCATACACCCGCTTCTCTTTATTCGTAAGTGAATATGCCATGATCCATGGATTCAACTCCCGTAGCGTCTTGTAACTTGTGCCGTTTGCCTTTGCAAAATCTGCGAGGTCGGTGATGGAAGAATCAACCGTGATGGTTTTGTATTTATAATCAGGATACATATCTCCGGCATCGAGAAAAAATCCATACGCCTGTGGATTCCCGAGTACCTGCTTGAGCGCGAGAATTCGAAAGATGTACCGCGATGTTTCGCGGTTGAGGTAGAGGTCGTAATAGTTATTTGTTTTCTGATGCTTCACCGCATCACCCATTCCATCCATGCCGTGATTGAACGCGGCGGCAGCCATGGTCCAGCTTCCGAATTTCTGTTTCCCATCCAGAAAATATTTGCAAGCCGCTTCTGTGCTCTTCTCGTAACTGTATCGCTCATCTACCTCACTGTTGATAATAAGTCCGTAATGGATACCCGTGCTCCTGGTGAACTGCCACAATCCTACTGCACCACTTGGTGATTCTGCATTGTATTGCAATCCGCTCTCGGCAACACAGAGGTATTCAAAATCTTTCGGCACCGCGTACCGCTGCAGAATGGGTTCGAGGAGTGAAATGATTTGCTGATACTGCTTCATGATGTACAGTGTTTGTGAATGCCAGTATGCATTCACCAAAAGCTCGCGATCGAGATGTTGTCTCACGTCTTCATCATCTAACGGAACTTCTTCTCCCGCAAAGTCAATATGCTCCGGAATTTTTACTGCGTAAATTTTATTGTCAAACGGTGAGCGGATTTTTTCAGTAATGTAAGAAGTTGACTCCGGGTCCACCTTCGCTTTCATAGTGCTGATGGAAAAGAATACGGCAAACCCTGCCAGCATGAAGATGGCGATGCGAAGAAATTTGTTGAGGGCTTGACTTTTGATTTTCATGATTATTCCTGATTCTACTCTTACTCTGCCGTGGTCACCATGAGCTTATCGAAGTGTTGAGGAAGCCTTTTCGCCAACGCACTTGCTTCGATAAACTCAGTATGACCTTCGCAAAAATCCTTTACGATTGACCTGCTTTTTGCTTGTACAAAGGTACGTTACTGCACGCTTCACCATACATCAGACTCTTGGCAACCGGGCGAAGCTTGCGCGTGATTTCAAGATACGCCGATACGGGAACAGGTTTATCGCTGCATCCTTTAATAATGATGCGCTGATCTTTGTACGGTGTTATATCGAGTGCTGCAATCTCTTCTTTGAAAATCATATCATCAAGCTCCTCTTCTTTGCAGAAATAAAATCGCTTCGCTGCCGGCGCGAGATATACCCCCACAAGCATGTAAGCCCACACGGGAATGATTGCATCGGCAGAACAAAAGACTGCAACATTTTTATTTTGGTAAGCAGACCAATCAAGATTCTTCAATGCTTCGCGAAAATCTTTTTCCTTAAGAATTAATCCCATGAACAGATAATTCCGGAGATCGAAAGAAATTTTTTCTTCTTTCGGATAAAACTCTTCGAGATCGAACGTGATGAGTCCGCTCTCTGAAACACGGTTGATGATTTTTTCCTGGGTTTCCATAATCAAGTTATCAGAAGAACGCTATCGCTTGAATCTTAGTTCAGTGAAAGAAAAGTTCCAAATTCCAAGTTACAAATCCAAATTACAAATCACAAATAAATTCAAGCATCAAAATTCCAAAGGTCCAATCTTCTTCATTTGTCCGTAGGACTCTGTGAGAAAATTGAACCTTTGAAAATTATTTCAGATTTGGATTTGAATTTTGAAATTTGGAATTTAGAAAAAGAGGTACCTGTTATCTTCAATCTTCACCGCCTTCTTCAAAGCATCGGGCAAACCATACTGCAGGCGCGGTGCAAGTGAGCTGAGTAGCTGCTGTCTGAATTGATTGTAATCAGCGATGGGTTCCGGCTTGGTAACTGATAGCAATTGCAACACATCCACTCCCTGCTCGCCCGTGACCGGTTTAGAAACCTGGTTTTCCTTCAGTGAGAAAATGGTTCCTATCACTTTGGGTTCGTAGCCGAGTTTATCTGCATAGGAATTTCCAAACGTGATGTTGTCTGCATTCTTCAGCGGCTGATTCATTTTTACTGCAAGTGCATCCAGCGCCGGGTTCAGCGACAGGGCTGCAGCAATCTGCGCAGCAATCTCCCGTCCTTTCTTTTGTTTACGAACAAGGAGTTCTGCCTGCGGGCGTACATCTTCTACTGAAGCGGTGCCCTCTTTTTTCACCCCGGTGACAACGGCAACTACGTAATTGCTCTCCAACGAAAACGGAGATGATACATCACCAAGTTTTGCGGTATAAGACCATTTCACCAGTTCGCGTGCTGACTGAAGCCCCGGCAACTGATTCGCATTTTTCGCCACACTCGGTGCCGACTGCTTGTTTAGTTTTTGCTGCTCCGCAGCCTTCTCAAATTTTTCCATCGTGTTATTATCGGAAGCGAATCGCGTGGCTTTATCAAATGCTGCTTTATCGGTTTCACTGCTTGCCTCAAGAGGTCGCGTAATAAAGTCAACCTGCACAGCCGGCGAAACATTTCTGACCGAGTCAATACGAATGAGATGATAGCCGAACTCTGAACGCACAACCTTCATGTCCCCTTCTGCTGCATGTTCAAAGAATAAATAGCTGTTGATATTCTTCACTGCCATTGCCTGCTTGTACCAACCCAGATCACCGCCTCTTTGTGCAGATCCCTGATCATCAGAAAATTTCTTCGCCAAAGAATCGAAAGGGGTTCCACTCTTTACTGCCTCATAAATGCTGTCAATTTTGTGCCTTGCCGGCATTGAATCAGCATTCGGTTCCACGCGAACGAGAATGTGATGCGCCTTCACAGAATCAGAAATCTCTTTGCGGTCCATCAGCTTCACAATTTTGTAATTGCCGTCTTCAAAATAAGGACCCATCACTGTACCTAAGGGAAGTTTAAAGAGCGTATCCTTCACGTAAGCGGAAGGGATTTTTTCCTTCTTGTAATAAAATTTATCAAGGCCGTTATCAGCATTCAGCTTTACAATGTCGGTGTCATCGGGCGATGCTATAAGTTTTGAATAAATATTGTTGATGTCTTTTGTCACAGCAGCTGTGTCTTCCTGCGATGGGGCCACAGGGAAAATAACGTAGTCAATTTTACGGCTCTCCTCCTGCTTGAATTGTACTGCATGCTGATTGATATAATCCTGCAATTCAGCATCAGTAACTTTGATGGTTGAATCTAAAATGGTAGCGTACGGAACAGAAATAAATTTCACAGATGCGCGCGTATTCTTCTCATTGTAATCCGTTTCTGCTTCCCACTTGGGTACATAGAGTGCATTCTTGATCAGGTCAGCGTACTTGCTGCTCATTCGCTGATCTTTCTGTCCCTTCTCAAATGCTATCCATCGCTGCCTTCGCTCTCCCGGCTGTTCGCCTTCCCTTGGCGGATCGTCGAGGTGCTGGTAATAAGCTTTGACTCGTGAGGGATCAAATTGTTTTGTTTGCGGATCAGTAAAAAATGGTGCAGATTTTATTTCAGGCACGGCATCCTTTCCGAAAAACATATCCTTCATCTCTTCTTTTGAAACCACCAGTCCTAATTTTTTGTATTCGCTTCCATTAAGCTGCTCAGTGATCATCTGATTCCACGTTTGGTCGCGAAGGGTGAACATCGTGTTGTCATCCACATTGGCCTGATTTGTTTGCAGCTTGTAATTGTTTATGGCTTCATCTACCTTGTTGTCAAAATCGCGCCGGTGAATTTGATTGCCGTCAATAACACCTACTACGTCTTTGTTGCCCTTCAGCAAGTTGGTATTTGAATTCAATGCTGTCTCCAACACGAACAAACCGAGGGCTAAGCCGATGAAAATTGCAATGATAGGACCCAGTTTGTTCCTGATCGTCTGAAATATCGCCATGTTATTTGTAAGTGCTTTGAAAATTGGGACTGCAAATAAAGATGATTGAGAGGGAAAATCCAAATTGAAGAATTACGATTCACGATTCACGTACCACGATTCACGATGGCAACTCTCTATTTTTACGCTTTTAAATTCTTTCCATGAATATTAAAGTCAGAAAAGCAGAGCCTCGCGATGTGGCTGCAATGCTTGCACTCATAAAGGAATTAGCGGTGTATGAAAAAGCGCCGGATGAAGTGATCACCACAGAAGAATCTATGTTGCGGGATGGCTTTGGGGAGGAAAAAATTTTTGACTCGCTCGTTGCTGAAGCGGATGAAGTAATTGCAGGTATTGCAATTTTTTATATCGCCTATTCAACGTGGAAAGGAAAGATGGTTTACCTCGATGACCTTGTGGTTACTGAATCTAAACGCGGCTTTGGTATTGGAAAAAAATTGTTTGATGAAGTAGGAAAGATTGCAAAAGAGACGGGCGCAAATCAACTGCGGTGGCATGTGTTGGATTGGAATGAGCCTGCCATTAATTTTTATAAGAAGTATGGGGCATCGCTCGATGCGGATTGGATTACGTGTAAACTTAACAGGGAGCAGATGGTTGAATTGTTTTGAGTTCGAGTTCTCCCGATCTAATCGGGATTCTCGATTCGCGTAACTCGATTCGTTGAAGTTTTGCTGGATGCAGAAAATTAAAAAGTCCTGCGACTATTGGTGCAGGACTTTTTATAAAATCAGAATTAAACCGTTTTTACTTTCCGCCGGTTGATTTGTCTTCTCCTTGAGTACGCTCACGATTTTGCTGGCGATCAGGCTGCTGCGGGTTACGCTCCGGGGTTTCAGTGTTCTCATTCTCTTCTTCCGAATCAGTTGACTTATTGGTCTTTGTTCCCTGCTGTTTGTTTTGGGGATTGTTCTGATTCTTCTGGTTGCTTTGATTCTTTTGATCGTTCTGATTCTCTTGACCAGATTGATCTTTCGGATTTTTTTCCATGTTGATAAGTTTTTTTTGTTAGATAATTACCAGATAGAGAAGAATACGATGCCAATTTTGTTCACAGTAAGAAGAGCACGGAGCTCCTTTACCGGGGGTAATAAATGCCTCATTAGCACAATAAATTACTCAAGGCGGGAAAGCCATTCTGCATGCTGATGTTGAAATTTTAAAGTCTCTATTCTCCCGAAAAATCAGGTTGTAGCTCGTCGGGGTTCTCCACTCCATTCCTTTGCTTATAACAGAATGTTGCAATTCCAGGAATTTGTGGCCCATTTTCCTACTTCAGTTGTTTATTATTATATTTTTTCATCTTACCATTCCTATAATATGCATCTACCATCAACTTCCCATCACAATCCCATATTTTATACGTTCCATTTGATTTTCCATTTTTGTAGGTTGCTTCTTTAATCCTGTTTCCATCAATATCATATTCCGTATATTTTCCGTTGATTCTTCCATTTAAATCAGAGCCCTCAAAGTGAATTTTACCGGTATTAAAATATTCGACAAACTCTCCGTTCATTACACCATTTATGAACGTTGTGGTTGACCATAATTTTCCACTCTTGAAATAGTAGTTTTCTTTTCCATCAATCTGACCATTTTTATAGGAAATTTCTAAAGCAATTTTACTTGTGTCATTGCCATAGAAAGCAAGATATTTTCCATTTGGTAATTTCTTCGGTGGCAGTAAGAAAGTGTCATCCGTGGAAATCGGACAGTTGAATAAAAATACCGTCTCTCCTCTATAAACGATCCTGATCAAGTTTGATGAATCTGCTATTAGATCAACAGAGGGCATAACATCATATTCGATAGAAACGCATTGCCCAAATAAATGTGTCGTAATAAGTAAACCTAAAAGCAGTGCTCCGAATTTCTGGCTCTCAATGAGAATCTTATATAACATTGCAATCAGTCGCTGTTGAACAAATGCTGATTAAAGAGTGTAATTTTCTATGTTGCCAACTGCCTCTCAAAGGTGATCATCATGCACCTGCAGCGTACCTCTTATTTTTTTAATCCTATAATTGGAGAGATCATCGTTCGATTCAAAGCCATCGCCGTAAATAATTTCATCTTTAGTAGTGATTTTCACAAATTTCTCGCTCGATATTTTTTCTGTTTTCTGATTCCAAATTAATTCTTCACTCTCTAACTTATCTCCGTATATATTAGTTACTACTACATTGTTTCGCGCTATCATCTCATCGCTTTTATCATAGCTGATTCCGTAGCCGGCAGTGAGCTGGCTCTGCACTTTTAAACTATCCGTATAAAAAAATAAAGTGAGTCCTGCAGGCAGCTCAGTGTAAGGATTTTTTTCATCATCTACATGGTTCATAACCGGCGCTATAAGCTTGGCTTTTACTTTTCCAAAGTCGCTGTACAAGGCCACCACATCTTTCCCGGTTTCCTTAGATGCCTCCTTAGGTGACGCGATCTTTTTTACAATGCTCATGTCATTTTCGCAGGAAGTTTGCAGGAAGACCAGTGAAATAAGACATAAGAAGTAAGACGTAAGACGTGAGACGTGAAACGTGAAACGTGAGAAACGAGAGATGAAGATTGAGCTATGAGATTTCAGAGGTGAGACGTGAGTCATGAGACAGTGAGGGTTAAACTTGTAGAACTTTCTATCTTCTAATTTCTAACTTCTATCATCTGATGAGAGGAATGAGACATAATACTTCTAACCTCTGATTTCTGACTTGTGCTGCTTAATCGAATTTTCTTTTCTGAAACCAGCGATCATTGAGTGTGATACCGAGAGTCATTCTAAAAGTTGAAATCATGAGAGGGTTGTCTTTTAATGAGCCAAGGTGAGAGAGCTCGCCGCTTAATGAAATTTCTGAGAGTACGCGTTTTAAAGGGAAGCCCAATCCGAGATCGGCTTCATACTCAGGCAAATCTTTTCCGTCAAGCTCTAAGTAATTTTTCCCCATTGAAAATCCGGCCCGGTAGGCAACCACATTAAAATAGTGCATATACGATTTGTAATTGGGTACCACCTGCAGGCCTGCACTAAGCTTCCAGCTATCAGCAGTAAAATCTTTTTCACCAAAGGAAGAGTAATCGCCCCACTTGCCAAACTGGTAATTCAGCCCGATCATATAATGGCTCACTTTTGAAAACATGAGACCTACAGAAAAGCGGGCTGGCAAAATAATTTTTCCATTACCATCACTCACATTAGAAATAGTGTCTTTCGGATGCGGAGTAGTCGTTATTACTCCGAAGTTATCTCGGTACGTAAAGCGTGAATACATCAGGTCGCGGGTCGCATTTACATTCGATCTTAAATTTCCGGTTATCCCAAAATCGATTGCATAATTTTTTTCAGTATCCAAATACAAACGATACTGAAGGCCCCCTATGAAAAT
Organism: Chitinophagales bacterium; assembly: GCA_035638255.1. Lineage (GTDB taxonomy): Bacteria > Bacteroidota > Bacteroidia > Chitinophagales > UBA10324 > DASRAJ01. The sequence continues at coordinate 27,081 of DASRAJ010000138.1, forward strand.
GACGTCACTTACTATTCGTGCTTCATCACGCAGTGTGTTATATGCATTCTGTGTATCAGGAAAAGCGAGGATGGTAGAGTAGTCTATTTTTCCAAAAAGATATTCAGCGTTTACTCCGAAACTCAGGTTCTTCCACTTGTATCCGGCACCCATGTAAAATGTATTAAGGCCGCCGCTGCCCTGAAAATAATTTGCCGTTTCACCCAGGGCGCCCGAACTGTCATGAGTCTGTATAATATTATAGTTCACCCGGCTGAAAGGCATGGCTCCCAAACTGAATCCGAGTTTGTTTTTCATTAGCGGAAAAGCCAGGGCGAGTGTAGAAATTCCACCATCACCAAAAGTTGCTGAAGAATCGGAACTATTGACCTTCATGCTGCTGCCGTATAATCCCGCCTCGAAAACAGTATTGGTGAGATAACCATACGAAGCCGGATTCATGAAGTTGAGGTTGTAAGAATTATGGAAGGCAGAAGATTGGTTTGCCCAGCCGCGAAGAAACGCGGGCTCGGGCTGTTGAAGAATTCCGAGACCATATCTTGAATAAGGAATTTCAGTTTGGCCGAAAACCAGACTGACAAAGCCACACAACAATAATAAAACAGAAAGCTTTTTATGCATTATTGATCAGAAGGATTTCATTTAAGCCGTATAGCAATAAGTGAGGGAGCGCAAATGTCTTACTTTTTCCGTAAGGAATTGAGGGGGCAATCATCTTTTCAAAATATGGAGCGTCACCGCCGGTAAGAATAATTTTCAGCGCCTGATATTCTTTTTTGTACTCTGAAATAAATCCTTTCATCTCCAGTGATGTTCCTTTTATTACGCCGGAAAGCATGGATGTTGCGGTGGTTCTTCCGAATAATTCATTCGTCATTTCTTTTTTTACCAACGGTAGTCGTGCTGTAAAAGTATTCATAGCTTTCAGGCGCAGGTCGAGACCAGGCGTGATGTTACCTCCGAAATAATTTCCTTCTGAAGTAATTACATCATAGGTGATGCATGTGCCCGCACTGATCACAAGAATATTTTTGCGGGAAAAAAGTGAACGGCCTCCGATTAAATTAGCAAGCCGGTCTGCTCCTAATGTGCCGGGAGTCTCATAATGATTAGTGATTGGGACAGGTGTAGAAGAATCAAGTTTGATGAAACGAGTATTCTTTTTCAGCAATTGGCGGATCTCTTTACTTTCATGAATTACTGAAGCAAGAATCGATGAATCAACATTAAACTTTCGGATAATCGCTGCAGCTTTTTTGATGGAGAAGGAAAAATGTGTTTCTATATGAACCAATTTTCTTTGATCGAAAATGGCTGCCTTCACCCGTGAGTTGCCGAAATCGAGAGCGAGATTCATATTGTGAATACAAAGGTGTGCAAAAAAACAAAGGCTGCCTGTTTAGACAGCCCTTGAAGTAATATTCTGAATCAACCCATTAGTTATCCCACCAAACCGGAGTTAACAGATCGCTTACCACAATTGCATTAGAATTGTTAACCCTCTCATCAATCGAAGTAGGCAATCTCTTTGGAATCCCTGTCAGCAAACCGACGGGATTTGGCGTGAGTGCCGGGATGTCAGTTCTTCTTTGATCTGCATAAGCCTCTGGCTGCAAGAACAGGTCAATATATGCCTGAGTCATTATTTTTTCCAGAGTAATTGAGCCGGAAGTTTCACTGGCATTTGCCGCTTCATAAGCAGCATCAGGTGCCCCTGTTGTGCGTAGAATGCTTGCCTTTACTGCTAAATTATAGGCATCGGCAGCTTCCTGGGCTTGACCAAGGCGTAAATGCGCTTCTGCTTTAATGAACAATGCTTCTGAATATGTTGCCAGAGGTATTGGAGAAGCATCAGAGGAAAGCAAAGAACCGGTATTAGAAGTGGTGTCAGCAGTAGTTCCGAGTGGTGTTCCGGTATAATTGCCACTTGGGTCAGGTGCAGCGTATAAAGGTAATCGGGGATCATTAAGGGAGGTAAGCAAGTCAACAAAAAATCCGCCCATCTTAATGTAACCAGCCCGAGTTGTGTTAAATGAATTAAAAGGATTCAACTCATTACCATTTATACCATAGATTGCGTAGGTATCATCACCATCAGCTAAACCTGCTGCATTGAAATAATCCAATGCATTCTGAGCAGAGCCACTTGCATCACGATTGCTTTCACGGTTGGCATATCGCATCTTAATAATATAAGCAGTCTTAATCCAGGCAGCCACATCCCCGCCATGGATATAATCATCAGTACCCGGCAATAGTGTATTAGCAGTAGGTAGTTGTGACAGATCAGTTATTGCCTGATCTAATTCGCTTTGAATGGCAGCAATAATTTGCTCCTGGGTATCATAAACAGGATTCCAGCCCCCTGGGCCTTCTAAGCCATTTAGTGCATCACTGTAAGGAATATCGCCCCAATAATCCGTTGCAATTCCAATAACCATGCACTTCAGCACCCGGCCGATTCCCCTGTAATAAGGATTTGCATCTCCTGCATCATCAACAAGTGTTTTCATGTTGATCAATGCATCTGCATACACAGTTTTCCATTCATTAATGTTGTCATTTTCTGTAATGTTGTATTTACCAACTTCTTCCATCTGGAATAAAGTACCGGCCAACTGCTGGGTCATTATATTCCCCGTTCTGTCAAGCTGACCATTATAAAGCGCAAAAGTCGCTACTTCAGACGTAGTCAGCAGTAGGGCATTTGTTACTGAAACCGGGCTATTAGGTGATATTGTGAAGTCATCAACCCAGTTCTTACAGCCTGAAAGCATCAGCGCTGTAAAAGTTGTTAGTATGAAGATTGTTTTTTTCATGATTCAGTTTTTTTTTAGTTTTAGAATCCAAAGCTAATTGCAAACATATAAGACTTGGTTCCGGGATTGTTAAACCAATCCAATCCTTGAGCATTTGATCCTGCACCTGTCAGACTATTTTCAGGATCAACACCCGGGTAATCTGTGGACACAAACAAATTACGGGCGGAAGCAGTTAGGGTAAGTTGTTGAATCGGATTCCCCTTCTCCTTGCTGAAGTCAAATGAATAACTCAGACTCAATTCGCGCAGCCGAACCCATCCGGCATCGTAAATGACCGCTTCGCTTGCACCGAAATCACCTTTGGCATAAGAAAAGTAATCATAAGCCTGGATTGGAACAGTATTGGGAGAAAATGAGCCGTCGCCATTTTCAACTACACCATCAATAACAAATGACTCACCTCTATGATCCGCCGAAGCCTGCGTGGCACCGATTCTGTTCATACGGGCAATCGTTCCCGCCCAGATGTCTCCGCCAACGCGTATATCTAATAGCCCGGACAATGTGAATCCTTTGAAATGAAGCTCAGTGCGAATGTTTGCCAGCCAATCAGGATAAGGATCACCGATTACTTCAAAGCTATCAGCAACGATAGGAAAACCATCTGCATCACAAATAATATTACCATTCGGATCTTTTGCCCATGCAGTACCATAAAGAACTCCATAAGGCTGACCTACGATAGCATAAGGTTCAGGATCACCGAAGGTTGTTTCAACATTAAACTTATTAAGACCATCTGCAATTTTGGTAACTTCATTTTTATTCTTGGAGAAATTACCTCCTACCATCCATTCAAAACTTTTGCTTTTAATAACAGTTGCATCCAAACCAATTTCAACTCCTTTGTTTACCATTTCCCCGGCATTTGCATATACATAGCTGAATCCGCTTGAGGAGGCAATAGGACGAACAACCAGGATGTCCTGTGAAGTTTGGTTATAGTACGTTGCTTCAAGTCCTAACCTGCCACGGAAAAGTTTGAGTTCAAGACCAACTTCTTTTCCAATTTGCTTTTCAGGTTTAAGATCAGGATTGCCTAAAATGTTAAGCTGACTGTAACCGAAACCATTTTCTCCCAAGTATGGGAAACTAAATCCATCCGTAAATCCATCCGTAAACAGCGGCTGTATAAAGACTGTATTGGCGCTGTAAGCCTGCGGATTAATACCAGCTTGTGCATAAGCCAATCTTATTTTTCCATAAGAAAGGATATTGCTTGGCTGCATCAGCTCAGTGAACACAAACGAAACATTCGCTGAAGGATAAAAGATGCTGTTAGTATTAGGACCCCAGGTACTACTCCACTCGTTGCGTCCTGTTAGGTTTAAGAAAACTGTGCTCTTCCAATTCAATCCCAAAATTCCGAGCCATGCAGCGGTACGGGTAGTGATATTTGATTCGCTTGAATATAGATCGCTTGCATTACTCAGGTTAAAAAAATCAGGGACCGTAAGATCGCGGCCACGGCTATAATGATCCTGGGAGTACTCCTGAATCAGGTTATTACCGATCGTAAGATCAGCTTCAAAGTCTGTAGAGAATTGTTTGGTAAAGTTGAGCAACAGATCATTGTATATCTGGGAATACCGTCTTGTATCTTCTTCAATTTGTCCACCGGGTGCATTCGCCGGTTGATTACTTCCAATTGAAAAAATTTGCTTCCGGTAATCGGTATAAAAATCGGTACCAATTCTATCCGTTACATTAAACCAACTTAGCGGAGCATAAGTTAGGTAAGCGTTTCCAATAACCCTGTTAACCTGGTTATCCTCAGGGTTGTTGTATATTGTCCAATACGGATTATCATAAGATGAAAAATAGTTACGATTTGCGCCACTTGGATATTCAAAACCTGCTGCCAAATCATAGCTTGGGGGAGTTCTCATTAAGCTAAGCATAACCCCTGAAAGGTTGCTACCGTTTTGAACAAAGTTTCCTCCTCCTTTTACATAATTAACTGACGTTCCCACAGTAAACTTGCTGTTTACCCGGCCATCCGCATTAAGGCGAAAGGAAGTACGATTAAATGAGGAGTTAGGAATTATCCCTGTTTCTTTCACATTGCCAACTGAGAAACGGAGCGATCCGTTTTCTGAAGCGCTGGAAATAGAAAAATTATTGTTGTAAGTAACTCCTGTTTGAAAGAACTCTCCCGGATTGTCATGCGATGTTACTCCAAGGGAGTCTGGCATGTGAGCAATTAATGGCCCCCACTGGTTAGGAGTTCCCTGACTTACATCGTCAGCAGTATGCCAGAGAAAATCAGGACCGGGATCGGAAGTAAAATAATTTCCTTCCGGCTGCACTGTTACTCCGGTGGAGTCAAAAAATCCTCCTCCGGTACCCTGTGCATAGGTAGTTTGCTTTTCAGGTAGCTGGTCAACCTTGCTGAATTCGATAGAAGAATTAACAGTGAAGCTAACGCCCTTACCACCTTTACTTTTTCCTCTTTTAGTGGTAATTACGATAACTCCCGAGCCGGCTTTTGCACCATATAATGCTGAAGCGGCAGGTCCTTTAAGGACATTGATGCTCTCAATATCATCAGGATTAATGTCAATTGCCCGATTGGATTGATTTGCTCCTTGTAAGAAAGGATTAAATGGATAATCACCGGCTACAGTGGCGTTTGTTGAATTATCTATAGGGACACCGTCTACTACGATAAGAGGTTGATTCTCGTTGGTGAAGGTAGAAGGACCGCGGATGACAATTTTGCTGCTGGAGCCTGGAGTTCCTGAAGTTCCGGTAACTAATACGCCGCTGAATTTACTGCTCAAAGCTTCTACTACATTGGTTTCACCGGAATTTTCAATCCGGTCGCCGCCAATTTCCTGGGTACTGTAACCCAGCGACTTCTTTTCCTTACTGATGCCCAGTGCTGTAACCACGACTTCTTCTAATCCCAGAACGTCTTCTTCAAGCGTAACAGTTACTACGTTGCTTGCTGTGAGTGGTATTTCCTGAGATTTAAAGCCCAGATATTTAATGATGAGGGCTGTGGCATTTGTGGAAAGAACAATCGTGAAGTTACCACTCTCATCACTGTAAGTTCCGGAAGTAGTTCCTTTCACAATGATGGAGGCACCAATGATTGGCTCTCCGCTTTGGTCTTTCACCGTACCGGTTACGGTTCGGTTCTGAGCCATCGAAACTTGCCATGCCAGCATGATGGCAAGCATCGCCGAGAAAAATCGGATAGTTTGTCTCATAGAGTTTTGATTTAGTTGATGAAAAAATTCGGTTTTAATTCAGGTGAGAAATTTATCGGACCAACGATGAACAAAGTTATTATGCACACCATCGGCTTGTCTGCAAAGACGTAAGTGCTTTGGGGATGGTTGTATGGGTGGGAAAATAATTCGATTTTCATCGAAGAGGCGGGGTTACGATGCACGATTCACTTAATACGATTCACGATTTCTCATAACTCGATTCCCTTTCAGCGGATATTTCAAGTTTGAACACGATTACTTTGTTGATATCATTGAAGACACTAAAACAAATTCAGTTGGAGGGGCATTTCCTCCCATACTCGACATTTGGTCATCTAAATTCGGGCGACCATTAACAAAAGAAGATTCTCTTGAATGGAATCAAAGAACCAGGAAGGAGTAAAAGAAGTTTATAAAAGAATTGAGAGAGGGCCTTGAGGATGGAAATTCTTATATTAGGGAAGGAGACAAAGATTCATTGATGAATATCCTTGATTCAACTGAGAAAAAATAAGATACCTGTGTCAGGTGCTTATGCTCTGAAGTTTGAGTCTTCCTAAAAATCGTGACAGGTGGTAACGTAATTGGACATTGAAACTTTTTCTATAAAGAGATTAGTGCGAACATCCTCTCTTGAATCAGTCATAAAATAATTAATAAAATTACAACAAGGATAAAAGTTAAAATTGAAAAGAAGAAGTATAAATTTACAAATAGATTCATGCGCCTTTTTACCAAGTCTGTTTCATTTTCAAAAAGATTAATAACTTTATCACCTCCGGATTTTTGTATTATTAAATAACACAACAGCAATATTGAAATGCCAAATAAACCGGTTATAATCCGTGAATGAAATAGCAATTGCAGTAAGTTTTTGGGTAAAAATAGGTGTATAGTTGTTAAAACACTTAATACATTGCTAAAAACAATTAAGGATAAGAAAAGGAGCGCAGTTAATTTAGGTAAGTATTCTTCTCCATAAGTATTGTATCGCCATTTATAAAGCTTATAATAAGAATATAAAAACACGTATTTGATATTCTTTACCATAAGAATTTTCACCAATCTCTGTTTGCAAGCTTTTGATTAAAATATCCCTTATAAGTTATTTGGGTAAAAACACCCAACTGGCGCTGGTTTATATGTAGCCAAGTTCTACTTAACGCATCGCGAATCGAGATACGAGAATCGCGAATCAAGTTACTTCAGCGACGCTAATTCACGCTTCTTAAATTCCTCTATTCCCTGGTCAAGAAACTGAATATACAAAGGCGCATCAGGTGTGTAGCCGCGCGGCTGCGCGAGCAGGATACCCTGAGTATCGAGAAGCACATAGTAAGGTTGTGCTCCCATGCTAAACTTTGAATGCTGAATGTCTAAATTCCTATCGCCAAGTGTCACCACCTCTTTATCCAGCACTTTCGAAAAATATTGCTCTGCACTGTTAAGTCTTGTTTTATCATCTACATATAATGAAGCTGTCACGTAATCTGCTTTTAATCGTTTTAATACTCCCGGATTGGGCCATATAGATTTCTCCATCTTGCGGCAATCCGCGCAGCCCCACCCTGTGAAGTCAATAAGGAGAGGCTTCTTCTCCTGCTTTGCATGCGCCACCGCGTCATCATAATCGAAATACAAATCCAAGCCGAGCTGCGACAGCTTTCGTTTCTTAAATTCCTCCAATCCCTGGTCAAGAAACTGAATATACATAAGTGGATCCGGCGTGTAACCGCGTGGCTGTGTAAGCAGGTCGCCCTGATTATCAAGGAGCACATAATAAGGTTGTGCTCCCATGCTATACTGTGAATACTGGATATCGAAATTCCTGTCACCGAGTGTCACCACCTTTTTATCCAGCGCCTGCGAAAAATATTGCTCAGCGCTGTCAAGTTTTGTTTTATCATCTACATATAAGGATGCTACCACATAATCTTCTTTCAATCGCTGCAGTACTCCCGGATTTGGCCATACTGAATTTTCCATCTTGCGGCAATTCACACAGCCCCACCCGGTGAAATCAATAAAGAGAGGCTTCTTTTCTTGCTTGGCATGCGCCAGCGCATCGTCATAATCGAAATACAGATCTAAACCGATAGGTGATTCAGCAAACCGGTCTTGATATTTTTTTTTAATTGGGGAAGAAGGAGGTTTCTCCTGACCGGGAGGAACCGTCCAATTCTTAAACTCGATATAATTGGGAAGGAGCCAACTCAGCGGCTTCAGCGGTGAACCCCACATTCCGGGAGTCATGTACAGCGCAAATGCAAGGCAGCTAATTCCAAACAATAACCGCGGTACTGAGATGTGTGACACATCATCATCAGGGGAAAGATGAATCTTTCCCAACAAATAAAAACCAAGCACCCCGAAGAGGATTACCCACAGGGCAAGAAAAATATCACGCGATAAGAAACCCCAGTGATATGCCATGTCTACCTTGCTCAGGTAAATAAAGCTCAGCGCAATTTCAATAAAGCCGAACGTAACTTTCAGCGAGTGCATCCAGCCGCCTGACTTAGGAAGTTTTTTTAATCCTGAGGGAAACCATGCAAACAATCCAAACGGCAATCCGAGGGCAAGACCAAAGGCAGTGAAACCAATGAGCGGTTTTATGAATTCATTGTCACTCGTGACCACAGAAATAAGATTGGCAATAAAAGGAAGTGTGCAGGAAAATGAAACAAGCACGAGTGTGAATGCCATGAAAAAAATTCCGAGCAGCCCGCCCTTTTCAGAAAGCGATTCTGAACGATTGATTAGTGCAGACGGCAGCGTAATTTCGAACACGCCAAGGAATGATAATCCGAATAAAAAGAAGAGCACGAAGAACAAGATGTTGAAGAACCATCCTGTTGAAAGCTCATTTAGTTTCTGGCCATTGGTAACAAGCGAAACAAAAACACCCAGCACCACAAAAATTATAGTGATGGACAATGCATAAATTACTGCGTTCATTCTTCCTTTCCGCTTATTTGAACCGTGCTTCAGGAAATAACTAACAGTGAGCGGAATTACCGGCCACACACATGGAAACAAAAGAGCCAATAATCCGGTTAGAAATCCCGCGATGAAAACTTCCCAATAACTTTCATTGCGTATATCATCAGTTGAAATTGCTCTCGATGAAATGGGAAGGGTTGAAGGAGAAATCTTAGCCTTGTCTTTATTGCTAACGATTGAATCCTTGCTGCCTGAAATTTTAGTATTGCCTTGATTATTAAATCCTGAATCCATACTACCGGACCCAACCATGGCTTCGCTTACAGAATCCTTTGCTGGGGTGGACGATTTGCCGGTAGGAACTTTTGCCTTGAGTTTAATTTCAAAATCATGATCTGAAGGCATGTCGCACATCCGATCATTGCACGTCATAAAGTAGATCGAACCTTTCACCGACGCTTCATCTTTCAGCAACTTTACCCGCTGCGTGAACATACCTTTTTCTTCAAACCAGATCAACTTCAGGTTATCAAACACCGGCTCGAGTGCCTCATGCTTGTTGCCCGATTCTTTCACCTTGCCTTCTAACTTGTAAGCAGAAGATTTTTCAAAAGTGAATGCTGTTGGATTGGGACCATTAGCACCGCTATCAATAACAATAAATTGACTGTAAAGATGATAGCCCGCAGAAATTTTTGCCGTCCATTTTAATTCGAATTCATGATCGCTCACCTCCTTGCTCGTGAATTCCCATTTCACATTCGGGTTCACGTATTGTGCACGTATGTGCGAACACGCAATAACCAAAACAAGAGTGAGAATTTTTTTCATGACACTTTTCTCAGATGTAAGAAATAAGGCTCAAGGCTTTAAGAAAGTAAGACTGAAGAAAGTAAGACTGAAAAAATAAGACGTTCTCTTTACTATTAAACCCTGAATCCATATTGCCTGATATAGCAGTAGCTGCGCCCTTAGAGTCTTTTGTTGGGATAGAAGATTTACCTGTGGAATCCTTTTGAGCCGGCGAAGAAACTTTTGCTTCGAGTTTAATTTCAAATTGATGATCGGAAGGAGGATCGCACATCTTATCATTACACGTCATGAAATTGATCACGCCTTTCACCGTCGCTTCATCCTTTAGCAGCTTAACGCGCTGAGTGAATACGCCTTTGTCCTCAAACCAAATCAGCTTCATGTTATCAAACACCGGCTCCACTGCCTCATGCTTGTTTCCCGATTCTTTCACCTTGTGTTCTAACTGGTAACCGGAAGATTTGGTAAAGGTGAATGACGTTGGAATTGGACCACCATCACCAATAAATTGACTGTAAAGATGATAGCCCGGAGAAATTTTTGCTGTCCATTTCAATTCAAATTCATGATCGCCTACCTCTTTGCTGGCGAGTTCCCATTTTACATTAGGATTCACGTATTGAGCCAATAGCGGTGTGGCTGCAATAAGAAATAGGAATGTGAGGATTTTTTTCATGAAACTTTTTTTTCCTTAGACTTAAGAAATAAGACTTAAGACGTAAGACATTGAACTCAGGTTATTGCGAAAAAAATTAATGATGTAAAACACAACCTTTAATCTTTGAGATTATTTTCCTGAAATGAAACGGTCATGTTTTGCCATTCATTGATTCTCGAAATTACAACATCAGTTGCTTGTAATGTATCGTAGTCCTGTTTTTGTGCAACAAACAATTGCGTCATCAATGCATTGCCGGAGCCAAGTGAGATACCAATGAAGTTGCTGAAATCTTTTTTTGTCTTTCTTCCAGCCCCTTCTGAAATACTTGAAGGCATTGCAACCGCAGCTTTCCGCGCTTGAACTGTTAAACCAAACAATTCCTCTTTACGGAATTTTTTTGTCAGAATATAAACCTCATCAACCATCTCCATCACCACTTGCCAGATTTTTAGCTTTTGAAAATTGTGCTGCATCTTACGTCTTAAGTCTTGTTTCTTAAGTCTTACATCTTCAATGGGATTACCGGACAAGATCATCCATCACATCCACTTCTTGTTTTTCTGCGAACTGAATGAATGATTCGAACAAGGACCTTCCATCAACATTTCCAAGTGCCTCTTCCGAACAGCGCTCAGGATGTGGCATTATTCCAAAAACATTTCTTGACTGGTTGCAGACACCTGCAATGTTGAGTACCGAGCCATTCGGATTCCCTTCTGCAGTCACTTCACCGCTTTGATCACAATATTCAAAAATGATCTGCTTATTTAGCACCAACTGGCGAAGTGTTTTTTCATCAGCATAATATCTTCCTTCAGAATGTGCAATCGGAATTTTGTATGCTCTTCCGATCTCCAGGGAATGAGTAATCGGCGTGTCACTATTAGCAGGAGTGACGAAAATGTTTTTACAGATGAATTGCAGGTTCGCATTTCGCAACAACGCCCCCGGCAGCAACCCCGCTTCGCAAAGAATTTGAAATCCGTTGCAGATGCCCCACACGTATCCGCCGCTATTGGCAAACTCTGTGACAGCATTCATAACCGGAGAAAACCTCGCGATCGCGCCTGATCGCAGGTAGTCGCCATAAGAAAATCCGCCGGGCAGCATGATACAATCTTTCAGATCAAAGTCATCGAGTGATTTGTCTTTGTGCCACAGCACTTTCACTTCCTGCTGCAGCACTTCTTCCATCACATGAATCAAATCATGATCACAATTGGAACCGGGAAAAACAATGACACCAAACTTCATGGAGTATATTTTATGAGGAAGTAATACTGGAAAAAAAGTACCGTCAAAATTAAAAATAAATGAAGCAATTCTGAAAATATGCGTCGCCTCACTTCCGTGAAGAAAATGGCAAACGCTAATCCCACCGGCAGCGCTATCCAGATAAAATGAAAAAACTCACCATTGAATTGAACAAGCATGGAAAGTGAACCGATGAGCAAAAGCAGGATGAACACCATCATATAACTTCTCACTTGCACCACCATTTTAAGAATATTGGACTGAATGAAGAACACGCTCCACAAAATCACTATAAGCATGGTGACAGCGATGATAATCACTCTTGAACCGTGTTCCATCTCTGCCACCGGAAAACTCAACTGCGAGATTTGAATTGTGTGCCAGAACCCGGGAAGTTTTCCATACCAGAAAAAATAAACCCCGATGAAATAATACGGCACAAGCAAACCAAGCACAGCAAAAATGTATTCGCGAAGGTTGAATGGCCGCAACACCACTAATGAAGCAATGATGAAGAGAAAGAAGACGATGTAAGGAAAGAAGAACAGTGAGGCAATCGAGATGAGAAGGGCAGCATCGAAGATGATAGCGAGTGCTTTTTCTTTTTTGTAAGAAGAAAGAACTTTAGAAAGGGCGAAGAGAAGAAATGTATTTGCGAGAACTGCAGGAGTGAGCAAGGTGAATTCAACTAGCAAGGAGGAGATGAGTAAGTAGGACATCGCAGGCAGATAACTGGGCTTCTGAAGAATACGATAGTAATTGATAAGGTGATTGAAATAGAGCGCCTGTAAAAAAACGATCATCATAGCAATCACGTGATAAATCCAGGTGCGATCACCAATAAAAAAATTCAATACGTCATAAAACAACTGGCTCAGGTAATTGGATGATAGCGGAACATGAAATGCTACCGGCTCAATAAACAACACGGCGCGAAAGAGCGCGGCATACAGCAGCAACATAAAGATCACTGCGGGATGATAGGAGCGGAAGATGCTGACCAAGATCGAAGGTTGAAAATGGAAATTAGAAATTAGAAAATGGAAAATGGGAACTAAAGTTTACAAATAGACTACTTACTAATTTCCAATTTCTATTTTCCATTTTTTAGAAGCTAATTTTCACGAACTGCAAAAAATTTTTTTTGAAACTCGGCAATACCATTTCATTCGCCGAAATCTGCTTTCCCTGTCGCGGAGCCACCTCCACTCCCTTCCTGTCGGCGCTGAAAATTTCATTGCGCATTTGCTTTCCTGTTGCATCCACTGAAAAATCTGACACTGTGGTTTGCCCGTTCGTTACATCATTGTATACGAAATACAATTGCGCGGGTGCAATCATCGTGCTGATGGAAGAATAGAAGCCGCCATCACCTTCTGTAGATTGTTTCTTGTGAAGAATCTGTTTCCACTCTACGCTGCCATCCGGCCGGAATGACATCACGGCAAGTTCATCATAATGATAGTAACTCACGGTGAACCCGGTAGACAAACCGAAGCCGCCAAAAGGAGGGTTGTTATAAGATTCTGAAGTGACCGACTCCGACTCGGCAACAAAGATGGCCCCCCCGTCACGCTTCACAATAAGATCTACAGGCTGGAAATCATAGAAAGCATCATTTTTTTTCGGGGGAAAATTGCCGGTAAGTTGTGAAAGAAAATCGCCCGAATAAGCTTCATAGTTCTTCACCATCAGGCTATCCAGTAATGAATTGTAAAGAAAGAAATACACCCCCTTCGATTCCGACCCGACATCATAGGAGAAAAGTCCAGACATCAAAATGTTTCCGGTTCGTGCATCCGGCCTGGCTTCACACTGCGTGTAAAATATTTCACGGTCATGAATTGTCGTCTGGTGAATGCGCGTTCCTTTTTGTTTAATGGATGAAATCATGAGTGCAGTATATGGGAAATTGTTCGAGAAATTTCTCGCTTTGTATTCGCCAATGATCACACTTGCATTGCCGAAGGTGTCAATTACCGTGGTGATCACATCAGGATGTTCGAAGCCGCTGATCCTCATTTTTGAAGTCCATGTTTTCCTCAGCAAATTATTCATACACGTAAGGTGCACAAGCCGGTTGTCATCGAAGTCATGATCATTATACGAGAATAAGACAAATCGCTTGTCAGCAGTGGTTACAAACTGCGGGCGCGGCAGCGGGTTCATGAGTGTTCTGCTGATGGTGTCGCATAAGATGCTGGGGGTCGGCGTTTCAATGCGGGCGTTGGTTTTAAATGCTTTCAACACGGTCACATTTTTCATGATCGTGCTGTAGAAAAACATCACTGAATCAGGATAGATAATGATCTCTTCAATGGTACTGTTCTTCTCGCGGTGTGGAATCACCTTCTTCCAACGTACTGACATGTTATCATAATAGCAGATAATTTCATCATCATCGTGCACCGTGTGGCGAATGAGAATTCCCTGGTCGTTTCTTCCGAGCACTTCAACTTTTGAAATGCCTGCATTGATCTTTTGTGGGGCGGAAATTTCAATTTCCTGTGCATACAAGAACACTTGTATGCTCATGCACATTGAGAAAATGACTATGAAAATTTTACTATTCACTCCAAAAAAATTTCCGTTTCAAAGATACTTGTTAAACGTGTTAGGATGCAGTGTAAGGTGCTTGATACGAATGAAAGTTGAGATGGGAAGTTTATTTCGAATTCAATTCATTCAATTTATTCCGCGCTGCCACAACCCTTGGGTCCGTAGACTTTTCAAAATAAGGAATCGTAAGTTCAAGCCCGACTTCAATCATATCAAGAAATTCATGATACTCCTCCCTTGGCCTTCTTTTTATCATTCGAATGATCAAATCAGGATTGCAATAGAAACACTTTCCTAAAACAGTTCCAATTGTTTCATTGGCAGATCCGGGGTTTGCCCAAAGTATGCTTAAGCAAAGATTCATCAATGTCGAGTCTTTTGTGTCGCAGAAGTACATTGGAAAAACCCGGATCACAGGAACGAATTTTTTATCCTGGAATGAGGCAAATTTTAAATAGGCTTTATGCAATCTCAAGCTATCACTTTCACTTTCCCATTTTGAATTTCCACGGGCATTATAAATGACAATGGATGAATCAGCTAATTGCTGTTCTTCCCGGAAGATTTTCAGGAAAAGTTTTTTCTTGTCGCTGACCGATAAATTTTCCAGCAGTACAATTCTGCTTCTATGCATATATCCTTCCAAGCCACTCTCATCATTAATCCTCCACCAATCAGAATCAGACGGAAGACAATAGAAAAATTCGTCGCTGAGAATTTTTCCGACCACTTCAAAGCCTTGCCCTGCACCTTTTCGCACGTACACATAGCCATCCTTGTCCTTAATGCGCGCAGGTTTCCACTTTTCAAATGCAAATGAATCTGAATGCAGCAGAAGGGAAAGAAACAGAAATATTGAAAAGTGTTTCATAATTATCTGCTCAGGATTAATAATCAAATGCTACTAAGTTCTGTTATTTTTCTTTCTCTTTTGATTGTCCGACATTTCGTTAATGAATGAACGTGCTTCAAAAATTTCTTCACCTTTTAACATGCTTATCTTTAACCGCATGCTTTGTCGCAGATATTGTTTTTTATTTCTCATCCAGGTTACTGCGCTCATTTCATTTACTAATTCATTGGCGGCACAAAGCATCGGAGCGAGAGACTCCTTAAGCGGCATGAAGGGTTGGAGCATCACTACCACTTTTGTTCACGGAAAAATTTTCAAACACACTCCGAAGTTTGAGCCTGCGATTGAAACGGCTTCCAATGCTTTCGAACTTTCAATTTCAAAACAACTTCACGGCCAGCAGGTGTGGGAGGAGGTACATCATTATCCTTTTCTCGGAATCGCTGCAGAGTATAATGACATCGGAAATGATAGTGTTCTCGGGAAAGCATATTGGCTGTTGCCATTTGTTGAGATTCCGATGGTGAGCGGTAAAAAAGTTTCTGCATACTTCAGAGTGGGCAGCGGATTAGCCTGGCTCACGAAACGTTTTGACGCGACGGAGAATCCCACGAACAACGTAATCGCTTCTCATCTCAATGACATCACGCAGTTCATGATGGAGGTGACCTGGAAACCGAAAGACCAAATCGCGTTCTCCCTCGGCGCATCGTTCACGCATTACTCGACCGGCGCCGTGCGCGTTCCCAACCTCGGCATCAATACCCCGGCCTGGCGCCTGGGCGTACGCTACACACCCAAGCCATTTTCAAGGGCAGAATTTCTGCATCAGCAACTTCCATCCATTCCCAAAAAAATATTCTTCAACACGCAGCTTGGCCTCGGATTCCAGGAAGCATCACCACCTCACGGACCGATGTACCAGGTTTACCTTCTTGAATTTTCCGTGGGAAGAATGATTCGCCGGTGGGATTTGCTTTCTGTTGGCTCGGAAGTGAATTACAAAGAAGCGGCGAACGTGTTCATCAAACAGGAAGAAATTTATCCCGATCATTTCTTCACCAATTCATTAGCGATTTCCTATTTCGCAAAGAATGATTTTCTCTTCGGCAATCTTGGAATTGCTTTGTATATCGGCTCTTATTTCTATCACCCCTCGCCGTTGCAAATCGCCTTTTACCAGAAGATCGGACAGTATTATTCCTTTCACATTGGCGGAGAAAAATCATTGAAGCGATTGACAGCAGGTGTGTATATCACTGCAGGAGATTTCACGGCAGATTTTGTTTCGGTGGATTTAGGGTTTCGGTTTTGATATCTAAGTTAATGTCTGAGTTGCTGTCAGTCTGATCCTGATTGATCGGGAGAAAAATCTAATTGCTAAGGGGCATTGTTGATAGAATACAAGAAAAAGTTGTCTGAAGAATTGAAGCGAAGCAACTTTGTGCAGGCCAAGAAAAAAGTGAAACTAATCAGTTAACAGTTTAATCAGGAAGAATGAAAAAAATAATTACGCTGGTATTGCTTGCCTTAACAGGCAACACAACTTTTTCACAACCCGGTTCGCAAACTTTTACTTCCTCAGGTACTTTTATTGTTCCGGCTGGTGTTACATCAATTACAATAGAAGTAGTTGGAGCAGGAGGTAATGGTGGTCTTAATGGTGGCGGTGGTGGTGGTGCAGGCGGCTACGCAAGCGGAGTCTATACAGTTACACCATTAGACTCACTAACTGTAATGGTAGGTGTAAGCGGGGGAGGGGCCGGTGCAGGTACTACACGTGTCGCCACTTTAATTTCAGCTTCGGGAGGTGAAAACGGATTCTCTGTAGCAAATCCATATATCGGTGGCGGAGGGACAGGAGGTACTGGCTCGGGAGGTACTATACTTAACAGGACAGGTGGAACCGGAGGAGGAGGTTATTGGACATATTTTGGTGGCGGCGGCGCCGGAGCTGCCGGTGCTACGTCTGACGGTGCCAATGGTGGCAACACCATTGTTTGGAATGGGAGCAACTGCCTCACTCCCGGTGGTACAGGTGGCATAGGTGGAGGTGCGCCCGGAGGTGATGGTGGCAAGGGGGCAGGGTTTACTGATGATAATTGTTCGGTTACTGATCCCGCTGCTATCGGCGGCAATTATGGCGGTGGTGGCGGTGGTGGCAATGGCAATGGTGGAGCTCCGAAGGATGGGGCCGGTGGGTATTGCCTTATATCATGGGATGAAGGCACCGGTATTAATACTATCTTTTCGAAAGACAAGGCAATGATTTTTCCAAACCTGTTTAACAATAAGATCAGCATTCAATATACAAATGGTAATGAAGACTATGAGTTAATAAATCCAACAGGAAAAATTATTTGGACAGGAAAGCATATTGAACAGAAGGATTTTTCGGAACTCGCAACCGGTTTGTATTTCCTGAAAGTGCAAAATCAATGTTCGATGCAAACTGTAAAACTCATTAAACAATAGAACTACACTGCAACAACAGGCAGCATTTTGTTTCAAAGATGATTTCCCGCTGATTCAGAATTCAACGAGATACATTTTGGAAACCGTCGAGTCGCGGGTGGTGCGATTCAAAAACTTTGTAGTGAGGGTAGTCACATGAAAAT
Source organism: Chitinophagales bacterium (assembly GCA_035638255.1). Taxonomy (GTDB): domain Bacteria; phylum Bacteroidota; class Bacteroidia; order Chitinophagales; family UBA10324; genus DASRAJ01. The sequence goes on from DASRAJ010000138.1 coordinate 44,822, forward strand.
CATTGGCAGGAAAAATTTTTTTCACAGGAAGATTTTCTTTTCTCACCATCCTCATTAATGAGTCACTACCAATAATGTAAATGTCTTTCTGCTGCTTTATTTTTTCCCGGACTTGTTGCAGGTTAAGAGCAGGAACGCTCTGCTGAAAATAAAAGTCGAAGGAATAGTTGCGGTAATTACAGTAATAAACTTTATCCTTAGGAACATTTTCTTCATTTGCAATTTCGGCAAGAGTGGAACCTGATTGATATTTCAGCAACGAAGGATACGCGTGCGCATCGAGAAGGAAATTCACCACAATGGCAGCAAATGCTGAAGGCAACACGATTCTTGAAATCAGGTTTGCTGGCTTCAGCCACCACCAAAAGCAAAGAGCGGTTCCAATTACTGCCGGCAGCCAGAGAAATATATTGGTAGCCGGAAACCACAGCGTGCAGATGATCACCGCAAGCGTCAGCACTCCAATTGAAATAATCAGTTGAACAATGCTGAATGCCCCTGCAAGCGGTTTATTCTGAGAAACAACCTGAAGCAGAAATGCAGCAGTAAAAATTGCAGCAAGGGGATACAAAACGAAAATGTAATGGGGAAGTTTGTAGTGAGAAAGAGAAAGAGCAATGTAGGGAATCACAAACCCGCCGAGTGAATAGTATTCTATTAAAGTATCTCTTGAAAATCGCTTTCGAAAAATTTTCACGATAGAAAAAAGCAGTGCTGCAGTCACGATGATTGACCATGGAAGAAATGACCACAGAAAAACGTGAATGAAGTAAAAGTACCCGGCATCATTGCGCCATGGACTTCCGCCGGTGATTCTTCCGAAGCTTTGTGTCCAGAAAAAAAACTTTGGACCATCGTTTCCGAATTGCTGATACAATCCGGTGAGCATGGGAAGCAGTAAAATCATTGTGATGATTAGCCCCATGATCCATTGCCATTGAAGAAATTTTTTCCATTCCCTCTTCATCACAAACTGCGCGAAAAGCGCTGACGCCGGTACCACAGCGCCTATGGGGCCTTTCGACATCAGCGCTAATGCCACACCGCTGAATCCAAGGATGAGATGAATAAATTTTTTCGAATCAGAAAATAAAATGAGTTGCCAGCACGAAAAAATTACGAACGCGGTCAGCAGCGTATCCGTTCTCACGTCATTATTGAAAAGATAAAATGCCTGGCAAGTATAGACGATGAGCGCAGCAAGCAACCCTGTTTCTTCACTGTACAAATACTTTGCAAGACGGAAGGTAGCGTAAACACCAAGCAGCGTAAAAAGAAAAGATGGCAGCTTGTACGCGAATGTGGAGACGCCGAAAATTTTAAATGACAACACACTCAACCAAAACAGTAGCGGCGGTTTGTCAAGATAATTTTCTCCATGATCAAATACCTGCAAGTAGTGATGGTTGCTAAACATCTCGCGGCTGATAGAAGCATACTGTGCTGCATCCACATCCATCACTTTAACAAAGAGGCCGATGATGTAAACGATGCTAGCAACGGAAAATAAAATGTAATAGTTGCTTCTTGAAATCAAAGAAGAAGAATTGCTAAATTGTTTAATGGCTAAATGGCTTTCTGCTACCAGCACAAAGGAACAACGAAAAACAATTTAGCCATTCAACCATAAAGCCATTGATAAAGTTTTAAGAAAACATCCCATACTTGAAAATACAATACACCGCCCTAAACCCATCTTTCCATCCAATCTTTTTCCCTTCAATGTATGTGCGCCCATAGTACGAGATACCTACCTCATACAAGCGCACATTCGGCACCCGACTCACTTTAATGGTGACCTCCGGTTCAAAACCAAAACGTTTTTCTTTCAGCACCAGGGATTGAATAATATCCCGCCGGAAAAGCTTGTAGCACGTTTCCATATCCGTCATGTTAAGGTTGCTGAACATATTGCAAAGCCACGTAAGCATTTTATTGCCGATAGAGTGCCAGAAGAAAAGCAGGCGATGCGGCTTGCCCCCCATGAAGCGTGAGCCGTAAACCACATCAGCAAATCCGCGCAGTACCGGTTTCAGGAGAATGTTGTACTCATCAGGATCATATTCAAGGTCGGCATCCTGGATGATGACATAATCTCCTGTAGCTTTTGCAATACCGGTGTGCAGTGCAGCGCCCTTGCCGGCATTGACAGGATGTTTATGGTATTGAATATTGAAGTTCGCGTGTTGCTGCCTGTAACTGCTAAGAACTTCTTCGGTGTTATCAGTGGAACAATCATTCACGATGATTATTTCCTTCTCAATGTTGTTTACTAATTGAACATTCATTAGACGGTCAAGAATCAAATGAATCGTCTTCGCTTCATTGTATGCCGGAATTACAATACTGAGCTTCGTGATGGAATTCATAATGAAGAACTACTGATTCTTGGTGGCGATAAAAGTAACCAATGTGCGCTGTAAAATTTTCTGATAAAACCTTCAATTTATGCTCCGCACAGAAAGAATCCACGGTTTGAGTCATGGGTCGTGAGCCATGAGTCGTGAGTCGTGAACTTTGCATCGGACGTCTTTCTTTTCACTTCTCACCTTTCACCTCTCACCTTTCACGATTCACGATTCACAATTCACAATTCAACTTATCTTAGCCGCACCTAAAATTCACTATGAGAAAAATTTCTCTCCTCACATTTCTCTTTATTGCGGCTTCTTTATTTTCTCAAGCTCAGTTGCCTTCTTTTTTGCAGAAAGAAAGCTGGAGTATGTTATGGAGTGAAAGTGATGATGAAAATACTCCGAATGACCCGGGATGGTTTAAGCAATACTATGAGATGAAGAAAAATGCTGAAGGAAAAATTCCCCGCCTTCCCTATGAGGCGATCCGCCAGCAGGAGTTGAACAGCACCGCGCGATCACCGCTTCTTTTCAACATCCAGGAAATGGGTCCGAAGAATTATGGTGGACGAACCCGTGGCATTCTTCTAGACAGGGATAACCCAGATTACCTTTTTGTAGGCAGTGTTTCCGGCGGCTTGTGGCACTCTCTTGATTCGGGTGCGCACTGGACACCAGTGGATGATCAAATGAGTTGCCTTTCCATTTCTTCCATCACACAGGATTTTTACAATCACGATGTCATCTACGCAGGCACCGGCGAAGGATGGGGCAATGCAGATGGTGTTCCCGGAAACGGAGTGTATCGCAGCGTAGATCATGGTGTCACTTTTCAGCAACTGCCCTCCACTGATCCCAGTGCATTCGACTGGATAGATCGTGTAGAAGCATCGCCAACAGACACAGGCTGGCTGTATGTTGGTACTGCAAACGGCGGACTTTTCCGCTCTGAAAATTTCGGTGACACCCTTCAAAAAGTTTTTGACATTACGTCCGCCGTCAACGATATTGAGATCACTCCTTCCGGGGGAGTTTGGATTGGTGTACACAACACAGGAATTTTTTATTCTCCGTCCGGAGATTCAGGAACATTCATTCATATAACGAATGGATTACCTGCTGCCAATAAATTTAACCGGGTAGAAATGGCCATGGCACCCAGTGATACTAACCGCATTTATGTTTCTCTTGAAAACACTTCCTCCAATGGATTGCAAGGAATGTATCGAACTGCAAACTATGGAATATCGTGGGATAAAGTCGGAAACCCGGATAGTGATTTTACGTACTACATGTCGCAGAGCTGGTACTCGATGTGCATTGCAGTAAAGCCCGATGATCCCAATTTCGTTGTCTTTGGCATTGGAGATCTGGTATACAGTTCAGACGGAGGAGTGATTTGGCATCCAACCTTTAACCTTCATGTTGATCACCATGTGCTTGCTTTTAATCCTTCTAAACCAACACGATTCTATCTGGGAGAAGATGGTGGATTCTATCGGTTGCATACGGATGCATTGTATACTAACTATCCACTCGATCCCGGCTATAGCACCATCCAGTATTATGCCGGCGCATTTTATCCAACGGGAATCAATGCCATAGGGGGCTCTCAGGACAATGGCACCCACAAATGCATGTCGGCTAATAGCAATGCTTACAGCATTCTTGGCGGTGACGGGGCCTACTGCGCCGTGAATCAGCAATACCCGAATGTGGTGTATAGCTCTACACAAAACGGTATTTTTTATCGTGCTGATGATGGCGATCTTACAGTGCCTAACTTCTACCATGACTATTATGATCTGGATATTGACCAGGACGGCAACATTGATGAAGGCGCATGGTTCATTAATCCGTTTGATATTAACCTGATGAATGGAGATTACATTGGGTATGTCACGTTGCGGCGGCTGTGGCAAACGTTAGACGGCGGGTACTCATGGCAACCGGTAATGAATGTAATAAATGGCGCTTCACCCTACGCCATCGGCATCTCACGATCATACAGCCCGACGGTTTACGTGGGTGGTAGCTCTGCTATTTTTATTCGGATTGATGATGCATACAACTCTTTTCCCGGGGATGAAACAAATCTCTCAGCAAAAGTTCCGACAACCATTGGGGGAGATTTTATTGCAGGCATCGCAGTTCACCCTGCAGATAGTAGTATATGTTACTTAGCATTCAGCAATTATTCCTTACAACCGAGGATTTGGAAGGTAACAGACGCAAACACTTCCGATCCCGTCTTTACCTCCATCAGCGGTGATCTTCCTGCTAATCTTCCTGTGAATTACATTGATGTGGATCCGCTTCGTCCTGATTCTTTTTTATTAGCGGGGACTGATATCGGACTTTATGTTTCAGAAGATGCCGGTAATCACTGGCAGCACATTGACGAGATCCCCAACGTGGTAGTGGAGCAAGTGCGGGTACGCCCCTGGGATCGCCGCGTTTTTCTCTTCACTCACGGCAGAGGCATGTGGACGGCAACGCTTGATCCCGATGAAGTTGGTATTTCAAATGTTGCGCAGAACAATTTACCCGCAACTGTATTTCCGAATCCCTGCAGTGATGAGTTACACGTGATGAGTACTTCTAAACAAATCGGCGTTACCATCCGAGACGTGAATAATCGCGTGATGCTCCCTTCAAAAATTATTTCGGGAAGTGAAACGCTTGATGTCTCATCATTGGCCCAGGGAATTTATTTTGTGGAGATAAAGAGTGATGAGCAGATGGTGGTGAAGAAGATTGTCAAAGGGGAATAAACTCACGTAAGAAGAAAGGTTAAATCCAATTCAAACCCCGGCAACACTTGTTCGCCGGATAATTTTTTAGTGATAGATTTTTCCTCGATTGCTTTTCCCGGACGATAAATGAATACTTTTTTCTGCTCCGGTACAATCAAAAATCCAAGCCGGGCACCGTTCTGAATCCACTCATTCATTTTGTTTTTTAAATACTTTAGCGAATCGCTTTCTGATTTCAATTCGACTATAAAATCAGGACAGATGTGAGCGAATTTTTTTTTGTCTTCGGAAGAAAGCGCATCATATCGCTCTTTAAGAATCCATGAAGCATCGGGATTGCGAACGGCTGTATTGGGCAGTGTAAAACCAGTGCTGGAATCAAAAGTGTATCCTAACTTCATTTTCCTGTTCCAAATCTCAAGGTCAGTGGTAAGGAAAGTATTTGTTCTTCCGGTATCAGTTCCTGTAGGTGGCATGAGAATGATTTCTTTATTAGCAGAACGTTCAAAATTCAACGGGCGATTTTGAATACAGAAATCGAAGAACTCATCTTCTGTTAAATGAAGTGCATTGGCATTAAGCACGAACGTATTTAACTCCAGAAGCTCACTATCCATATAAAGGGAATTTGGCTTTCAAAAATACAAAGCAAAATTCAAAGGCGATTAGGATGTTCCTTCTTCTCTCTCCCGTGTTCCCGAATCAAATGAATCACATCCTTGGTTTTATCAGGAAGAAAACCACGTCGCCGGTTTTCCCTGCTGATTTGAAAGATCGTATTCCAATGCTGAAACAGATCACGATACGCTTTCATCAAACTCATGTTGGGATCATAAATGTGCGCAGGTTCAGAGTTCGCGCCATTCACTTCCACCACTTTGAAATTTCCTTTCACCATTTCCTGGTACGAAGCTGTTCGCACATCGAAGCGACCGAAGTACCACTCATGCAGTGTGCTGCTTGCTTCATCAAAACGCTGCACCAACTCATCGCAAATCAAATCATGCGCATCGAGAAATGTTGTGCCCCGATTGTGATTGCCGATTTCTTCCAGCACTTTCTTTTCACCTTCTCTCAAAACCAAATTCAATTCATCGTGAAATTTCTTTTTCAGTCTCGGAAGATGATAATGGCAGCGCTCGCTTTGAAGAAACAATTCGAGCAGCGTGCTCGTGCCATCGCCTGCTACAGTCAGGAATTCACGCTTCATCAACGATGAAATCGTTCCTGATTTTTGGGAAGGATGGCGGTAGTACATCACCCCGTATTCTTCAGGCAATGCAATGTATTCCTGGAGAATCAATTGGTCAGATGCATCAGGAAGATATTCTCTGATTCCATTCTCATCTGAAATTTTTTCAACCTTCCATCCGCGTTCCCCTTCATCAGGTTTTAAAATGATGGGAAAGGAAATGCTTTCAGTCTTCATTGCAGAAAGAACTTCGTCTACAGATGGACGATGGTTGAATAGAATTGTTTTCGGAAGATATTTTTTCTGAAGCTGCCGGAGAATATCATACTTCGAATATGCAGAGAAGCCACCGAGTTTCATTCCGGGATTTACGAGTGTGAAGTATGAAAGTGTGCGGGAACGAAACGCATGAATGATGATGAGAAAATAAACAGGAATGTAGAAGAACCAGTAAGGCCAGAATTCCCACTTCAACCATTTCGGGATTGATGGTTTGCTTTCCTTCATCGAGTAAAAGATAGGGATTCAAAATAAGGTGAAATAAAATGCTATTGGTAATCCGTTTTTATATTTGGAGGGGTATCAGCAACAGAGTTTGGTGAGTCCTTTTAGCAACAAGTCAAGATACACTTGAACAAAAATTATTAAACTGACAAGAAGATGGGTTTTTTGGAAAACATGCTGAGCAAAAAGGATGAACCTATAAAATCGAATAACGATTTTTGGAACTGGTTTCAGAAAAATGAAAGAACCTTCTATAAAGTTGTAAGAGAAAATGGAAATGTAGAAAGGGACTTTTTTAATAAGTTGTCGCCCAAACTCAAAGAACTCAAAGACGGTTTTTTCTTTTTAACCGGCATGTATAATGAAACTACAATTGAATTAGTAATCACAGCAGACGGCGCAATAAGAAATATTGTTTTCGTAGAGGAACTTATTGATTCAGCACCTAAAATAGATAGTTGGAAATTCACTGCATTGAAGCCCTCGTTGGATATTAAAGATGTTGGAATTAAAATGGATGGATATGATTTTGGAAAAGACAGCTTATTCTTTTACTCAAACAACCATTATGATTTCCCTGATGAAATAGACATCACCGTTATTCATAAGGACTTTAATGAGGTGAATAAAAGAACAATTACAAACGGCACATTCATCTTTTTAGACACCTACCTCGGTGAGTTAAATTTTGTGACTACAATAGATAGTATAAAGGTTGTTGGAAGGGACGGCGCGCAAAATGAGCTTATCCCAATTGAAAAATTAAAGGACTTCCTTACGTGGAGGCAAAAGGAATTCGTTGAAAAATATGAAGGGATAAGACGGAATACTGAAAATGATAGCTACTCATCTTATACTGCAGAACTTCAAAATGGCAATGCGTTAATGGCGATAATTAATACCCGGTTATTGACATGGGATGGTAAAGCATCACACCCCTGGGTTTTAACTATTGAAATTAAATATAGCAGGGAAAACAATGGAATGCCGGACCCGGAAACTTATAAACTGCTGGATGATATTGAACAGGAAATAATGGATGAACTAAAGGATTTTGACGGATACTTAAATATCGGAAGACAAACCGGAGATGGCGTAAGAGAAATTTACTTTGCCTGCCGGGATTTCAGAAAACCATCAAAGGTGCTATATAAAGCAGAGCAAAAGTATTCTGACATACTTGGTTTTACTTATGACATTTACAAAGACAAATACTGGCAAACATTTAAAAGATTTACCAGTAACGCCTGAGAAGAGAGGAGGCAATCGCAGTCAGTTCACTGACAACTCCATCATCATCTTCTCCACTGCCATTTCCTTTCTCACCAAATCACAATAATTCATTTCAAGCTTCTCGACAGTCTGGCTCACAGAAGTGATACTCAGCGTTGAAACCACTTGCACTCTCTCCGGCGGCTTCACCCAATCTTCATAGAGAAAATGTTGGTGAATGCCGATAAGTTTTTCAGGAGAAATTTCTTTTTCAGCATCGAGTTGAGTTTTGAACTGCTTTTTTTTCCCGTCAGCAATTTCATCGTTATACAATGTAGCCGACGACCACAGGTGAAAATCATTTTCATCAAGCTGTATGAAATATTTCTGATTTCCATCCCATCGTAATTCAAATAACTGCAATGAATTTTTGCGATGCCCCATCACCATCGTAAACGGCTCAATGCCGGTGAGATCATATTCGGAAGAAAATTTTTTTGGATCACCCACATCAAAATAATCCATCACCACAAGTCCGCGACTCTTTCGATAAGGTGGCTGATGTTTGTGTTTTTTGAATGCGCCATTGAGAAGACAAACCACATCACCAAAATTCGATGCAGCAATCCACGTCCCGCTCGCAAGCGGATCAACAGGACAAACGAGTTGATATTTTTCCTTCTCAATAATTACAGGAGCAGAAGCGAGACCCCGCGCGACTGTTTCATCACGGTTGGAAGTGAGTATGAAGTGCTGATTGGCAAGAGGAACGAAACTGACCGTGCACATTTCCGCAAAACTACGATACACGATATACGTAATACGACTCGAGTGACATGAGTAGTGTGAGGAATTACTTTGCGGCGGTGGCCTGGTACCGCAACGTAGAAGGAGCCACACCGAATTCGATTGCAATCTTCACGTCCGGAAACACCTGCTTCACTCCCATCTTGATAATCGCCATGTGATGGATGGCATGCTCAACAGCGTAATGGTATTCCCGAAGAAGCGAGGTGAGCATGTAAGAGTTTGAAGAATTCTCGCCTGTAGCCAAATCACCAATGAGTGTCAATTGTTTTTCATTGTCCATTTGAGCAAGATCAATCTTCAAATCCTGCAGCAACGCTTTTGCAAGAGCGCGGTTATTTTCAATGCGCTCATCGCGCAGCCGGTTGTCATAGCAAATGGTTTCGGTTTCATCAGCCAGCGAAACAGATTGAAAGAACTCGATAATGTGGCGGTAATGCTTGCCAACGGTAGCGCCGGAAAAAATTTCCGCGGTAGCCACATACTGATCATCACTCAGGTGATCGAGCAAATCAGTTAATTGGTCAAAAATGTAATTGGCATTGGTGGTAATCAGCATCAGAACAAATTAGGTGTGTAAACGCGGCGAAGATATGGGTTTTTGTTGGGTGAGCATGGTGACTTTGACAATGAATATTTAATGGTTATATGGCTTAATGGTGATCGGGATGGCTTTCTACAGCGAGAGAACCATCCCGATCAATCGGGACCATTAAGCCATTTAGCCATTTCTATTTTTCCATAATCGCATCATAAATCGCCTGCTGAATCCTTGTACGAATGCTAAGGTTATTGAGCTTTTCATTCGCATCATCAGGAAAAGTTCTGTTCGAAAGAAAAACATAAATCAAATTGTATTTCGGATCAACCCATACGCACGTGCCGGTGAATCCCTGGTGACCAAATGTTTGAATGGATGCGCTTTTGCAACATGGTGATCCTTTATCCGGGTTAGGTTCCTGCTTATCGAAACCCAAACCTCTCCTGCTGTGGGTGCTGTATTGCGATGTAAATTTTTTTACCGTGGCAGAATCGAAAAATTTTATTCCCGCATACTCACCATTGTTCAGCAGCATTTGCATCAGCGTTCCCAAATCACTGGCGTCAGAAAACAATCCTGCGTGCCCCGAAATGCCACCCATCATCGCCGCTCCCTGGTCATGAACTGTTCCCTGCAACAAGTCTTTTCTGAAAGTGTAATCATAATTTGACGGAACAATCTCTTCCTTCGGAAAAAACCGGAGCGGGTTGAAACATATCGTACTCAACCCGAGGGGAGCATAGAATTTTTCATAGACAAATTGATCGAGTGGAATACCTGCAACTTTCTCAGCAATTTTTCTCAGGAAATAAAAATCAAGATCGCTGTATAGATATTTTCCCCGCTCGCCCACCGGAGAATCTTTGATGCGCTGCCATATCGTATCAATATAATTCCGGTTCATGTACAATCGTGGAGGAACTTCAACCGTAAACAAACCACCCGGCACATAGCTGAAGATTTCCGGGCTGAGTTTGCCGGAAGTATCAAACGCTTGCTTGTAAAACGGAATATACGGTATCAATCCTCCCTCATGCGTGAGCAATTCATGCAGCGTGATCTTTGCCTTGTTGGTTCCCTTGAATTCAGGAAGATAATCGTCAAGGCATTTTTTGAGATCGAGCTTGTTTTCTTCGTAAAGCTTCATGACCATCAAAGTGGTCGCCGCAATTTTTGTTACGGAAGCGAGGTCGTAGAGATTGTGATTCATCACGGGATTAAAAACATCGTAGGTGAAGTTGCCATACGATTTATCCCAGATCACTTTTCCATCTTTCACCACAAACACTTCGCAACCGGGAGTGGCGCGCTCATCAATTGCCTCGTTAGCAATCTTGTCAATCTCCTTAAACTTCTCACTGCTAATGCCGATATCTTCAGGCAAAGAATATTTTAATCGCGCAGCAACAGTCGTGATTCCAATTCCGCGGAAGAATTCAGATGACGCTGAGACCGGAAGATGACCTTGTGCCCCAATGCCTCCGAAAAAAACCTGCGCTGCTAATTTTTCAATGAGCGGATCATCATTGTACGCTTCGAGCACATATTTCGCTGATTCAAAATATTGCAGGGCATAGGGAGTTCCAAAGAGCGTAAGAAAAACTTTTTTGTGTTTCTGCAATTCAGAAATAAAATCCCTGCTGTTGCTGCGAACACCATAATTATAATTCGCAAGCCCATTCATCCGGTGCAACGAAATAAAGACTGCATTGTAGGGCTTCAATGAATCGAGAAGGTCACCGAATTTTTTTTCTGTTGCATCACGTGAAATACTGAAATGCTTCACAGGGGCATAGTTGCTGAGCATTTCCTGGAATTCATTTTCACCGGTGTCGCCAATCGCCACGGCCGCAAAACGAAAGGTGTCGAGTTTTTGAATGGGGATGAGTTGGTTTATATTTCGAACCAGGGTCAAACTTTTTTCAATCAATCGCTGCCTGAGAAATTGTGCTTGCGGTGAAGTCAGTTCTTCCTGCAAGTGCTTCAGCTCAATCGGATGAAAGTGATTTAATCCGCACCAGTATTTTGCCTGCAGGATTTTCCGGACGCGGATGTTGATGTTTTCCTCAGAGATCACATTTTGTGCCACTGCATCTTTAATCATCTGCACTGCCGTCGGTACATCTTGTGAAAACAAAAGCATGTCATTGCCGGCAAGCAACGCGGTAACATCAACAACCCCCGGAAGAAAATAATCGGTTACGCCCTTCATGTTGAGCGCATCGGTGATCACCAGCCCGTGAAATCCCAAATCGTTGCGCAACAAGCCTGTGACAATTTTGGGTGATAAATCTGACGGAAGATGTTCTGTAGTATCGAGAGCGGGAACGCTCAGGTGTGCCGTCATCACGCTGCCGACTCCCGCGTCAATCAATTCTTTGAAAGGAAATAATTGGATGGTATCAATTTCTTCACGCGTAGAGTTTACCACCGGCAATGTCTTGTGCGAATCCTTATCAGTGTTGCCGTGGCCTGGAAAATGCTTTGCGCAGGCAATGACGCCATTCTCCTGCAGCCCGCGCATGTATGCGAGTCCGAGATTCGCCACCATAAATTTGTCTTCACCGAATGAACGGTCACCGATGATGGGATTGAGCGGGTTGCTGTTGATGTCCACCACGGGAGAAAAACTCCAGTTGACGCCGATGCGCTTGCACTCGCGCGCCATCTCTTTTCCGAATGCATAAACCAAATCAGGATCGTCTGCTGCACCAAGCATCAGTTCTCTCGGAAAATTCATCACACTATCAAGCCGCATGCTCAAACCCCATTCTGCATCCTGCGAAATCAGCAAAG
>DASRAJ010000139.1:0-29050 GCA_035638255.1 Chitinophagales bacterium
GGCCCCAGGCGTTAGTGATGGTAGTCGCTGCAATTTTTGGAGGATATCTTGGCGCATTTCTCGGAACACGTGTTCCTCAGAAATATCTTCATTGGTTTATTATCGGTGTCGGAATTTTTTTCACAGTTTATTTCTTCGTGAAGCATTAAGCTTCTTACCAGCGAGCGTACATCGCACAACTTTTTTACGTCTCCTGTGAAATGCGTCAATAGTGGAAGTTCGCAGTTGCAATTGACCTTTATGTATGCAGGCCATTTAAACTGCCAAGCACACCGAATGCCTGCAACAACCAAATAACAACAATGATTACCACCACAGCATTGAGTATGCCCTTGATGGTACGTTGCATGGGAATGTATGTGTTGACGAGCCAGAGAATAACTCCAACAACAATGAGGACGATGATGATGGTTAGTATGGGCATAAAAAATGATTTTGATATTATTGCAACAACTCATTTGCCAAGTCGGGATTATGTGAAGAGACTAAAAATTTCGTCACTGCCTCAAAATCAATGATTAAACGTTTGGGAAAATGATTCCCCTTTCAACATCATGCGCTAAATTCTCTCTCTGAAAATAAATGCCAGGATAAAAACTGGTCGAACAAGTAAAACCACCTGCTATAATTTGAGCAAGAAATAAGTTGTTTCAAAATTAAAGAACCAGGAATCCCAATGGCAAATCAGATAATCACACTACTGAGCCTGCAACTTTGAGCTGACTCACGATCCAATCCCCTGTGAAAGAACCGTGACATCCACTTTTTGATCCAGTATTTCAGCTATATCAGCCGGCTGAATTCCGGGTTGATGATGTGTGCCGGTCTGGCTCCAATCCCACTCTTCTGCGCCTTCTGGCCAGACTTTACAGTCTTTGAAATGATAAGTCTTGCCTTTAATACTTATCTCCATTTTACCCCTGGATATGTGATTAATAGTGCTATAATGATTGTTCATTCCGCAATGGTTGAAAGTTTGTAATTTATCAAAACCAAAACATCAACTGCATCCTTAACAGTAGTTAGATCAAATGTTAATTTCCAATCCCCAGAATCCTCTTTTGTAGGAACCAAAGAGATTCCAAGATCATTTCCATTCTGATCATAAAGTGAAACAGTAGATAATGTGATTGTCATTTGTTTTGCAAAAAATGGGAAATGAGATAATCCAATAATTAAATCTAACGAACCTCCATTTTGCATTTTATAAAAATCATTCGGGAAATCATGTTTCAGACTGAACAACTTATATAGTGGCTGACCACTTAATGCGACAGCAATATTATTTTCAACGGTCTCTCTGAAACCACCATCATCCAAAGCAGTATAACTTACCTGAACTATCACATCAGAAATTGTATTATAGTCAAACATCTTAACTACCCCTGGTAATTCCAGCAACCATGAACTTATAGCGCCTTTTCCTTCGAACGGAAGAAAACGCTCGTCACGGAAATTCAATTCGAACATGCCTCCGTCATTTTGTGCATTGCTTGTTGCAATGGAAGTGCTGCCGCTGATTAATTCAGGATCAATTGCGATGTCGGGTGTAAATCGTACAGCACTTGAAATCATTGTAAGTTTTGCGCTTACGTTTGTGTAGGGTCCTGCAATGGATGGTATTGAAATCCGGACTGATTTTATCAACCGCCTGTACTGACCCGGGTAATACAAATCATAAAAGATTTCAGGAATATCAAAATTGCAACTGCCTGATGCTTTAAGCTTGACTAATTCTTCGGAGTTGAGCAATGCAAGTGAAAATGATTGATTCACTTCATAAGTGCGTTTGTTATTCTCAAGGTACGACACTTCCATTCTTCTCAAATCAAACTGAAGTTTCTCAGCGCTTAACAATCCTTTCTTTAAGCTGTCCCAATAACCAAATTGAATAAATGTTTCTTCTTCTGCACTCGAATTTCCCAATTCATAGTTATAACACTTCTGCGCTTTCTTTGCCACATCATAAGCCAATTGATAACTCTGAAAATAGACCGTTGCCAGTTGCCCAATCATCCATTCATACAATTGTTGATTGGTGAATTTGCTGCGCATGAATTCATCCATCTCAGCAGCATTGTCAATTTGCAGTTGCTGGTTCTTTAAATCCTTCTGTGCTATTGCTAAACGGATATCGGCTGCAAGTTTTTGTTTTGTGGCTTGTTCGATTTCTTTTGATGCAAGTTTTTCTTGAAACTTCCATTCATCCCATCTTCGTTCATAACTTCCTTCCGCGCTGGCAGAGTTTGATTTGTATGAATTAATTGAAGACAAAATACCCATGCCCCTACTAAGTGCAGTAAGTGTGTTACTGAAGTGAGACCCTCCGTAAGTCGCACCAATCGTTGTTGGAAAGCCCAATTTTGCGTCTGGTATTCCTCCGAGAAAAGATGAGGCCATTTCTATACCTGCCTGAATTTCTTGTAGGTTCCTCGCCTTTTTTGAAAGCTGTGCCTGTTCGTCCTCCTTAGAATTAGTCTTTTTTCTTGTGCTGTAATAATCAATTTTCTTTTGCGCCATATCAATCGCCTTTTCCGCGCTCGCAGCATTTTCTTCCGCCTCATCAACCTGCTTTTCCTTCATCACCAAAACTGCTTTCAAAACATTCTGCTCCTGCGTAGATCGCAACAAGGCCATTGCTTCGGCATCTTTTTTCTCCAATGCTTGCAGCAATGAGGAGCCGAGTGATTTCACTTCATTGCACAGTTCGTTTGCTTTTTGAATCATGAAGTTGAAACGGTAGTTGGGCAATGCCACATCCATATCACTGAGGATGCTGCTCAAGTCCATTCCCATGGCAGCCGCACGCACCAACATCGCCGGATCAATCGGTGGATCATATATTGGAAGTGTGCGCACAACTCCTTCGATATTCATACTATGGCGGATCTTAAAAAGGCGGTCGGCAACGGTATCCCAATAGGTCAGCAGTTTTTCATTGGCGATCACACAGAAGTAATACATGCTTCCCATGAAATCACCGGTACCGAATGCTGCGGATGCACCATTGATCATGCTTTCGATCAGAACCATCACATTTGAAAAATCATCGAGGTCGCCACCGGCAATATCAATCAACTCCTTAAAAGTGTAGAGCAATGACTCTGAACGCGGCGGGATTTCCTGGGGGCGGTCACCTAGAATTTTCCCGGCAAGAATGTAGAGGTTGGATGCTTCTGTGATGCTTTCAATGGTATCCCGACGAAACAACTGATCGCCCCATGCAATAAGGTTGTCGAGATATTTCATCACTACATTTTTCATGTATGCGGTGAGTCGCAGCCGCGCAATCACATGCGGCTGAAAAGGATTCTCCATCCATTTCGCAATTTGTTCCTGGAGTTCATCTGATTCCGACTTGATGAGCTCTTCCAATGTCTGTGGCTCTTCCTGTGCTTTCTGATAGAATGGAAAGAATTGCCAGAAGCGTTCCTTCTTTCCCTGGCTGACAGGTGGCTCTTCTGCATTGCTGCGCGTAGGATCGAAGATGTAGTGAAACCAGTTGCGCGCTTCTTCAAACCGCTGATCGGTACTGAGTCGGCAGGCAATGAGCATGGGGGCATGGAAAAACAATTCGAAGTTGTAAATGGAGTAGGAACCTGAATAAGAAAAATCAACGGCGCTCTCGCCGTCTTCCAATTCGCCCGGGTATGGTGTAGCCACAAGACTTTGATTCGGTACATAGGTATCTTCAAAATCTATTTCGTCATCCTGGTTCTCGAGCTTTCTTTTCAGAAGCCCTTCGATACCGTATTTGTTGAGTTGGCTGATGAATGATTTTATCTGCGGATGAAAGTGAGTTTGGAACGTAAATTTCTCACCACTCAGATACTTGTTTACGGCTAATCCTCCAGCTTGTGTATAAGGATTACTTAACTGCGCATCCATCGCTGCATCACCGGCAGCCTCTTGCATTGCGGGTGGTTCTTCCATAAGCAAGGCCACCTGCGGCGCCTGGTAGATTACGGGTTCCACCCCTGCTGTAAAATTGTAAACAGGGATGCTATCAACATATTGACCCGCTAATTGTGCGTCGAGTTCAACTTCAAAAAAATTGCTGGCCTGCGTTTCGGTAACGGATAGTTGTGTACCTGAAACAAAATTTTGAAATAGCTCTTGAGTAACAATCGGAATACTTCCAAAATCGTAAGGTGTTCCCTCCATACTATTCGATTCCTCAACTACTGTGGAATCATCAGCATGAATCACATAGAACGTGTTTTCATTATCCTGGAAAAAGAATTCGCTTTCAAGTGGGTTGGTCTCATATTTCTTTGGCGTCACTAATCTGTAAAGCCCCTTGGGAGTTTGGTCAAGAACATAAGGATCATTTGAATTGTCGTAGCTGTAAAAAATAGAACCGGGGGCGTTATTGTCAGAATCCTCCGTGAACATCATTTTATCAAGCTTTGTCCCATCGGGAGCGAAATAAGGAGGGCGATTTGCATATTCATAACTAACGTTTGGATTCTCACTAAGGTTAGACAAACTGAAGTAGGCGTCAACCCTATCACCTTCATTACTTCCATCATAAAAATCACCAGTAACATCAGAGTCAACCTTTAATAAAGCGAATTGAAGTTTTTCGTTACTAATTCCGGTGTATAGGAAAATATTTTTTCTGTACTTGGTCAGTAACACTGAAATTGAGGTGTCTTCTTCTTCAGAAGTTTGAAAGTCAAAGTGGGTAGACTCAATTGATTCTTCAGATAACTTTTTCCCCGTCCACTTTCCATTCTTATACTCACTCCATGCCAATTGAATTTGCCAATATCTTGCGGGAGGTGGTGGATTATCACCACTGCTTGCTTCCTCCGATTGTTCCAGCCAAAACAACCAGAACAAACACAACCTGCGATTGAAGATTACCGGAGCAATGTGGTTGCTGTCAATGTCAATTTCCATGGCTTCCCATGCAGACCACTCGCCTTCTTCCAGTTTGCGGTAGAAATATTTGTGCGGGTTGCTGTAAGTTCTTCCAAACACATGCACAATGTCAACCTCATCTTCATCATCTGTGGCATCATCATCACCGGTGTTTTCCGTTTGGTGATATAACCCCACGATCTCGAGCCGCGCCACTTCGTCGAGCTTTTCAAGGTAGGCGAGAAAAGCATCTTCTACATTTTCATCACTCAGTTCATTTTGCAATAACTGGCTTTCGAGTTCTTTGAAGAGTGGCGATTTGTTGTCCCGAAGTTCCGGCTCCAGCCAATTCTCCGGATAGAGAAAAATTTTCCGGTTGGCTTCCCATACGCGGTAGAGCTTGCGCCACGTCTTCCATTCATCTTCCTGCTCTTCTGCAATTGACAAGGTCGTACCGGATGGATCGTTTCCTTTATGCTCGACCCCGAGCAGCACCCGGTCAATAAAAAGTTGCACGGAACAGATCGCCTGCTTAAGCCGGGAAGTCATGTTGATCGGTTTCATCTCCGGATCAATGAGGAAGTATTCATACATCTCATCAGAGTTTCGCCAGGTCTTTTGCATGTCGCCGGATGTATCCGTATGTACGAGCACGTATGCAACCAAAGCTTCACGCTGCTTTTCGCGAAGCTGATCTCGCAACGGCTTGGCCACTTTGAACCAGCTTGCTTCATCATGTTTTGCCTTCGCTGCATTCTTCACGGCTTCTGAAGTGGTGTTGTCAACTTCATTAGCGATGTCAACAAGCTCATTAACGATTTCGACATCCAAACCGAGCTTGTCAAACGTTTTCAGGCATTGCAATGTTCTGATGATTGAATAACCATTTTGAAGGTTATCCGAAAAACAAACATCAAGCAGTGTGCGAATGGTAATGAAGGGCTCTGGAATATTTCCATCATCGTCCAATTCCCAACCTATTCGCGCCATGAGTTGCGTCATCCACTCATCTGGTGACGAAAGATTAATTATATCAAAAAAATCGGGAGTGCCAGCAGGCAGCACATCACGCGCAGTAATCAATTGAATCAGCATTTCAAATTTTGAAAAGTCAATTCCAGGTGAATCCGCTGTAACAGGAATTGTATCGAAGTCAATGCATCCGATGACTGCACTATTTTTGAGAGCGAATTCAAGATCTGTATCGGATAAAATCAAGCGGGTAATGAACTGAGCTATTTTCCAAAGTTTGATATAATCGTCAAAAAGAACATCAATAGATGTGCTGCCATCCACACTTCGTTCAAACTCCGGTTCGGTTGGAGTTATGCCGTCTTCATCATAATAAATCTTCAAAAAATCCGATGCGGAAAAATCATCAACCCAGAAATCATCAACTATTTTTTTGGGATTTGCTTCATCAAAAGTGCTATAGATATATTCTACCAAAAGCAGTTGTGATGCAGTAGTTGTAATTCCTAATTCCTCTGCGAATTTCTGGGCGATGGTATTTTTTTGTTCTTCATCAGTAACAGTTTCGTTGGCTCGTAAAGCCGCACGAAGTGCAGAGAGGAATACACCTATTTTATCATCGGTAAGTGCCACACCGCTTTCATCTGTATAAACATGATGAAGCAGGTAATTCACTTCATCAAGAGAGAAGCCCGACGCTTTCAGTAATTTTTCTTTCCGCAGAAATTCAAAAGTAGTTTTCGGATCGGCAAACAAATCCGGAGTTCCTTCATACTCTTCGTTCAATCCTGTTAACCCGCCTGCCATTCCGGTAAGTTCCAGCACCAAAAGGAAATCTGCAATCTCATAATTCAGTTTTCGTGCGAGCACTGCATAACGATGAAGCGAGGAAAGATTTTTGACAGTTAGCAAACCATAAAGTCCATCGCTTGGGTTTAACTGGACTAAAGCGGAAAGCGGTATTCCCTGTATTGGGAGTAACAGCCAATCAAGTTTTAATGCTGCAGCCAATAGTTCAAGATCATCAGCACTGATTTGCAATGCTGAAAAAATTGTCGGGGTATGATCAATTGTTCCGTCAACGCTCTTGATAAATTCTGCGACTGCATCATTTATTTTATCAATCGCGAATTCACCATCCAATTCACCAATCACTGCTTTATTCAAAAACAACTTTTCGTACAAGGAGGGAATTTCCGGATAATCATCTTTGAAATAATCGGTGTAGGATGCGTAAGAAATGTTTGACCAGAATGATAGAACCACCTCAAGCGGCAGATGAAGCAATTGATGCAGGCGGTTTGCCTGTGTTACCTTATTCAGGTCCTCACCATTCGGAGCGATCTTGAGATCGCCACTGTTCAGTTCGGGGGTATGAAATACCATGAGTGCGCGGTCGAGATCCCACATATCCCAATTCAGTTTCCTCCACAGCCGAATGAAGCAGTGAATTTTTTTCAGATGGTCTTCAGTCATTCCGTTCAACTTCAATTCATCAAGTTGACAGGTTGCATTATCTCCTGAGATTGCCTGCGTAGTGATGGCGCGGATACCGTCCGCAATAAAAGGATTGATGAAATTGCATTCAAGTAATGTGAGCAGCTCTTTGTAGGTAAGCTTCGTTTGTTGAAGGAAAATATCTACTCTGCGATTAAGCAGGTTAGTCTCATCAAGATAGTCATCCCATGACATTGAGATCATTGTTCCCTGGCTCTGAGGATCTACAATTTCAATTGCTGTTCCTTTGGTATTGAATCCATAGAAATTCCATACACCGTTATCACCACCACCATCACCGGTGGTTTCACCGATAATAATTTTTCCTTCCTCGGGTGAAATCTGATAGCGCTCGATGTTGATGTCATAATTTGTGAATGCTTCTGTTTCATTTCCCGAAAAGAATGTCGTCATGATTTCATGACGCGGAATGCCGAGGTGTTTAAGGTAAACACGTGCTTCTTCCAGTGGAAAGTTGAACGGAAGCGGTAGCGGAAACACTGCTGACTTCAACGGCACGTATGCGTCAACATAATTGAGATAATCATTGTATCCGGTGAAGTTGCCATCCGCATCATAATCTTTGTAAACGTGCTGCGGATTAGCAGCAAGTTCTGCCGCAGTGCCTCTTGTCTGGTAACTCTTTGGCGCATCCGAACTTCCCGGCAAATTCAGGATATAATTCTCCAGCAGCTCAATCACAAGATCAACATACGGCATCGGTGTGTTTGCATTTTCACAGGAGAGATCAATATGAAGGAGATCGTTGCGTCGCAGAATGAGTTGAGCATACGGAAGGGTTACTCCGTCAGAGTCCTCATCCCCGGCGCGCTGCCTGATGAAACTGAGCAGGTCAGCATAGTATGCTGAAGGACTGTATACTGACATGCAGTGCTCGCACTCGCACGTGTCAATGCTTCCGAACATCGTTCGCCAGTCGGCCATTGCCGGATTGTCTTTTATCGAGGGAACAGCAGCAAGTGAGATGTTTAGTCCTGGGTGAATCATGCCGTAAGCAGCAAGGCACATGTAGTAGTTAGTATAAGCAACTGCATAAGCATTCTCTGCTTCTGCTTCTGATTCGAATAAGTTGCCATAGTTCGCCACCCATACGCTCTTGGTCATGCTTACAATATTGCCGGAGTACATGATGTCATCATTAAGCAGTGTAATGATTGCATCGGTGTTGGTGGTATAAGAAAAAAGAACCTTGATCGGACCCGCATCCGATTTTAGTTTTGAAACATCTTTTACGCCGCTCAAATTCAGCGTTGTTCCTTCACCGAAAGTTTTGCTGTCCACATCTGCAAATTCAAATTCAGTATTGTGCTGCAGGAATGTGATCATCTCACTCATTGGCGTTTCAAAAACATCTTCCCAGGTTGCTGTCTTTTCTGCATCTGCTGCTGCCGGTGCAGCAGCACCTGCAACCGTATCTGTGGCCGCGGATTGTTTCCTCATCAAATCACCAAGAAGTCGCTGCGTTGGAAATTGTTTCTTCAGCTTATCCGTTAGCACCTCAGCATATTGAACTCGACGCTGAGATTCATTTTCACCAACTATGAATTTGGGAACAATCGTTTCCTGCTTGTACTGATTACTCCAGATATTGATGTGGTTGTTCATGTTCCATTTATCATACCGCGCCATGATGCGGAAATAATTTTTTCCCTTGTACTTCTTCGATTCATCGAGCAAGCCCATCGTCATGTAGGGTTGCATCCCGTTGAAAGCAGCAAGCCGCAACACGAGATTCGCATCATCCGCTATTGACACACTCCCTGTAATCGCAGGAAGGTTGTTCCAGAAGTCTTCCAGTGTGCCTTCATTGTTCAGGTAACTCATCATGATCTGCTGATGCACATCCTTGTCTTCAATCACGATAGAAAGAATATCGCCTAATGATGCGTCTAACTGATCCGCTTTCGCAGTGAGTGCACGATTTGCAACATAGCTGTACCATTGCTGCACAATGTCATCGGCTCTTGCGGACATATCATCCGAGATGTGATTATTTGTGGCAGCATCTTGCAGCGCCTTTTTTATTTCATCTCCCTTTTTGTAACCAAGCTGCATCAGGCTTGCAGGCAATCCGCTTTTGAAAAGCCCGTAAAAAACTTCTGCTTCAATGCCCGTGTTGTCACTGCATTCCTGCGCCTTCAGCCAGTGATAGGCATCCTGCGCTGAGCATCCTTTGTTGTTTGCGATCAGGTACAAATCGCCGGTGGAAAGTTTCTGTGTCGCTGCATTCGCTTTCACTTGAGTGAGAACATCATTAAGCAACGTGCTGTGCTGAGAAAACTTTGGAGTGCCCTTGTAATTCGGATCACTGATGGTGAAGTCCACAGTATTAGTGGTTGCTATTTTCAAAAACACATCGGATGAAGCGAGGGTAACATCTGCGTCGAGCACCTCAACCTGGTAAGCGATGTTTGTTTCTGCAAGCTGATTGAAGTAGGCACTGTAAGTTCCATTGCTGTCAGTGATGGCAGTGGCAAGCGGTGTTTTACTGAACACATCACGCCGGTAAACTGTCACAGTTAATCCAGCAATAGCGTTGCCGGTGCTGTGCTTTACCGTGCCGGAAAAAGTTACGGTCAACTGAATTGGTTGTTCAACCGGATCCAAGACAACATCCGGATTTGGAAGGTCAATCACAGGGTTCTCAATCGGATCGCCAATCGGGTTAACCCCAGCAGCCGCTTCTTTCACCGGAGTACCGGTTTTCTTTTTTGCTGTGGTTTTCTTTGAGCGTGTTTGCTTTTTCATGTGGGTGGTGTATTTACATTGAGCAATGACTATTTACCAAACAACTCCAATACCTTCGGCAGTAAGCCACTGAGTAGTGGAGACAGTATGAGCAATGTTTTCTTTATGGATTCTGTAACGGTTAAATCAACTTTCAAACTCTTCGACAGGTTGTTTTGATTTTCGACATTGACAAGAATGACTTCCTTCTTCTCATTCTCAATAGGGAATTTATTTTCAATAATGCGCTTACCATAATCGAGCATGATAAAATAATTAGGCAGATAAAATATCAGCAACAGCAACGTATTGATAAACCCAAACATGATTGAGAACTCGGGCGGAAAGAGTTTTGCTTCGCTGCCCGATTCAATGAATGCTTTGTGAAAAAGTATTGAGCTGATGACTCCTAACGTAAGGATTAACGCGGTGAAATTCATCAACAAATCCTGGTAGCCGCGCAGCCGCCTGTAATCACTCACATCATAATCTCTGTGCTCCATTTTATCAAGGCATTTTCTTCCAACCATTACAATCCCCAGCAGAAAATAGAGACCCATAAGGAGAGCCGTACTGATGAAAAGCAAATCCTTGACACCTCCGTGATTGTAGGGCGATGCAGGAGGAGATAGATAATGAGAAATGGATGCTATTGAAGTGATGGCAACAATGAGGAATGCTATAAGCAGTACAACAAACGTTGGCCATATTCTATACTCAGTTCCAAATTCATTTTTGATTCTTGAAATAATTGCTGTGGCCGGGAAAATAAGTATACACCAAACTACACCCTGCAGCATCGCATTGGCAAGCAAAAGCAGGTAAGTCGGGTGATTGTTGTAAAAAAGATTTTGCTGTTCACCGTTTGTATTAATTGCAGGAGCATTCGTAAAAATATTCTCAAAGAAAAACAACAGCAGGATGATGACGTACCCCAGCACGCCAGCAAATATCATTAGCAGGTTGATATTTGTTTGAAGCGAGTTGAGTTTGATTTTCATGGAGTGTGTTGTAATTTTAATTTTTTACTGTTGACTCTATTTAGTATGCCTTGGCACGCGAACCCTCTTCGCGTATTCCTCGGCTGCATTCGCGCGCCAGTTTAAGGTTCATTAGTAATATTTCTATTTTTTATATGCCCTATATGAACTTGATTTAATGACATTCTCCATTTTCATAACCAGTAGGTTGAAAAAGCCATGAATTACCTGGGTAAAGAATTTCTACATTTCCATAACCGAACATATTAATGTATGCACTTTGATTATCGGTTAAAGGAGCTTGAGCACTTAATTTAAAATCATAATTTGTCGAAACCGTATCATCCACCCATGGTAATCCTGCATCCCAGATGACCGTACTTTGCTCGCCAGTAGGCGTTGTCATGCCTGGAAGTGGAGTCCTAACATCTGTACTAAGGCCATAGGTTGTTGCCGTGTCTTTAGCTGCTTCATCAAGTGCTCTTCCTAATTGCAGTTTAGGAGGACTACCAGTTCCCGATGGCGATTCAGGGTCGGCACGCATCCATCTATTCACTTGTGTTCCATTCTTAGTAACCGTCGGTTTAAGATATAAAAGGTTTCCTGCTGAACTAAGTTTAGCAGGGCGTTGTAGTGCGGTTGTCTTGCCGTTCGGGGAAGGTGGTTCACCTATTACTGGCTCACCAAGGGGTGGAGGTGGCCCCGATGGAGATGGGGTAGTTGGTTCAGAAGGTGGTGGAGGAGGAGGAGGAGGTGGAAGGCTTACTGATGGCGAAGTTCTATATTGATCCTCGGTATTAGAGGGACCTACTTGAGATACTTGATTAGAGGGTGGCGAAGCACTACGCACGTCGTCGACATCAGGCGTGTTAGGTAATTTAGTTTGGGTCCTTAACTGTTGTTGAGTATTTACGTAGTGATAAACAGCACCCTTAAAACTCATTGCAAGTGCCGCTGCATCTTCAGGTGTTGGCTCAGCATCGTGTAATACAAAGTAATGGGTAATCATTGCGCCTAAAGTGGCAGCGCCAGATCCTCCCATGATATCTCCATCACCAATTGATTGAATCGCCAAATGGCCAGGACTATTTGGATCCCTAAGCCATTGCTCATGCTCATTTCGTTCATGTTCAATCTCCGCAATACCGGGAGAGGCATTTCCGCTTCGATCAATCCTATTTATCGGGTTGCTTTTTACTATTTGGTAAATATTCCAACCATCTCCCACTCCAATCGGATCCGCCGCCGTCCATCTCGCCAACCACGGTGCATAGTACCTCGCCCCATGATAATACAATCCACTTTCTTCATCACGCTCTTTGCCCGTGTAGCGGTATCGTTTTGGAGGCACTTCAATATCAGTTGTTACGCATTGGTAAGTCGTGCTACCGAAAGGATAATATTCCTCATAGCTGATAATGTTCGCATCATCATCCAGTTCAATGCAGGCAGTGCCAAGATGATTGTCGTATTGATAGCGAATGAGTGATTCTTCAACCTCAGCATTATCGTCAATTGTTTTTGTATCCACCATGGCAATCCTTCTCTTATCGTCCATCACATGCAAGGTTTCCCTGCGAACAGAAATTGAATCACCGCTTGATTGAGTAAAGATTTCGAGAGCACCGAGGTAGATGCGTTCTTCAGTTACGCTATTACCATAAGTGATAACTTTTCTTACACGGTTGCCGCTGCCATCGTACACATAATATGCTTTGTTGAAATTGGTTTCAGCATTTGATGATGATCGCTCGATGCTTTGCAGATGATCTTCAAAATTCCAGTTCAATGCTTTCAGGTGCGGCATGGTAAGCATGTTGCCGTGTACATCGAACACGTATGAGTCGGGAAGATCAGCGCCGACTTGTGTTGTCTTCAGGAGGTTGTTAGTTTCTTCATATTCGAAGGTTCGTGTCCACCTGTTTGCAAATGGAGCTACGCCGGCATTGTGAATCATCCTCATCATATTACCCACGGCATCGTACTCATAACATTGCTGGTAATTCTGTAATGCACTGTCATCATCAGTGGGAATAACTGTTTGAAACATGCGATGATGATCGTATTCACTCACCGGCAGGTTCCCACCTGCATGTTCCCTGCCTGTTGCTTTGATCAGCCGATAGACAGCGTCATAAGTATAATCTCCATTGGCTTCTATTTCAGAGTTATTAAAGAAAACTTTTTTCTGCGCTGCATCTTTAATCATTGTGATATTGCCAACGCAGTCATAAGTGTAATTAAGGTCCTGCAAGTTTTCTATTTTGTCATCAACCTTCCGTGTCGTGAGTATGCGGCTTATGCGAAATGTTTTTTCATCATACTCATAGGATGTTTTTGTTCCGTTACCATAAGATATATCTACACGTTGTCCCTTCTCATTATAATTAATATCACTGACGAATTCATGCACCTTTGTTCCGCGAATGTTCACGGTCATCGTCTCCAAAAGTGATGCTTCGTTGTATAGGGGAGTGAATTCGCTTACGTCAGGAGTAATAATTCTTATCGGCCGGTTCAGCGCATCATATTCTGTTTGCGTTGTGTAAGGATCACCGTATATACTGACAAGCGATTCATCGGTCCAGTCAATTGTGTTTTTATACTCGCCACAAAGTTGTCGCGATGATATTAGAGGATTGCCTTTGAAATCGTACCCTCCATTCAAATCAAATTCTTCCTTTTCGAAATCATAGCTCCCGCTCGTAACAATGCCGGCACCATCGTAAGCTTTTACCACTTTGCCGCGCAGGTAATTCGTTGGCGATGCATGCGTCTCACCGTATTCCATTCTTCTTGCAACAATGGTGGCTGTGTCCTTCTCTGTTACTTCAACCAGTGTGGGACGGTGAATTTCATCATAGAGAAAATGAAAGACAGTTTCTTTTGAATCCCATTTGTACAGTGGATTATTCATGCAATCATTCAGTAACCATCGCTCGCCCGCATCCATGCTTTGCTGATAGATTACATTGCCCAGCATGTCATACTTATATTGCATAACAGCATTGCCGCGCGCATCCACCAGCTTGCGCGGATTGTTTTCAATGTCGAGTTCGGTATACGAGCCGTAAAATTCTATGTGTTCACCGCCTGCGCTATCAGTAAACACATTGTGTGCAATACTGTAAAAACTTCTGCCGAGAGAATCGAGATGTATTGTGGCAGGAGTATTATAATGTGCCTTTGCTTTTTCGGCTGCATCTTTTTCTTCATCAGTGCCGGTTGATTTTTCAGCATACCATGCATTATCAACTTCAAGCACCGTATCATTTCCATCGAATGTTTTTTGAAACCATCCGTCAAATTCAACTTTTGAAAATGTTCCGTCAGGCAATACAGTTTTTATCAAACGCCCTAAAGGATCATAATACAATAATGGTGTAACACCGCATACCACAATTTCATTTTCGGTTTCATATTCGTGTGTGCCGCTGAAGTATGGCTCATACTGCTTAACGGGTTTTCCTTTGTTATTCAAAACGGTTCTTCCGTTTCCAACCCAACGCGGGTTGATTGAAACGTATTCAAATCCTCCTGTATCTTTTAGTTGTCTTATTTCACCCGGTTCTGCCTGCACTTTTTTCATGGCTACTTTTCCGAAGCCATCAGTGTATTCAAAACTCATTTGCAGTTTTGATTCTTCTGCACCCGTTAACTGATGCAAATGTTTTTCGCGCACAATGCCCGCAACAGCAGCGGTGCTTACTGCTGTTCTTGTAAAATCATAAACAAAACGTGCTGTTGCATTGCCGAGAATTAGAGACGCAAAAGTTTCCGTCTCTACGAGATATTGTGGATCGCTGAAAAATTTGCCAATGTCATCCGGTTCCAAATCAGCAACAAAACCATCAAGGTTATCTCCTTCACCGTTTTTTCCGCTCACTGCCATTCCTGCAACCAAGCCAAGTATATCGAAAGCAACTTCACTTGCACTGCCGTTGATGTCAATCATTTTTTGAGGAGCAAGAAAACGGAAATCATATTTTTCAACAGCAACTTTATTGTGCAATGCATCTTCTGTTTCTGAAATTAGTAAATGATAATTGATGCCATCACTGTTTTTATAAAATGTAATTGTTGTTTCGCTGCCAAGCGGATCAATAAATTTATCAGGAAGATAGAAATGAGTTGCAGGATCAGCAGGAAATACAGCCGTTCCTGAACGAATCCAAAATTCGTTTGCACCGTCAGCATCATCAGCAAAATGAAAATACCCGGCTTCAGTTAGTGGCGTGTTAATATCAAGTCCAACAAAAATATCTTCAAGCATAGAAGTTGTAAAAGCAAACTTGTATGATTCATATCCTAACCCGAGTGATTCAATTGTACCAAGCGGAAGAACAACAGTAGTTAAATCGTTCTGAAATAGAATTCGAACGTGTTCAATTTTTCTGATTTGAAATGAGCCATCAGCAGCAGATTGATAAGAGATTTCGACAGCGCCTTTTTTCCCTGCTGTCTTTTCTTTCTCAGTGACAAAAACATCTTGAAAATCAGAAGGTAAAAAATATTCATTCCCGCTTGATAAAGGAAGTCCGGTTAATTCATAAGAAATATTTTCATAAGCAACAGGCAAACGATATGCATAATCTTCTTCAAATGAATTAGTAAAGTTATTTTTTGAATAGATGATGTGGATTTTATGCTGCTCATCATTTACAAGTTTTACTGTGTCTGTATCAAGAGCCAAATCACCGGGCAATTCAGCTTCAATACCATCTTTTCTTCCATAGACAACTGCCGCTGATTCAAGAATATTTCCATAAGTATCAATTACAATATTCAGCGAATGTGCTATGCGCGGGTCTGCAGTATTGCGCTCATAACTGTAAGTGATTGCTTCGCTTTCGGTAACAAGAAAAACAGCGTGTGGGCTTTCATCAACAGGTTGCAACATTTGAATATTGCAATTGTGTGAAGCAACTGAATAAGGATTATTTTGTTTGTCACTTCCATCAGGCGCATACACTTCCTGCCGCAACACTATGCCTTTGCATGCACGCAAGGCTTCACGCCACTCCTGGACAGTCCATGCATCATCTAAAACTGCATCAGGAAGCTCATATTCATTTGCAAAATATTCTGATTTAAACTGAGTAAGAATTTTATTACTATCGAGAAATGCTCCTGTGTGATACCATGTTTTGGTAAGTACAGGGGGCTGATAAAAATCTGCGTCAACAATCTGATGACTTCCATCAGGATTTGTATTCATTTTGTAATCGTCAAAAAATTCCGTATCGGTTTGTTCCACTCTTCCAAAGCCCCGGAACTCGCGTTCTGCATGGTCATAATATCCGTGATGATAACTGTACTGATTGGTAAAACGTACACCCGTAACATCTTCAGTAATTTCCAGCTTGCTTACACATTGCACAGGAAAAGGAAGTTTGGTAATCCACGGAGTGCCATTCAGTTTATCTTCGAGGTAAAACTTCGTGGAGTTTTTGTATTCAACAGTTGTTTGCTTCCCGAAATTATTTTTATACGATGACACGATGTACGGTTTTATTCCTCCCATCAAATCAATGTAACGCATTGCAGTACCGCTGTTGCCGGGAAGCGGAGAACTCCAAACAATGCAACCGGTTCCGTTACCGAGAAAATCCATTACGTTCACCGTGTTGGGCAATTCAACAGAAGGAAAATTTTCTATCTCATTGGCATCGCTCCATCCATTGCCGCTCAGATTGAAGAATGCTTTGAAAGAATTCTTGCCGAGGTAAACCAAATCGGTAACTCCCGTTCCCGACACATCAAACAAATGCAGGTAAGCAGGATTGAAATCTTCTGCCGAATCAAAAACGGGAGCCTTGTCCATCGTAACCTTCGCGCCAAAATTTCCATAGCCGAGATTGCTCCAATAACATACCTCACCATTTTTAATGCGGACAATGTCTGTTAATCCATCACCGTTCATGTCAGCGAGATAAATTCGTTGCTGCTGATCGGCAAAAATCAATGCAGGTCCAAGTTCTTCGTCGAATGGTTTTGCAGAATGCATGGCTTCTTCAAATCCTTCCGTACCTTTTGATGCATACCATGTGAACACACACTCTTCACTCAGCACCAGTTCAGGAATGCCATCACCATTCAGGTCAAGAAATTTTATGTTGTCATTTTGCAAATCAATGTTCACGGAATTTTCAAATGGCTTGAACGGATACCAATCGCCTTCATCCGTTTGCTCGTAATAGCCATTCAGCGCTTTATCGGTGCTTACAATAAATTTTCTTCCATCAGCTTCTACATCCTGAAGTTGCAGTAATCCTGAAGAAAGCCCGTTGAGGCTGGGCTTCGTCATAACAGGTTGCGCAATGGAAAAATCACCATCACCCAAATTGCTTTTGTAATACCATGTATCTGCCTGCTCGGTGAGAATGCCTGAAATTCCCTCGCCAAAAAAATCAGTCCACTGATAATTATTTCCGATACCAACAGGAGCGTGAATCAGATTTTCTTCTGAAACATGCTGAACTTCGGGATTGGTGTTCCACTCCCATTCATTGTAAGTGAATTCTAATTTCGGTAATGACTTGCTGTCGTAACCATCATTTACATTTCCCTTGTACCCGGTTTGTTCAATGGCAATGATGTAGTCGGCTTCAGTATTTTCTTCAGTAGAATTTTTGAAATGTTTGTATGAGAAATTCAGTGAGCGTACAAGAGTTGGTTCACCATCCAGTTCAATAAAATTGTGGAAGAATAAAATGCGCCTGCACAAACGATAGATGCGAATTTCAAATCCTGCTTTGCAATCGGAGAATGGATCGGTGCGACAACTCCAATCCTGTTGCACCTCAGTAGATGGTATCGCATCTTCGTGATCATCGTAATCAAAAACAGTTTCAAAAAAATACTCAGGAGATGAAGGAGAAGCTGGATTGTAAGGAGAATCTTTATCTGCATAAAACGGATTCTTGTTTCCGTATTTAATGCGCTTCAAATATTTGTTGGTGAAAAGAGCAATTCCATTTAGGCGGTTTTTTTCATTTACCTGCAATGGAACATTCGCTAAATCTTCTTCAACATATTCAAACTCCATGCAGTTGCCTTTGTCGTCATAACTAAAGTCGGGCAGCCATTTGAAAATTCTTGAATAATCTTTTGGATCGGTAATATTTGGATCTGAAATGCGAGTGAGTTCTGTTCTTCCGAAAAAGGTGACAACGTTTTCTTTGGTTGTTACTTTCCAGTACAGCGAATCGTCCTTTTCTATTTTTTCAATGCGGGCAAATAATCCTTCCACTCTCGGACGATAACGTTTCACTTCAGCGGTAACATCATCTCCAATCCAATCATCACCTTGCTGTGTGAGAAAGGGAACCAAATCTTCAGCGCCAGCAAAAAGAAAAGTGTCGCTCTCTTCTTTGTCCCGGTATTGAGGAAGTTTTTTATCTGTCTTGCGTTGAATGCAAGGCACATCACAACTCCATCCCAAACCAAATACACTGTTGCCCGCACCGGAGTTGTAACTCAAACCAAGCGAAGGACCGAAAGCACTGCGTGATTTTGAAAACGGCAGCGGGAGATTAAATACTGTAGTACCGTTGGCAGCATTGACCTGGAATTTTTCATCAATGCCTTTTAAAGCACCACCGCCTTTGGGTAAACTAATGGATGGGATCTGAATGTTGAAGGATTGATTGTCCTTCTGTTTTCCTGACGTCTGAGAGGAATTTGGTTGGGACGCACTTTCGTCAGAATAATTTTCCGGTGAAGATGAATCGGACTTATTGTTGAACGGCATCGGGCGCTTTGGCGGGGAGTGAAGAAAATCCAAACAGCACGAAATCAGGCGTTGAATATATCACGGAAAATGACGATGTCACTTCTTTTCAGGAAAATATTTTTGATGGAAAAATTTCCTCTCTGAATATTCCATGCTTGCATCATTGCCTATCAGGACTCTTCTTCTGCTTGCGACAAGATTGTTGTCCCCAAGTCGGATTATTCTCTGGAATCACTGATGGATAATGTTGTATGAGAGTGTCTCGGCAGTAAAAAATAGATGCATGAATGGATGAAGGCAGCTTCAATGATGAGCAAGAATTTGGGATGAAAAGTGGCCACGAATCAAATAAAACCAGAAAAAAATAGTCCTCAATTTATGAGTCGCATTTACAGAAGTTCATTTGCCAGGTTAGCAAGCAAACTGCGCTCTCCTTTCTCTAAGGTGATGTGAGCGTGAACCGGATTTCCCCTGAATCGTTGCATCAAATAACTTAACCCATTGCTTCGTGAGTCCAAATAAGGAGTATCTATTTGATGAATATCTCCGGTAAAAATAATTTTACTGTTGTCTCCAATCCGTGTAACAATCGCTTTTACTTCATGCGGTGTGAGATTTTGTGCTTCATCCACAATATAGAAGATGTTAGCGAAAGTTCTGCCGCGGATATAAGCAAGCGGGCACACTACGATCTTTTCATTCTCCACCATTTCATGAATTTGCTTCCATTCCTTGTCACGCTCGCTGAATTGATTCTTGATATACTTAAGATTGTCCCACAGGGGCTCCATGTAAGGATTTAGTTTGCTTTTGATGTCGCCGGGTAAATAACCGATGTCTTTGTTACTGAGCGGAACAATCGGGCGTGCGAGATATATCTGGTGAAAATTCCGTCGCTGCTCGAGTGCACCTGCGAGAGATAATAAAGTTTTTCCTGTTCCCGCCACACCTTGCAGCGTAACCAAACTTATGTTCGGATTAAGAATCGCTTCAATCGCACAAATCTGCTCTGCGTTGCGCGGCATAATATGAAAGCATGAGCGCTTCTTTGCTAACTCCATCTTTTGTGTGGAAGCATTGTAAGAAGCAATCAAAGTTTTCCCATCATGATTGAGCAAATAAAAATGATTGGCAATCGGATGAATCTTTTTGAAGAGCAATGAAGCGCGGCACTCGCCATTCGTGTACAGTTCATTCAGCACAGCATCAGGAACTTTATCCATCACTGTTTTTCCGGTATAGAGTTCATCAGCATTTTTGATCTTCCCGGTTTGATAATCCTCAGCGGTGAGGTTCAGCGCCTTTGCTTTTATGCGAAGGTTGATATCCTTTGAAACAAGCACCACCTTGCGGTCAGGGTTTTCTTTCTGAATGCGAAGTGCAGCATTCAGAATTTTATGATCGGGTTTTACCTCGCCAAAAACCTTATCTACGTCAATGCCATTCGGATTTCCCATCGCGATCTTGAACAATCCGTGAGTTCGTCCATTGATGTGCGTCCAATCCTGCAGCGTTTCACTCCCGCTCGCTTGATCAATGTACCGGATAAATTCGCGCGCCGCGAAGTTCTTATCATCATCTCCTTTCTTGAACTGATCGAGTTCTTCTAAAACGGTAATGGGTATTACGAGGTCGTGCTCCTTGAAATTTTTAATCGCATTGTAATCATATATAATTACAGAGGTGTCGAGCACGAAAATCTTACGGTCGTCTTTCATCAGGTGTGGTATGTATGTTTTGGTAAATCTAATTCATGATGAAGGCGGAAAATGATTTTGGGAAGAAAGAATTAAACAGATGCAACGTGAACTGTCCGAATTAAAAACTCACTCTTTGATTTTTTCTTTACGTGTATCGCTTCAAGCGGAAACTATTTTGAGATCGGGTTCTTTTGAGAGAGGGGTTCTTCCTTTAGTTAAGAAATAGCGCAAGGACGGACCGGGAGTGAGCCTGTTTTTGACAGACTCGTTAAGTGTTTAAAAAAACTTCACCTGCCAATCAACTTTCAAGAAATTTCTTCTCACCTTTCCTTCTTCAAATCACTATCCTCATGAAAAAACTTTTACTCATACTCTGCATCGCAGCATTACCCGCGTTGCTATTCGCGCAAACAATCATCAGTGGAAAAATTACCGACAGCAATAACCAGCCGCTTGTTGGTGTCACGGTTGCTGAAAAAGGGACCAACAACGGAACCTATTCTGATGAGGAAGGAAACTATTCCATCACGGCAAGATCTTTACCTGCCACACTGCTATTGACCTACGTGGGGTTTGCTCCGCAGGAAATTGTCGTGAGCGCGGCGGGCGCCATGAACATCACCATGAAAGATGCCAGCACGGAACTTGCTGTCGTAGAGGTGGTGGGCAGCCGCTCCCTCAATCGCTCCATCACCAACACTCCTGTTCCGGTGGATTACATTGACCTGAAAAAAATCTCGAATGAAATGGGGCAGTTGGATGTGAACCAGCTTCTTCATTACCTGGCTCCTTCTTTCAATGCGAACAAACAATCGGGTTCTGATGGCGCCGATCATGTTGATCCTGCCACATTGCGCGGATTAGGTCCTGATCAAACACTCGTGCTCATCAATGGAAAGCGACAGCATCAATCTTCACTCATCAATATTTACGGAACTCGCGGACGTGGTAACACGGGAACAGATCTCAATGCAATTCCGATTTCTTCCATTGATCACATTGAAATTTTGCGCGATGGTGCTTCTGCCCAATACGGATCCGATGCCATTGCCGGAGTCATCAATATTGTTTTGAAACAATCAACCGGCGAATTCACAGGCAACATCGAAGGTGGCACGAACCTCGCTAAATACCGGCCGGATGATAAAACATTTGATGGAGGACAAGCGCTGCTTGGTGTCAACTATGGTTTTAAAATTGGAAGTAAGGGATACCTGAATTTTTCTTTCGACTACCTGAAACATGGCTTCACAAACCGCGCGAATACTGACACTGCATGGTATCATCATCCCAATGATGTGCGCAATCAATACGGGGATGCATCGGCCGACAACTATGAAGGAATGGCGAATCTCGAAATTCCTTTCAGCGAAAAAACCGATGTATATGCTTTCGGAGGATACAGCTATCGAACAACCGATGCCTACGCTTTCACCCGCTCTCCTGAATCAGAAAGAAACGTCCTCAGCATTTATCCGGATGGTTTCGATCCCATCATTCAATCAAAGATCGGTGACCTTGCAGCGGCGGCCGGTATACGCACAAAGTTGGGTGATTGGAAATTTGATCTGAGCGATGCTTACGGCTCCAACAAATTTCATTTCTATGGTGATCACACCTTGAATGCCTCACTTGAAGGTGCATCACCTACTCACTTCGATGATGGAGGCACACAGCTTTCAGAAAATACAGTGACGCTTGATGTGAGCCGCTTCAATAAAAATGTTTTAAGTGGAATGAACATCGCTTTCGGCGGAGAATTCCGGTCTGAGAATTATCAAATCTTCGCAGGTGAAGAAGGATCATGGCAAACGTACGGACCGGTGATCTTCAGCATTGATTCTGTTTTTGATGACCAGGGAATTTTCACGGGCGAGATTGACACTACCAATCGTCCGGGCGGCTCGCAGGGATTCCCGGGTTTCCGTCCTGCAAATGAAGTGGATGAAAGCAGAACCAATATTGGAGGATACGCTGATCTTGAATTAAACCTCACAAAAAATTTCATGTTCGATGTTGCTCTTCGCGCAGAAAACTACAGCGACTTCGGAAGCACGATCAACGGAAAGTTCGCAACACGCTTAGCGCTGAATGATAAGTTTGCGATCAGAGGCTCAGTGAGCACAGGATTCCGCGCTCCTTCTCTTGCGCAGATTTATTACAACCAAACCTTTACTAATGTACAGAACGGAAAAATTTTCGACGCCGTGATCGCCAATAACACCAGCGATATTGCACATGCCCTCGGCATTCCTGCTTTGAAACAAGAGAGGGCTGTCACAGGAAGTTTGGGATTTACACTGAACCCGGTGAATGGTTTTTCGGCAACCATTGACGGATATTATGTGAAGATCAATGACCGCATTGTGCTCACCGGTACTTTTTCTGATGAAGATTCGATCATTGGCCCCGCTTTGGATTCGTTAGGAGTTACTGCAGCACAGTTCTTCACCAATGCAGTGAACACTACGACCTATGGAGTTGACATTGTGCTTAACTATTCTGTGAAACTCGGTGACAATGACCGGCTCACATTCACTTATGTTGGCAATATAAACCACATGGCGGTAGATGAAGTGAAAACCAACAAGCTACTCGAAGGAAAGCAAGACTCATACTTTGGTCCGCGTGACAGTGCATTCTTAGTGAACTCAGCGCCGCCAACAAAAATGAATTTAGGAATCGCCTGGCGTCACCAAAAATTCAGTGCCGTTCTTCATTTGAATGAATGGGCGGGACTAAAGTTTTATGATTACGATCCCAAGCCCTACGAGTACGGTACAAAATTTACAGTTGACCTAACACTCGGTTACAACATCAGCAGCAATATTTCCTTAAATATAGGGGCCGTGAATTTAACCAATGCCTATCCTGATCACTACGATCCGTATGAGACAGAAAGTGGGGGCGCATGGGATGCAGTTCAAATGGGATTTGACGGGACGTTTTTATTTGCGAAGCTGGGGTTGAAGTTCTAGGGAGAAATGAAGGTCGTGCTAAGCTTATAGGGTATCTCTAAAAATCTTCATTTTATTTCCTCATCCTGATTCCTTCTCCTGAGGGAAAAGGATTAGTGGTAGGTTTTTAGAGATGCCCTATAGACAAAAGGAACAAGCCAACTGCGCTTAGGGCTTTGCTTCAAACTTAACAGTCCTGAAATGAATAAGAGAGTTATCTTTTTAAAGGGTATATACACCTTTAATTTTATACGAGGCCTAATTCTCCTTTCACTGGTGATTGCCATCTCCATCAATTTCCTTGATAAGCCGGGTATGGATTGGATGATGTACATGAAAGCATCTTCTCTTTATAAATCCGGGCAACCGTTATACAATGTATGGATTCCTCAATATGATATTGGCGCAGTCTTCTATCTATACTCACCACTATTTGTCTTCGCCATGGTGCCTTTAACTTTTTTGCCTTTTCAGATATCACTGCTTCTCTGGGATGCTGTTAAGCTAATGCTCCTGTATCGCACATTTATTATCATTGCAAACATGTTGAGCTATAAAACCCTCCCTGACAAAAAGAAAGCGACCATCTTGCTTCTCTCCTATTTATTTGTCCTCCGGTTTTTGCTATATGACTTCGACCTTGGCAACGTTACGGTATTCCTGCTCTGGAGCATGGTTGAAGGATGGCATCAAATAAAAGGAAGCAATCAAATAATCGGGACGGTTTTGTTAGCAGCAGGTTTATTTATCAAAACCTTCTCTGTTATTTTTATTCCGTATCTAATCTACAAAAGAAATTTTAAAGCGCTTACACTCTTTCTAATGTGGGTCGTGATTCTTATGTTTCTCCCCTTTCTTTCCGGGCGCTGGAGCTATAACCTAAGTTTATATGATCAATGGATACAAGTAATTAACCCTTTTAAAGTTTCTGTGAACATAGCATCCAGCAATCCGACCATGTCAAAAACTCACGATTTGTACACCGCCATTCCTTCGTGGTTTGTTGCGGCCTCTTCGTTTTTGCATTCCTTCTTTAGCTTTAATGATCTCACAATAAAAGAAATCGTCATCATTATCTACACAGCCATTGGGATTTTGATAATTGCGTTTTTATTCATACCCGGATCAAAGTTTTTTTCGGGGAATACAAACAATAAGGTTGAAGCAGCAGAACTTAGCTATCTGCTTGCGAGCATTCCATTGATTTTCCCGATGCAGCAGAAGCATGCTTTTGTATTCATGACTCCTCTTATAATTTATGTTATTCATTATTTAATTGCCTGCAAACCGAAACCATATCAAATACTTCTTTGTACCCTGGCTTTTTTCCTGATGGTTCTCACCACAGATGGAATTATTGGGAGAGAGCTAAATTTGATTACACAACATTTGAAGTTGGTAACCATTGGTGGATTAATTTTTATAGTCCTGTTCTTTTGCATAAGATATGAAGAGCAAAAGTCTACAGCAGTTTCTTCTCAATGACCCGGTAATTGTAATGTATCGGGTAAATGACTGCCCTCCTTCTTTACAGAGCTGAAGTTGGTTACGTAAAGGTACAGGTCAACTGTGCTCAGGGCTTTGCTTAAACTTTGCCGCTGATGTTTTTTGCGTGAGCATTGAGTAAGACAGAACCAGCAGCTTGTGAACCCCACACATATTATCCTAAAATCTCCTGAGAAATATCTCCTGTTTCTTGGCACATTTTTTATATGCTACGTCGTGAAAAATCCAAACTCTAATTAAAATAATTTACAATAAAGTAGAAAGCAGCCCATCAGAGTCACCGACCAATTTGAATAGTCAGAATTCACCATTCCAATTCAATACGCTTAAGAAGTAAGGAGAATTTCATTAAGAATCTGTTTGTCCTCAGGACTACGAGAGGAAATTTTTGAAGCAATTTGCTGCCCTAATGTTTCCCGAATCCTGATGCATCGGGACGGGACAGGTGGACAGGCTTAAGATGACCCCGCGCGAGCTCTCTCCCTGAGCTTGTCAAAGGGTTTTGTGGTACAGCAGAGTTTTTAGTTCATTTCCAGACGGAGTCCTGCAGATAAGACTCCAAAAGTAATTTCTATAACCCCGAACCTTAAAATCAGATGGCTAATAATTTCTTGAGATAAAAAATTCACGATTAAGAAGATCATTGACGAGGTTGATGAACATCACCATCACCAATTCAACTTAAGATAATTGTAAAAGCGTCCCGATCCATAGGGATTCGCAGAACTCAAATATGAAATAAAAACAAACAGTGAAATCCGAGTTACATTTTTTCATCATCTAAAAACCCCTAAATCATGAAATCACAACTACCACTTTTCTCGTTTCTTGTATTTTTCATTCACGCATCATTCGCACAATCTCCGCCTGCTCTTCAGTGGGAAAAATGTATGGGCGGTTCGGGGGATGATTTCACCCGCTCACTTGAACTAACTAACGATGGTGGTTTTATTTTTTCTGCCGGAGTATATTCAAGTGATGGTGATGTAACCGGCAACCATGGTATTGCTGATGTGTGGCTAGTGAAAGCAGATGCAAATGGAACTATTCAATGGCAGAAATGCTATGGAGGAAAAGGAGCCGACCTTGGATGGGCAATAAAACAGACGGCTGACGGTGGCTATTTTTTGGCCAATAACTCACTATCTAAAAATGGTGATGTCACCGGCAATCACGGAAGTCATGATTTCTGGGAAGTAAAGACAGATGCTTCCGGTAATATTCAATGGGAAAAATCTTATGGCGGCTCCGATTATGATGCGCCGTATGCCGCTGAACAAACTACTGATCATGGGTACATGGTTGTAGGTTCCTCCGAGTCAAATGATGGTAATGTAACAGGTGCCCATGGCTTTAGAGATGGATGGGTGATTAAACTGGATTCATCCGGTAACCTTCAATGGCAGAGAGCACTTGGTGGTACGCAAGGTGATGATATTTTTGCTGTTTCGGAATCCTCTGATGGCGGATATATTGTGGCCGGAGGCACCTATTCGAACGATGGTAACGTGAGCGGCAACCACGGAACTGAAGATGTCTGGTTAGTGAAGTTAAATGGTGCCGGAATCATTCAATGGCAGCATTGCTATGGGGGAGCCCAGGCTGATGAGGCAAAGTATATTGAGCAAACTCCTGATGGTGGATATGTTGTGAGTGGACATACCAGGTCGAATGACGGTGATGTTTCCGGTGATCATGGAACCCAGGATGATATCTGGGTCTTCAAAATAAATTCTACAGGGATATTGCAATGGCAAAAATGTTTGGGAGGTTCGGGCGATGATTATGGAAGATGGATTGAGCCAACCGACGATGGAGGGTATTTAGTAATGGGCGCTACAGGTTCATCAGATGGTGATGTAACCGTGAATCATGGTGATCTGGATTATTGGATAGCAAAGCTGGATTCATCACGAAATATTCAATGGCAGAAAAGTGTGGGAGGCTCACTTGAAGATTATGGTTATGTTTTTGATTATGACGGCGCCGGAAATTACTATCTCGGCGGCTACACTGAATCAAATGATGGCGATGTATCAGGAAATCACGGAGGCGATGATATTTGGGTTGTAAAACTTTCTTCTCCCGCCTGCAATTTCTTACTATCAACTGCTGTTAATGACCAAACATGCGCCGGCAATAACGGTAGCATTGATCTAACGGCTTCAGGAGGCACATCTCCGTACACTTACCATTGGTCAAACGGAGCAACAACACAGGATATAATCGGATTGACCGCAGGCATCTATACCGTCACCGTTACTGATGCAGGTGGTTGCGCTGCGACATCCAACCAGGTTCAGGTAGGTGCGTCTTCGTTTGATACTCCTATAAATCTTTTCACTACTGACATCACAACAACCACTGCAACCCTGAGATGGAATATTGTTGGAGCACCTTCCGGGTTCGGCATTCGATATAAGCTCACTTCATCGGATATATGGAAATATAAAACGATCCCTGACGGAACCAAAACTTCATATCCATTAACCGGTCTCTCCCCGGCGAGCCACTATGAATGGCAGATTAGTGAAAACTGTAGCAGCCAGAATTCGTCTTCATCATATTCTTTTTCCTCAAAATTTGTTACCAAGATCTTTAAGGAAGCGGGGAGCATGACTGCTGATAATTTCCAGCTTAGTATTTATCCTAATCCTGCTGAAGACTTTGCCAGCATTCACTTCGCCATCCCGGCACCATCTCATGTATATATATTGGTGTATGACCTGAGTGGGAAAGAAATTGAAACAGTGCTGAATGATAATGTCGAGCCCGGTGATCATTCACTGCTGCTCAACACCACCCATTTTTCAAAAGGAGTTTATCTCGTGAAAATGATTTCTGATTCAGGAATTGATCCAACAACTTCTTTCGAATCAAATCAAAAGCTGATTGTGCAGTAATAACAATAATTAAGTCGAACCGCAAAGGCCCAGGTCAACTGTGCTTGGGCCTTGCCTCAGACTTTCGGCGGTGAGGAGAGTCCAATAAGAAGCTGTTAGGAAATATTTGAAATAATTTGCTGCTCCAGTGTTTGCTGAATCCCGATGCATCGGGTCGGGACAGGTCGACAGGCTCTAAACTTGACCTCCGCGCACTGTCACCCTGGTCTGTCGAAGGGTTTTGGTAGGTAGCAGAATTTCTAGTTCATTTCCTCCCGGAGTCTTGCAGGCAAACAGTTCCTAAGGTAATTTCTATAAAACACCGAACATTAAAATCATCTGGCTAATAACTCCTTAGTTAAAAAAATTCATGATAAAGAAAGTCATTGATGAAGTTGATAAACATCCTTAACGCTAATTCAACTTAAGAAAATTGTAAACGCCTCCCGATCAATCCTGATTCCCGGGGAACTCAAATAAAAAATAAACAAACAGTGAAATCTAAATTGCATTTTTTCATCATCTAAAAACCCCTAAATCATGAAATCACAACTACTACTTTTCTCGTTTCTTGTATTTTTCATTCACGCATCATTCGCACAATCTCCACCAACTCTTCAGTGGGAAAAATGTTTTGGCGGTTCGGGTGATGATTTCACCCGCTCACTTGAATTAACTGACGATGGTGGTTTTATTTTCGCTGCCGGAGCATATTCAAATGATGGTGATGTAATCGACAACCACGGCATTGCCGATGTGTGGGTAGTGAAAGCTGATGCTTCCGGAACTATTCAATGGCAGCATTGCTATGGTGGAAGAGGAGCGGACCTTGGCTGGGCAATAAAACAGACGGCTGATGGCGGCTACTTTTTGGCCAATAACTCACTATCTAAAAATGGTGATGTCTCCGACAATCAGGGAGATCATGATTTCTGGGAAGTTAAGATAGATGCTTCCGGTAATATTCAATGGGAAAGATCTTATGGCGGCACCGATTATGATGCGCCGTATGCCGCTGAACAAGCTACCGATCACGGGTATGTGGTTGTAGGCTCCACCATTTCGCATGATGGTTATGTAACAGGCGCCCATGGCTATAGAGATGGATGGGTGATTAAACTGGATTCATCCGGTAACCTGCAATGGTCGAGAGCACTCGGAGGATCGCAAGGTGATGATATTTTTGCTGTTACGGAATCCACTGATG
>DASRAJ010000140.1:0-119133 GCA_035638255.1 Chitinophagales bacterium
AACCTGCTCAAGTTGATTCTTGATGCCTGTGCGATCCATCATTTGTTTCATCAGGATCACCCCGCCCCAGGGCGTTACTTGCTTGTCACTATATTGTATTTGCATGGTAAGGTTTTCTTACCCGTCAAATCTCTGATTCCATTCTTAGTTTTACTTCATTTAGTTTTCAACTGCAAAATCTGGGATAAACTGACAAATTGTGTTTTTCATTTTTCGGGTTTTTAAATTCTAAAATTGCATATTGACAAAACGGATTCGGATAGATAAAATAGTTGTCTTGGTTTTCAATCTCATAAACTCCCGATGGGCACTTAATGGTTGAATTCGAATATGAGTAGCTGTCTATTAAGTTCGGAAGTCCGAGATTGCACGTTTCATTGTTGAGCGACACAGCACTATCTTGAAAATTACAGCTAAGACCTGATTGATTAGGATTATTGATAACTGCAAGAAAAGATTTACCTCCGCGAGCAACATATATTTTACCATCAGGTCCAATTTGCAACGCGTCCGATGCGTCGTTTGTGTAGAATGTAAAAGGAGATACCTGGGTTTTTGAACTTCTGATTGAATCAGGGTTTCCGCTTCCGGCGTTTAAATCATATTGAAAAACATTTTTTGTATCGGTGAAATACAACTTTGAGTTGTCGGGAGAAAATGAGAGCCCGTATCCACCAAAAGTGTCCACTTGCAAATCCAGATCAATGAAGTTTGACACTACGCCTGAGCTATCATTAAAATCGAATAGCTCTTTTATGTTATCACAAGTATTTACTGTCACCAATGCTAATTTTTTTCCGTTGGGTGATGCTTTCATATAGCCTATAGCTGCTACAGTAGGATTCGGACCAACGGGAATACAATTATCATGATGAACGGAACCAATATGCGTTATCACTGTATCATCTATTCCACTGCTCGTAAAACGGTAAGCATAAAATGCGTCAGAAAAATACTTATGAACCATTACCCAATAATCAGTTCCGTAGCCATGCCTTATTGCTGTTAACTTTTCACATACAGTATCCAACAATAAAATATTCTTGCTTTCCGGGATAACCCCACCTAAACTGTTATCCAAACACATGTCAATAGTTGAATACCGGAAACCATATTGAAGGTTATGAATATAGAATGCATCGGTAGTAAAAAGATAAAATAAATTATCGCTGCCTGGTTTTGGAATAATTAAAGAGGATTGTGTTGAAGAGAATGAGGAAAGTAAACTATCTCCATTCAGCATTATTTGCTGATTTCTATTCCAAATCTTATCACCATTTGTATAGAATAAAAGAGATCCCGAGCTATCGCAAATAACGGCTGTGCCTTCCGCATGTCCGTCTAAAAGATATGTCTGTCCATTGGTAAGAGCCACAGGAATTCCGCTGTTAAAATCCACTCCTGCATGGTCGCCGAAATACCAAATGTTTTGTTGTTTCTGTGAGAAACAAAACAGAGGAAGTAAAATAAAAGTCGTTAAGATTCTTTGCATCGTCTTGCTGTTTTAAGGTTGATTGCAACTTCGACGAAGCACCTTTACAAATACTTCTCCCCATTCTTCATCTTAATATCCATCACAATCTCCTTGATCTTCTGCTCCTGATCTTTACGGCAGATGAGCAGCACGTCTTCAGTTTCAACCACGATAAAATCTTCCAATCCTTCGAGCACCACAAGTTTTTTGTCCGGCACCATAACCATGCAATTCGATGAATCATAGATCATCACGTTCTTGCCGCTTACCGCATTGCCCCAATAATCTTTTTGGTATGCTTCGTACAATGAAGCCCACGTTCCCAAATCACTCCACCCAAATTTTGCAGGAATCACAGAAACATTTTTTGCCTTCTCCATAATGGCATTGTCAATGCTCACATTGGGACAGAGGGTGTAAGCCTTGCTTACGAAATCTTTTTCCGCCGGCGTGTTGTACAATTTTTTTCCTTCCTTAAAAATGTCATTCACTTCAGGAAGATAATGATGGAACGCATTTAGAAGGGTGCGCACATTTGAAATGAAAATTCCGGCATTCCAAAGAAAATCTCCGCTCTGATAAAAGGTGGTTGCCATTTCCAGCGGCGGTTTCTCCACAAAAGTTTTCACCTTGTACAATCCATCCTCTTCTTTTTCCTCAAGGTATTGAATGTAGCCATAGCCGGTATCAGGGCGGGTGGGTCGAATGCCGAGCGTGATGAGGATGTCCTTCTTCTCCGCCACCTTCAATCCCTTATTTAACGCAGCAGAAAATTTTTCTTCATTTGTTATAATGTGATCTGAGGGAGTGATGGCGATGCCGGCATTGGAATCCATTGCAAGAATTTTGTGAGCCGCATATGCTATACAGGGTGCTGTATTTTTTCTTGTTGGCTCCAAAAGCAAGTGAC
Organism: Chitinophagales bacterium; assembly: GCA_035638255.1. Classification (GTDB taxonomy): domain Bacteria; phylum Bacteroidota; class Bacteroidia; order Chitinophagales; family UBA10324; genus DASRAJ01. The sequence continues at coordinate 2,385 of DASRAJ010000140.1, forward strand.
TGTCTTTAAGCTCCGGAAGTTGCTGCCTGGTGATATCACGATACGACGCGTTGGTGACGATAAAAATCCGATCTGCAGCGAAAGTATGCTGGAGGCGCTCATAACTCTGCTGCAAGAGTGACTTGCCGGTGCCGAGAATATCGAGAAATTGTTTGGGATAATTTGTTTTGCTGAGCGGCCAAAAGCGGCTGCCGATGCCGCCCGCCATCATCACTGCGTAGTGGTGTTTCTTCATAGTACGATGCACGATTCACGTAACACGATGCACGATTCCGATAATTCGATTCCTGGCTCTTTTGAGTATTGCATTATAAATTCTGAGATCAAAAAAAATTAAATTTTCATTCCACAAATTTATCATGATACGCGATTCATGTAATATCACTCGTTGACTCCAAGTCGTGTTACGTGAATCCCGATCAAATCGGGAGAACTTGTGTATCGTTATTTCATACCAACCCCTCCCGCAACAAATCATGCACATGCACCATCCCCGCATACTTCTTTTTATCCATTACAATCACCTGTGTAATCTTATTGTTGCGCATAAGCTCCAGAGCATTGAGGGCAAGTTCATCTTTCGAAATCGTTTTAGGATGGCTGCCCATGATGTCTTTTGCCTTCAGATCCTGGTAGTCAGCATTTTCCATGGAGCGACGCAGATCACCATCGGTGATAATTCCAATCACTTCCTTCTTTGCATTAAATACCGCCGTCGCGCCAAGGCGGTTCGAAGTGATCTCCAAAATCACTTTTTGAATGGAATCATTCTCTTTCACCTGCGGCCTGGGATGCTGAACAGCGAGATCACTCACTTTCAAGTAAAGCTTCTTTCCCAAAGCACCTCCCGGGTGAAACTTTGCAAAATCAGCAGGCGAAAATCCGCGAAGCTTCAAAAGACAAACTGCCAATGCATCACCCATAGCTGATTGCGCCGCGGTGCTGGATGTAGGGGCAAGATTATTCGGGCATGCTTCCTTGGAAACGGTAGTATCGAGAATGAAATCAGAATGTTGGGCTAAAAAACTTTTTGTGTTTCCGATCATGCCGACGAGCAAATTGCCATTGCTTTTTACAAGGGGCACCAGCAATTTGATTTCCGGGCTTTCACCGCTTTTTGATATGCAAATCACGACATCGTTTTGCTGAATCATGCCCAGATCACCGTGAATGGCATCGGCGGCGTGCATGAAAACAGAAGGGGTGCCGGTGGAATTGAATGTGGCAACCATTTTCTGGGCCACCAAGGCGCTCTTGCCGATGCCGGTTACAATCACTCTTCCGTTGCCGGAAAAAATTTTTCTTACAACGCCGATGAAGTTTTTACCGAGCAAATGCCGCAACCCAAGAATGGATTGCGCCTCAATTTTGAGAGTGTCGGCGGCGATGGTGAGAATTGCCTGATCAGATATTTTCAAAGTAAACTTGGTAGAACTTTTTTTGTGAGCTATATTTGTAGAAGTCCACAAAATTACTATTTTTAGAGAGCGAACTTTTACTACTCAAGAGACGGCGCACAGTGATTCTGCTTCGAAGAAATTCTGAAGGGATTCATGTCATCCGTTACCATCTTAAGTTTATCATTGAAATATGAAGATAAAAGCTACAGCGCGTGGCGCTGGAAATTTTTTTTAGTTAAATTGAACTGTAATGGCGAAAAAGAATATGAATGCCGGGGTGAAGGAACGGGCTGCAAAAGTGAAAGCAATCTCACCAAAATCGAATGGCAAAGAAAATGGCAGCAAAAAAACTTCAGTCCGCAAGGAGATTGGTGAAGAAAAGCAAATTTCAAAGCAAGAAGCGCGCTTGGAATCACATTCCACTAACGGTGCTCAATCCAACGGTGCTCCCGCGAGAGCTGTCAACGGAAAACTGAATCTGAAGGCTTCATTGCACGAATACTTCGGTTTCGATAATTTCAAAGGCGAGCAGGAAGAGGTCATCGAGGCTGTAATGAAAGGTCATGACACGTTTGTGATCATGCCTACCGGCGGCGGCAAATCGTTGTGCTACCAACTTCCCGCCATTCTTCTCGAAGGAACCGCCGTGATTATTTCTCCGCTGATTGCATTGATGAAAAACCAGGTAGATGCCATTCGCGGTTACAGCACTAAGGATAACATTGCGCACTTCCTCAACTCATCACTTACCAAGGCGCAGCAGAAATTGGTGAAGAAAGATTTGATGAAGGGTGAAACGAAGATGCTTTATGTAGCACCGGAAACTTTAACCAAACAGGAGAATATTGATTTCCTGAGTGAGTTGAAAATTTCTTTTGTTGCTGTAGATGAAGCGCATTGCATTTCAGAGTGGGGTCATGATTTCCGTCCTGAATATCGGAAGATCAAGACCATGGTGGAATCCATGGGACACCGCATTCCGGTAATGGCGCTCACAGCCACTGCCACTCCCAAAGTGCAGAGCGATATTGTAAAGAACCTCAGCATGGTGGATCCGGATATTTTCATCGCTTCATTCAACCGACCCAATTTGTATTATGAAGTTCGGCCGAAGGGAAAGAAGGATGACTGCATCAAGCAAATTGTGAAGTTCATCAAGAGCATGCCCGGCAAATCGGGAATCATTTATGTATTGAGCAGAAAATCCACTGAAGAGCTTGCAGAAAATTTATGCGTGAATGGAGTAAAGGCAGTTGCCTATCATGCGGGATTGGAAGCTGCAGTTCGGTCGCAGCGGCAGGATCAATTTCTCATGGAAGACATTGATGTTATTGTCGCCACGATTGCCTTCGGTATGGGCATTGACAAGCCCGATGTGCGCTTCGTGATCCACTACAACATTCCGAAGTCACTTGAAAATTATTACCAGGAAACAGGAAGAGCCGGACGTGATGGCTTGGAGGGAAAGTGCATTGCTTTCTACAATTATCACGATATCGAGAAGCTCGAAAAATTCATGCGCGATAAATCAGCGAATGAGCGCGAGATGGGCGGGCACCTGCTGATGGAAACGGTAGCATACGCTGAAACATCCGTGTGCCGGAGAAAATTCTTGCTTCACTACTTCGGGGAAAAATATCCCAAAGATGATTGCGGACATTGCGACAATTGCCTGCATCCAAAAGAACTAACCGAGGGTAAAGAGTACGTGCATGATCTGCTGCAAGTGGTCAAGGCAATCCAGGAAAGTTTTACGATAGATTATGTAGTGGATATTCTTTGCGGCAACAAGCACAACCAGGTAATGATGTTCAATCACCACATGCTCGATGTATTTGGCAGTGGTAAGGATCATGATGATCACTTCTGGAATTCAGTACTGCGCCAGGCGCTTCTTCACAACCTCATCATCAAGGACATCGAGAATTACGGTGTGATAAAGCTGAGTGATAAAGGGAGAAAATTTTTGGAGAAGCCGCATTCGATCATGATTTCCATTAATCATGATTTCGACAACCTCGATGACACCGAGCCCGAAGGCGGCACCGGCGCCCTTGATCCTCTTTTAATGAAGATGCTTCATGATATCAGGAAAACAGAAGCGGCAAAAGTGAAGCTACCTCCGTATGTGCTTTTCTCGGATCCTTCACTCGAAGAAATGGCCACCATGTATCCCACCACGATTGATGAGCTGGTTCGCATCGGTGGTGTAAGCAAGGGTAAAGCGGAAAAGTTTGGCAAACCATTTCTTGAGTTGATTGAATCGTACGTTGAAGAAAATGACATTGAGAAGCCAACCGAAATGCTGGTACGGTCAGTCGTGAATAAATCCATGAACAAAGTGTACATCATTCAAAACGTAGACAAGAAAGTGCCGCTCGATATGATCGCAAGAGGAAAGAGCATGAAGATGGATGAGTTACTGACTGAAATGGAGTCTATCGTTTCCTCCGGTACCAAACTCAACCTCGATTACTACATTAATGATGTGATTGAAGAAGATCGCCAGCAGGAAGTGTTCGATTATTTCCGAATTGCGCATTCAGATTCCATTGATGATGCGGTGAATGAGCTGGGAAAAGAAAACTACACATGGGAAGAAGTGCAGATGATGCGGCTGAAGTTTTTGAGCGAGGTTGCGCACTAATTTCGGATTTTAGATTTCGGATTTCTGGACCCATTATTCCTTGAGTTGTCAAAGTTTTTTCCTTTTAAATATTTAGATTTAGAAAAGTAACAAAACTGTAAGTCGCAATCTTGTAAGTTGCAGTTTTGTTACTTTTTTTTCGTTTACCCTCCACACGAACCACACTCATAGAACTGTTAGTTCTTCGAGAACTAACAGTTCTTGCTCAGAGTGACAATTTCAATTTACTTTGCCTAATTCACAATTTTCCTCTATGAAAAAATTCCTTATTGCCATTGCGATAATATTCTTTCTTATCATTGCCGCTGCCATTCTGCTCCCCATCCTTTTCAAAGACAAGATCATTGCAAAGGCAAAAGACGAGATTAATAAATCAGTAAATGCAAAAGTCAATTTCGGCAAATTCGATCTCACCATCATCAAAAGTTTTCCGAACCTCACTTTCTGCCTCAATGATTTTTCCATCCTCGGCATCAATGAGTTTGAAGGTGATACTCTCGCATACATCAAAGAACTTGATGTGAAACTCAACATCTGGGATGTGATTGGCGGATCGCAGATGAAAATCATATCCATTTCTCTCGACAAGCCTTACATCAATATTTTAGTATTGAAAGATGGCAAAGCGAATTATGACATCACGAAACCCTCTGCCGCATCTTCCTCAGGTTCTACGGGTAATTTCAAATTGGCGGTGCAATCCTATTCTCTACACCAGGGAAGAATTGTTTATGATGATCAATCACTTCCTTTGAAACTTACTATGGAAAATGTTGATCACAGCGGCAGCGGGGATTTCACCCAGGATCTTTTTACGCTCAGCACAAAAACTACTGTAGAAAAAACTTCTGTCTGGTATGGAGCAGTGAAATACCTGAGTAATGCAAAAACAAAACTCGATGCCGATTTGGATGTGGACATGAAGAATTCAAAGTACACCTTCAAGCAAAATGAGCTTGCACTCAACGAACTCATATTGGGATTTGACGGATGGGTTGCCATGCCCGGCAATGACATCAACATGGATTTGAAATGGGACGTGAAAAAGAATGACTTCCGGAATTTTGTCTCGATGGTCCCGGGAGTGTACACAGCAAGCTTCAAGGATTTGAAGTCATCTGGAAAATTGACGCTTAATGGATTTGTGAAAGGAACCTATAATGAGAAAAAGATCCCTGCCTATGGATTGAACCTGAAAATTGATAACGGCATGTTTCAATATCCTTCGCTTCCCACCGCGGTGAACAAAGTGCATGTTGATCTCAACGTAAACAATCCTGATGGAGTGACTGATCATACGGTCATCAATCTAAAACAACTTCATGCTGAATTCGGCACAGAGCCGTTCGATGCGCGCTTATATGTTACCACTCCGGTAAGCGATGCAAATATTGATGCGATGATGAAGGGAACCGTGAATCTTGCCAATATCAAAAACATCATTCCGCTTGAGAAGGGAACTGACTTAAACGGCATCATTAAAGCAGATATGACGATGAAGGGTCGTTACTCTGCAATTGAACAAAAGCAATATCAGAATTTCAATGCAGCAGGGACTCTCGGCGTGAGCAACATGAATTACAAGAGTACAGATTATCCGCTCACCACCATCAACAACCTGTTGCTCACCTTTAATCCGCAGAATGTAACGCTCAATCAATTGGACGCGCACCTCGGTAAAAGTGATTTCAAAGCAACGGGGAGCATTGACAATTTACTCGGTTACTATTTCAAGAAAGAATTGCTGAAAGGAACCTTCTCACTGAATTCTACACTGCTTGATTTGAACGAGCTGATGAGCGGCAATTCAACTTCGGCTGCCGCACCTGATACTTCTAAAATGTCAGTGATTGAAGTTCCTGCGAATGTTGATTTCACTATCAACACTGCCATTGGGAAAATTCTCTATGAAGACTTAGTCCTCGAAAAAGTTTCAGGCAAGGCTGAAATTCATGATCAGAAAATTGATCTCAGCAATCTTGCCTTCAACATGCTGAACGGTAATGTGAACATGAGCGGAACTTATGCTACCACGAATCCTAAAAAGCCTGCCTTCGATTACAACCTTTCACTTCAGCACTTCGACATTCAGCAAACAGTAAAAACATTTACAACTGTTCAAAAGATGGCACCCATTGCAAAACGATGCAGCGGAAATTTTTCTTCTGACCTTATTGTGAAGGGAGAGATGGATGAACACATGCAACCCGTGATGAACAGTTTGGCAGGGAAAGGAAAACTGATGTCACAATATTTGACCGTCAGCAATTTTGAACCGCTGAATAAATTGGCGGATGCACTGAAGATGGACGAGTACAAGAAACTTGACATTGCTGACCTGAACCTCTCTTTCGAATTCAAAGACGGTCGCGTGATAGCAAGTCCGTTCACTACACAGTTTCATGGAGCAACCGCTACTATCAGCGGCAGCAATGGCTTCGATGAAACAATAGACTACACAGTGAATCTTGCCATTCCAAAATCAAAGATTCCGGCATCTGCTACCAGTTTAATGACTAATGGACTCGCAAAAGCAAACAATCTCGTCGGTACTAATTTTCAGCTTCCTGATCCCCTTAAAGTGAATGTGCTGATTGGGGGAACAGTAATGAAGCCCGCCATCAAAACAGATTTTTCAAAACAAGGACAATCAATTGTTTCAACCGTAAAAGAAGAAGTAAAGCAGCAAGTGCAGCAACAGATAGACAATGGTAAGCAACAAGCGCGCGAGCAAGCCGATAAAATTTTGGCCGATGCCGACAAGCAGGCACAGGCAATTCGCGACGCAGCAAAATCAAGTGCAGATCAGGCAAAGAAGCAGGGTTACGCGGCGGCAGATAAGTTAGTTGCGCAAGCCACCAATCCTATTGCAAAAGCTGCAGCGCAACAGGCAGCGAAAAAAGCGAAAGCCGAAACCGACAAGAGAGCGCAACAGATCATTGATGAAGGAAATAAAAAAGCGCAACTGGTTTTGGATGAGGCGAAGAAAAAATCGGATGCGCTATTGAAATAGTTTCTGAATTTATTTCTTCAAAAAATCTTCAGGGTCAATTTCAGCCTGCTTCAGAATAGCTCTAAGAGTACCTTCGGGCATGTCACCTGAGTGATTCGGTATAGTTGTGAATTTGCTTGATTGCTCATTGTACCAGATTTCATGACTACCTGCTGCTTGACGGTGAAATGCAAATCCGGATTTCCTTAGTTTCTTGATAACCTCCCGATACCCATAGCTTTTCAAACTCCTATTACCAAAGGATAATTTGCCAATTCTTCAGCTGGCTGCAATTCCGAAACGGAATTTTCCTGTTGCTGACTTTCGAGAAGTTTTTTGGCAACATCACGAGCAATCTCTAATGTTTCAGTTATAGTTCTGCCTTGAGCAATTAACCCCTGCACATCATCGGAGGTTGCAAGGAAAAACCCTTCCGGCAACTTTTCTATTTTAACAGTGATAATTCTTTCCATAGAAAATTTTGATAAGAGCAAAGCTACTCAAATGCTGAACTGAAAACAAGATTACTCACCGAATAAAATCAGACCTGTTGTTGAAGCGAAGGCAACTTAGAGTTTATGATTGACTTGTTTTTCTGGGTAACTTGAATTGATACGCCAGCCCCAAAGTCAAATTGAAGAAATGCAATTTCCTCGGCTCATCAATGGAAAAATTATATAGGGGCGTCAAATGGTATTGTGAGGTAAGTGATAAATCAAACCCTGATTTCACATACCCTAATTCAGCCTGCACTCCAAACTGGAATCTGTCGGCAGTTATGTCATGCGTGCTGGAAGTGGCTGTTACATTCGTCACGATCGAATTCACTTCAACTGTATAATCCACAGTTTCATTCCGGCGTTGCGATATTTGATAACCGGCAAAGGCGCCTGCACCCGCATGAAATCCGAATGAAAATTTTCGCTGAACTGAAACGGGCGCTTCAACATATCCGAAAATTAAATGTTCATAGAAGTACGAAGGCACAACAACATTATTCACCGGGTAAGCATCAACAAAATTGTATTTGTAGCTCTTGGTGTCAGCAATTAATTCAGCAGAAATAAAATATTTTTTGCTGAGAGGGATTCCTAACATGGCACCTGCCTTCCATCCATAATCACGATCGTAGTTTGTAAAACTCTCACCACCTATTGTCCCTGAAAAATTTATACCGGCGAGAGGGCCGAACGCCAATTGAGCATTGGTGATTCCAATCCATGAGGTGAAGATGAGACTCGCGCAGAAAACTTTCATGGAAGAGGAATTCCCGCAACAAACGCGCACGCAAAAAAAATAGTATGTAATGAGAGTAATTTGGCACTACGAATTCTGTTTGTCTAATTTCCGTTTGCATCATTTCATGACCCTGCTCCGCAACATCTTTTATTCTTTTCCAGTGCAACTCATCTTGTTGCACCTGCGGAAATTTTTGTTCATGCTCGTGCCGTGGCTGTTGCTCATGCTCATTGTAACCGGGCATTTGTTTGCGAAGTACGGGTGGCTTTACCTCTTTCTCGATCCCGAGTATTTCGGCAAAGTGAATTTTCTCAGCTTCTTTATAGTAGGTGTAGGACTCGGTGGATTTATTTTTGTCTGGAACATCACGAGCTACATCCTCAACAGTTTTCGCTTTCCCTTCCTCGCTGCATTTGAAAGTCCGTTCCTGCGTTATTCCATCAACAATGCAGTCATTCCGCTCATTTTCATCATCATTTATTTCGCGTCACTTATAGAGTTTCAGTATTACGATGAGTTGAAATCGTTCTTCGAAGTGCTTGCTTACCAGGGAGCCCTCATCTGCGGTATGCTGATGATGCTGATGACCACTTCATTCCGGTACCTCAATATTCATGTAGAGAAATTAGCAGAGCGCAGCCAAAGACAAAAGGCAAATAAGCCCAACCGTGTTTTTCGCAAGTGGTGGTTTGAAGGGAAAGAAACTTCACCCCTCCCGCATGAGTTGCGTGTGGATTATGTACTCATACATCCGTTTCGCGTTCGGCATGTGCGCGACGTGAAGCACTACCCCATGAACGAGCTGATGAAAGTATTCCGGCTCCATCACAAGAATGCGCTCATCATAGAATCCATGGCCTTGCTCCTCATTATCGCACTGGGTTTTCTGATGGAAGTTCCCTTCTTCCAAATTCCTGCAGCAGCCAGTATACTTCTCATGCTCTCTATTTTGCTTGCTCCCATTGGAGCATTATCATTTTGGCTGAAGACATGGGCAGCTACTGCTTTCATTGCCTTGATCCTGTTGGTAAATCTCCTCGCGAAATTTGATTTCATAAGCCATGACAGCCGTGCTTATGGATGGGATTATAATAAAAGAACGGAGTACACACGCGGGAACATCGAACGAATAATGACACCACAACAAGTAGAGCATGACAGGCAGGCGGGGTTAGAGATGTTGCGCAATTGGAAGCGGAAAGTTTCATCATACTATGATCCGCTGCAGAAGCCGCCGCTCATCATTGTCAATGCCAGCGGCGGCGGATTGAAGGCATCGTTATGGGCGTTTAGACTCATGCAAATTGCAGACAGCATTACTCACAATCGCTTCTTTGATCATGTTGAATTCATCAGCGGCGCATCCGGAGGCATGATGGGTGAAGCATACTATCGTGAATTGTATCTGCACAGAGAACTCGGTGACTCCATTAATCTTCAGGATGAGAAATACGTTAACAACATTTCCAAAGATATTTTGAACGCCGTGTCATTCACGTATGTGGTGAATGATCTTTTGTTTCCGTGGCAAGGATTGGACATCGGAAATTTGAAGTACCGAAAAGATCGTGGCTATGAGTTCGAGCGGCGACTCAATCAAAATACCAGCTACATCATGGACAAGAGAGTGAAAGACTATTCTTTCGCTGAGCGAAATGGGTATTCACCATTGATGCTGCTTTCCCCGACCATTATTGCTGATGGAAGAAGATTGCTGATTTCGTCGCAACCCGTTTCTTACTTGGCGCAGCCAACAGATCGCATGCACTCATCAAATCCGCTGAAGGTAGATGGCATTGATGCAAATTTATTTTTCAGGAAACAAGGAGGTCCCAATCTTCTATACCTGAGCGCCATTCGCATGAATGCTACGTTTCCGTACATCATGCCCAACGTATATCTGCCCACGAACCCGTCTGCACAATGCATGGATGCAGGTATGCGTGACAACTACGGCGCCGAGCCTGCGATGCGTTTTCTTTACACATTCAAAGATTGGATCAACGTGAATTGCTCGCGCGTGATCATCATCCAGGCACGTGGTGACTTCGAAAAAAATTATGAGCCGATTGTGGAAGCGCATCCTTCCCTGGTGCACAAGGTTTTGGATCCCATCAACAGCTTGTATTATAACTGGAGCGATTATCACGATTACACCGGTGATGAAGAATTCAGCATGGCGAAGAGCTGGCTGAATGTAGATTTGAATTTATTTTCTTTCGAGTATAAGCCCGAGAAAAAAAATGAGGTCGCTTCGATGAGCTTGCATTTGACCACGAGGGAGAAGCAAAGTATTCTCAGCACGATGGAAAATCCTTTAAACAGAAATAAACTGAGCGAGCTGGCAGCGTTGCTTTCGCAGTAAAGCCATTGTCAATTGCGAGGAACATTAATATCGTCATTGCGAGGAACGAAGCGTGAGCACATAGCGTGGGCGTGACGAAGCAATCCCCACGAATTATCTACCCATTCACTTTCAGGTACTTCCTAACCCGGGCGGATTGCTTCCCGAAGAAAAATCGGGACAGGTCAGAAAAGCTCCCCGCTAATCCTTACACAGTTTTCTTCGCAATGACACAGAAGACTTACTGAACCACTACTCTTTTCGTCAGCGTTGCATCGCCAATCTCAAGCGTAACAAAATAAATTCCGTTACTAATATTTGAAGACAACGAAACGGATTCATGAAACTCCCCTGAAGGAATATTTCCCCGATACAATGTCTGAATCTTCGTCCCCAAAATATTATAGAGTGAAACATCAACAACCCTGTCAGTGGCTGTAAGCCCTGACAGTGGTTGAGTGAGCGTAAACTGAAATTGAATATTGCTTCGCAAAGGATTGCCAATGATATTGAAATTAGAAATTGCCACGGAAGGATTTGAAATTCCTGTCGGCCACGATGCGACAAATTTTCCGCCCATCAGCGGTCCGTCCGGAACACTGATATAATTGTATGTGCCGGAGAATAAAACCACATAAGTATAACTCGTGTTTTGCTCATCGAGAGGTTTAGTCCATGCTTCTGCGCCAGGAGGAATTCCATTCGATGATGTTGTATGATTTCCTTCTACCCAAACCCATTTCACAGTATCGCCAACAAGTATGCTGTCGAAGGGTTGTGTGAATTGAAAATTGATTGCTTCAATGGTGTACTGGGTGGCTTTAGAAAATTTCACGCATCCTGAACTCAGCAATACTGCGAGTAATATTTTTTGTAACAACTTCATAATGCTTTTGTTTTTCTTTCAGGATTAAATTCGAAAACCGCACCGGCAATAGGCAAAGATGCTGAACAAAGTTTTGGTTGAGAAAAAAATGAAGGTATAGTGAGAAATGTTTATCTATCTTCGAAGGAGCTTCCTTTGCAGAGTTTGATTTCACATTCATCATTTTAAACTCTTAAATCTCCTTCTCATGAAAACATTATCTACTCTTTTCGCTCTGTGTCTGCTCCTCTCATTTACTACACTTCATGCCCAGGCTCCTGCAATTCTTTGGCAGAAATGTCTCGGAGGATCCGGTACTGAAGGAATAAGTCTGGCAACCAATTTTCAGTTCCCCCCATTGAACCCGGCAACTATTCAACAAACTCCCGATGGAGGATACATATTCGCAGGCAATTCCACCTCCAATAATGGTGATGTTACAGGCAATCATGGTGGTTCGGATTATTGGGTGGTGAAGATGGACAGTGTGGGAAATTTAGTTTGGCAAAAATCTTACGGAGGATCGAATAATGACCTTGCAACCTCAGTTGATCAAACTTCCGATGGAGGATATGTGGTGGCAGGACATACTTATTCAAGCGACGGAGATGTAGAAGGACTTCATGGTACTGATGCTGATAGCTGGGTAATAAAACTTGATGGTACAGGTAACCTGCAATGGCAAAGAGCATTAGGCGGATCACGTTACGATGGCGCTCGCTCAATTAAGCAAACTGCCGATGGGGGATACATTGTTGCCTGCTTTACTCAATCCGTTAATGACGGAGATGTTTCCGGTTTCCATCTCGGCTGGGGTGATTATTGGATCGTGAAGCTTGATGGTGTCGGTAATTTGTTATGGCAAAACTGTTTAGGAGGAGGAGATTTCGATGTTCCTTATTCCATTCAACCAACACTTGACGGAGGATATGTCGTTGCCGGTTATTCTCAATCTGCTGACGGTGATGTGATAGGTCATAGCGATTGCAGTTATGGTGCTCCCAAGGATTATTGTGCTCCAAATTCCTGGATTGTAAAATTGGACGCTGATGGCAATATTCAATTGCAAAAATGTTTGAAATTCGAATCAGTAGAAAAGGCCTACTCTATTGTTCAAACTTCTGATGCAGGATATGCTATGGTGGGTGAAGGTGCTTATTCATCTACAGCGCCATCTAATGTTTATGCCGTAAAATTAGATTCGACAGGGAATGTGACTTGGCGCAAATCATTTGGAGGGAGCGGCAGCGATATAGGATATTCTATCAGGCAACTTTCTGATGGAAGATACATTATTGCCGGATTTACAGCTTCATCAGACGGAGATATCACAAACAATCATGGAGTGAATGACTTCTGGATTTTTGCTCTGGATGCTTCTGGAAATTTGCAATGGCAAAAATCATTTGGTGGAACAGGCAGCGATGTCGGCAATTCCATTCAGCAAACATCTGATGGAGGATTTGCGTTGGCGGGATATTCCGAATCAAATGATGGTGATGTTTCAGGAAATCACGGGGCCAGAGATTACTGGGTAATGAAGCTGCAAAAAGAAGACACTGCAGTCATAACTTTGCCTCTGGCACTTTCTGGTCTTTGTACTTCGCAAACTGTGAGCGTTGGTTACTCCGTCATACGCAACTTCAATACAGGAAATATTTTTACTGCACAACTGTCTGACGCCAGTGGAAGTTTTGGAACGCCCGTGAATATCGGTTCACTTGCATCCACTACTTCAGGAACCATTCAAGCAACCATTCCATCGAATGTTTCAGGCCTTCACTACCGAATTCGGGTGGTCAGTTCAAATCCGGTCCGCATTGGGACTGATAATAAAGGTGATCTTATCCTGAATAGTACAACTCCACCCGCAGCAGATGCCGCCATAACATCTGCGGGTGCTACCACTATTTGTACTCCGCAAACTGTGACATTATCTGTAGCTTCATCAGGATTTACCTATCAGTGGAAAAAAGGAGGAGCAGCAATATCCGGAGCGACATTACAAAGCTTTACAGCTTCTTCCACGGGAGCTTATAGCTGCGATGTAGGCAACACTTGTGGAATTACTTCTTCCAATTCTATCACTGTTACTGTGAATGGGTATCCAATCTCTCCGCAGGCGGCTATTACTGCAGGAGGTCCGACAGCGTTATGCTCCGGTGAAAATGTTGTTCTCACCGTTGCAACAGCAGGTTTAACATATCAGTGGAGAAAAGGTACCAAGGATATTTCCGGTGCTACCGCACAGAGTTTTACGGTAAATAAATCAGCCAGCTACGTATGCGTAGTGAGCAACAATTGCGGAGCTATATTATCCAATTCAATTACCGTCACTATAAATCCGCGTCCTACTGCTTCTGTTTCAGCCGCGCCTTGTTCCGGCGGAGCAGTATTGCTCACCTGTGCTTTCACTCCCGGTAGTGGTGTAACTTTTCAGTGGACAAAAGGGAATGTAAATGTGAACGGTGCTACCAATCCGACATTCAGCGCTACATCGAAGGGAACCTATAAATGTCTCGTTACGAGTACTGCAACCGGTTGCACCAAACTATCAAACGGAGCGAAGGTGACGATTACCTGCAAGGTGGGTGATGTGGTGAATGAAGACAAGGTGATTGTTTATCCAAATCCTACCTCAGATTACTTTAACATCAATACGGAGCAACTTGATCCTCAAAGCGTGATCTACATTTATGATCTCACGGGAAGATTGGTTGAAAGCCATCAGGTAAATGGTGAGGAAATGAAAGTTGGTGAAGCACTTGCAAACGGAGTTTATTTCTTAAAGATCGCAGGGAATAATGAAAAGATGGAGGTGATTAAACTGGTGAAGAATTTCTGAAAATTGAAGTACCAATGAAACTTCCCAGATACGAACTCAAGGCAGAAAAATCTTTGATGGTTTTTGAGTTCGTTAGCGAAGGCCCCCAAAGGTTTAATTCCAAAGATTGTCAAGTTCAGTGAGACTAATTTAAGTGGACTTGACAATTTCGCCTTTGGCGATAAAGAATTGGGAACGGATGACCTTAACGACTTTGTGATCTCAAATAATGGAGACAGCGAAAAAGTTTTGGCGACAGTAGTTGCAGCGGTGTATGGTTTTACAGAAAAGCATCTTGACTGTTGGATTTACGCCACCGGAAGTACTAAATCACGAACACGGCTTTACAGAATAGGTATTTCAAAGTATATCGGCGAAATCAGAAATGATTTTGAAATTTATGGCCTCAAGAATAGTGAGTGGGAAATCTTCGAGAAGGAAACAGAGTACGAAGCTTTCCTTGCAAAACGAAAAAACAAGTAAGTTTGTGGAATGAGCATTAAGGAATTAAATAAAAGAAAAGTGCCTGTTGTTCGAATTGACAACTCTCTTGAAAAATACAAGAAGTTGCCACTCTTTCAAGACAAAGTAGACAAGGCAAATGAAATGCTTCGCACTGTAGGATTACCCAAATCGAAAAAGCATAAAAAGGTAACTTAGAAGAACGCTGCCTTATACGGATACCTCTTCAAATACATTTCCTTCGCCAAATCATAAAGCTTCGTTCGCAGCTCATCCAGGTGCTCTTTCTTCGTGGCAGAAATAAAAACACAATTTCCTTTTGTTTGTTTCTGCCAACTGCTTTTCAGTTGATGCAGTAACTCTTCTTTCACTTCAGGCGGCAGCAGCGGATCAAATTGTTTATCCTCATACAAATCCATCTTGTTGAAGACCATCAGCACTGATTTTTCATGCACACCCAATTCCAGCAGCGTTTCATTCACCACCTGGATCTGATCTTCAAAGAATGGATGGGCGATATCAACAACATGAAGCAGAATGTCTGCTTCCCGAACTTCATCAAGAGTGGATTTAAAACTCTCGACAAGATGGTGAGGCAGCTTGCGGATGAAACCCACAGTGTCACTCAGCAGCATCGGCATTCTTTCCAGCACCAGTTTGCGTGTGGTGGTGTCGAGTGTTGCGAACAATTTATTTTCTGCAAACACCTCTGATTTACTCAGCACATTCATGAGCGTGCTCTTGCCAACGTTGGTGTAACCCACGAGCGCCACCCGAATCAATTCACCGCGTGACTGGCGTTGCGTCCGATTCTGACGGTCAATTTTCTCCAGCTCTTTTTTCAGCAGCGAAATCTGGTGCTTCACCACACGGCGGTCTGTTTCAATTTCTTTTTCACCGGGACCACGCATCCCGATACCTCCCTGCTGCCGCTCTAAGTGCGTCCATAAACCTTTCAGGCGCGGGAGTAAGTATTGAAGCTGGGCCAACTCCACCTGGGCTTTCGCCTGTGCTGTGCGTGCGCGGCTGGCGAAGATGTCGAGGATGAGATTACTGCGGTCGAGGATTTTTATTTTCAATTCCTTTTCGATGTTGTTGGTTTGAGTGCCATTCAAATCATCATCGAAGATCACGAGGTCAATCTCTTTATCATTCACATAGTGCCTGATCTCTTCTAATTTTCCGGAACCAATAAGCGTTCGGGGGTCGGTGGAATAAAGTTTTTGAGTAAACCTTTTGAGAGTAACCGCACCCGCAGTTTCGGCGAGAAAAGCGAGTTCATCGAGATATTCTTTTACCTGATCTTCACCCTGATTTTTGTGAATCACACCGATCAATATAGCTTTCTCTTTCTGGTGCTCCTGCTGTTTGATTAATGGCATTCTCTTGTTTTTCCCTTCAGTAATGAGTGACGAAAATACCGCGATAAAATTTGAAGTGTATGTCGAGTCTGTTTTCATGGACATGATTATCTTCATGATTAATCTGTCTCCTTGCCGGAAATAGTTTTTGATAACTTTGAAAAATTACCCGACTGCAAGCGCGCACAACCCATCAGAGGTGAGAAGAAAACTATCGGAAAATTATTTTCGCACTGAGTTTGATCAGATACATTTAAAAACTGAATTTGGAGTATTAAACTCAGATGCGGAGATGATTTCAACTTATGCCGGTGAGCGTTTGTAGTGACAATGTAATTGAAGATTTTGAAAATGGTCTAAGGGATTGGATAAAGAATGAGATTATGAAAAAGTATCCGTCTACTATTATAGATTTACTAAGTACTGCAGCCGAATTATTTCCCGAGCAGTATGCCTTAGAGAGCAACGCCAATAAATGGAAGTATTTTGAAATAAATAATACCGGAAATCAGATAGCCCACTATCTCAAAACCTTAGCCTCAAAGGAAAATGTGATCATTTGTATGAACAGGTGTGACTGGATGATTCTTGCTATTTTGGGTGTACTGAAATCCGGGAACACTTATATTCCTATAGATCCGTTAACTCCCCAAATCAGAATAAACCAGATCATAGAAATTACCAATCCGAAACTTATTATAACTGATGAATTTAACTCTGAGAAATTTAAGAATAATTTGAGAGTTATTCATATTGACCGCCTTAAAGCTGCCTTATTCCATTTGCCTGTTACCCCTATTAAAATCAACATTGATCAGCACGATACTGCTTACATAATTTTCACTTCCGGTACAACGGGTTTGCCGAAAGCTGTACCCATTTTCCATAAATCCCTGTGGAACAAAATCTATAACTTTAATCCTGACCTTAATTTTGATGCCGAACACAATTTTATTCTTCTTGCTTCTATTGCCTTCGATGCAAGCATAGGACAAATATTTCTACCGCTTACTCACGGGTCAACCCTTCACATCATAGAATATGAGGATCAAAAGAACCCTGCATCTTTCTGGAATTATGTGATCAAACATAATATTAATATACTCTACACCATTCCCTCCTTTTTAAATGCTCTATTGGAAACCCCTGTTAATCTTAAAAACATTTCATTTGATTATATTTTATTAGGCGCTGAATTATTCCCGACTTCTCTTTTGAGTAAAATCAGGTCTAAGTTGACTGTAAAAAAAATAGTCAATATGTATGGACCTACGGAAACTACAGTGAACGCAATTATGCATTTAATGCCCGGAGAGGACGCACCTCTTCCCAAAACAATACCCATAGGAAGACCCCTTCCGGGATATGAAATATTTATTTTTGATAAGAATAGAAAGATAAGTAAGAAAGGACAATTAGGAGAAATTGCAATTGGGGGTGTTGGCTTGTCTCCGGGTTATCTCAATGATCCTTCACTAACGAAAGAAAAGTTTATTGAAAAAAGATTATCAGGAGAAATGAAGCGTCTTTATTTAACCGGAGATTACGGTTGCGTAAACAAAGAGAATCAATTTGAATTTTTCGGAAGAAAGGACTCGCAGGTAAAAATTAATGGACACCGGATTGAATTGCTTGAAATTGAAAAAGTGATCAAGAATAGCTCCATTGTTAAACATTGCATGGTTTCTCTGCACCCCGGCAATAAAGATCAAATAATCACCTTTGTAGAATTCGTTGAGTCGGATAATACAATCGAACCAACCCGGATTCTTTCAAACTATTTAAAGACGAGTTTACCGAATTATATGGTTCCTGCGAGGATAATCAGAGTGAGCAACTTTCCTATCCTTATCGCGGGTAAAGCTGATAAATCAAAACTATTCCTGCTTTTGGAAGATAAAGAAGAAGTCCCGATACCCATGGGTTTTTCTATTTCTCACATCGAGGATGAGATTATAGAAACCTGGAAAGAAATATTTAATAACTCAACAATTAAAGTGAATGATAATTTCATGGATTTAGGGGGTGGTTCAATACAGAGTATATTGTTAGTAAACAAACTTCTTAAAAAGGGTATTCAAATTAAACCAAGTGATATCTTCTTATATCCTACTGTTTCTGAATTAGCCAAAGTAGCTCAACTTATACATTCTGATAAACATCTCAATTTTGACCGGCAAAACACAAACCTTCAATTTTCATTTTCGGATGCAGAAGCATTCCGCGGAGTAAATGATTTTGCCCTGAATAAATCTAAAATTGAATCCATGGGTGCATATATTCCATCAAATAGCAAGAGCACAAAGGAAATTATTGAGGGTTGTATAAATAAAATTGATTTCCCCATTGAAAAGCTAACTGGAATTAAAAGTCGGGCGGTTGCCGGTCCAGGTGAGTATAGCTATCAAATTGCATTCAATGCGATTAAGAATTGCCTCAGTAAATCAGCATTACCACCTGATGAAATCGAGCTGTTTATCTGTCTTAATACTTCTAAGAGTATTGGACCAAAAAGCGGACTGCTTGAGCCCTCCTTCTCACTTCTGCTTAAGAAAGAATTTGCACTTAAAAATGCTTTAGCGTTTGATATAAATAATGCCTGTGCGGGTATGTTCACGGCTATAGAAATCGCAGATATTATGATGAAGAATAATTCAGTTAACAATGCCTTGATCGTTAGCAGCGAACATATCACCTCATTAACAACCAGTGCGCAACTCGAATTGGAAAATGACAGATTCGACAATCGCCTCGCTTGTCTTACCCTCGGTGATGCCGGTGTGGCCATCACCCTTACTAAATCCACAGACAATACCGGATTTGATTTCATTCACCTTCTTACACTTGGAGAGTATAGCAACCTCTGCATAGGTAAACCCAGCAGAGAAGATCATGGGGGTTTCATTATGCATACAGATTCTATCAGAGCCTCTGATATAGGTATTACACCGGGAATCGTGCATACTTTTCAATCTATGAAATCAATAAACTGGAGTCCCGAAATTGTTGATTACTTCATTATGCATCAAACTTCAATTACTACTATAAAAAACGCTATGCGTGAAATGAATATGATTGCAGGTAAAGCAATTGTAACAAACAAAAACACGATTATAAACCTTGAAAACCGGGGAAATACAGCATCTAACTGTCAATTTCTTGCTTTTTATGAAAACATGATGAATGGACAAATAAAGGATAAATCCAAAATTGTTTTCCCAATAAGCGGATCAGGGAGAACAATGGGCACATCACTTTATTCACTTGATAACTTACCTGCAAAACTTAATTCAGTTGATAAACCTGAAATCTCCCGGAAGAAAAAAAAGATAAATGGCGAAAATGGCTCTTTGAAATTCGGAGTAAAAATCGAGAGTGTATCTATATACTTCCCAAAAGAATTATCAGAGTGCCATACAAGAATAATGAACAGAAAAACTGCGCTTAAATGTCTGGCAGAATCTGACTTAGAAAAAGAGGATATCGGACTAATCATTTACAGTGGCATATACCGCGATGAATGCATAACGGAACCTGCCCAGGCAGCCTTTGCTGCGGGTGACTTAAATATAAATTCCTCTCAATATTCTCCCGAAGGTAAATCCACTTTTTGCTTTGATGTTATGAATGATACTATCGGAACCTTTAACGCAATTCAAATTGCTTCAGAGTACATCCGGTCCGGACGAATAAAGGCTGCTTTAATAATTGCATCTGAAATAAATTTTAATAGAATTGCAGATCAGCCAAGTGTATCACCGGTAGAAATGGGTTCCGCACTTTTGTTAAAAAGAGACACTAACATTAATAAAGGAATAGGAAAGTTTGTAAATAACTCAGTGTATGATTTTCCCGTCGAAAAGAAGGTTTATACTGAAAGAATGAATTCAAAAACGTATCTTAAAAAAGAAACGTTTTTCAGCCCTCAGGGGGTGGAAATCAAAAAAGCAATTACTAATTCCATAAAAGAGACTCTTTATAAAAACGAATTCAAAATTGAAAGTATTCACCAAATTCTTTTGCCGGGCATTCCTGAAAAATTAGTAACTGATATCGCTAATGAATTAGACACCGAAGTCAAAACTTTCTATACTCCTGAAAAAAATAATGAGGATTTGGGATCTTCCGCTGTTCTATACAATTTATGTCACTATATGAGCCATTTTAGTGATTTTCAAAATAAAACAATATTAATAATTGGGTTGGGTTCTGGTCTCACAACAGGAGGTGTAAGCTATGTTTTTTAAACAGTTACATTTTAATGCGTTCTTACTTATAGGTCCAATGGGATTGTTGTTGATCTTTTTGGAGATATATGCTCAAAAAAGAAAAAAACAAAAGAGGATCACCATTAATGAAGTCATCACAAACATCAATTGTGGAATATTCGCACATAGCTGGCGCATTCTTATTTACTTAATATTAATGCCTTTGTATTCATTTTTATATGTCCATTTTTCGATTTTTAAAATTCCTCTAAACCCATATACTTTTATTCTTGGGTTTGTGATTTTTGATTTCGTTTATTATGTTATGCATAGACTAAGCCATAACAATGAGATTTTATGGATTGGACATTCTGTCCATCATCAAAGTACTGTGTTTGATTTTTCCGGAGCATGCAGGCAGGGGCTTTTTGCTCCCCTGCTCACCTTCCCGTTTTATATGACACTTGCATTAATCGGATTCGATGTAAAAACATTTTTGCTGGTTGCTTCAGTTAATGCCGGTCTTCAGTTCTTAGAACATACTGAATTGTTTAACAATCTCGGAATTCTAGATAAAGTTTTTATGGCACCAAAAAATCACCGAATACACCACAGCACTAATATTGCAGATTCAAATAAAAACTATGGCGGAGTATTCTTAATCTGGGACATCTGCTTCAGGACATCAGCGGATCCAAATGTGAAAGTCAACGCTTACGGACTTGACAAACCTTTCGTTACAAACAGTGTACTTTATGCAAATGTGTTTCCGGTCATGGAATTCGTGACAAATATATTTTCCAAATTCTTTCCGTTGAATAAAAATTTGTCCGTTGAGCCTTTAAAAGCAGATCCAAATAAATCAAATAACCAGAGAGCCAATGTACGTACATCGTCTTATAAATGGATCCAATACTATTGTTTAATCCAATTCATTATCTTATTTAATTTTTCCGTACATTTTCTATTAACCGTAGGAAATCTTGACCTTTCAAAAATTATCCTTTCTATTTTAATTATTTCCCTTGGTAATTTCAGTATGGGATATATCATTAGTAATAAAAAGTACGCGGTTTTAATTGACATTGTGAGGTTATGTATTTCAATACCAATAGCAATTAATTTCATTTAAAGCATTTGTATGATTCTTACTTATTGCGATATTGAAGGTTTACAAAATATATTTCGTAAAAATAGGATGCTAAAGAGTGCTTTCAAATCCTATTTTAATCTGAATGATGTAAGCGGTAAGCATTCCGCGGGAAAAGCATTGTTATTGCTGAGCATGATACTTAATAAAACGCCCTTGAATATTTTGCATACTCTAAAATATAATTCTTACGGTAAACCATATTTTTCACAAAATGCTGTTCATTTCAATATATCCAATAGCCATTTAATGTCAGTTTGCTGCCTTAGCATTCATTCCGAGGTAGGCGTTGACATAGAATATCAAAATCCGGATCTGCAACCTGATGATTTTGAAACGGTGTTTTCTTTACACGAAATTATGCATCTGAGAAATTCTCCACCCCGTGAAATTTATAAATTATGGACGAGGAAGGAAAGTTTTATAAAAGCTTTAGGGCTTAATCTTGACCTCAATATGAAAAGGATCAATACCCTGGATGATTACGTGATTTATAGAAATAGTAATTGGCACTTTACAAATGATAATACTATGCCGAACTACCAGGTGAGCATTTGCAGCTCTGAAAAAGAAGAGTGCGAAATAGTAAATCTTTGCCAAAACGATAAAATTTTTCAATCGCGGATGCATTCTTACGATCAGTGATGCAGATTGCTTCGTCGTGCCTCCTCGCAATGACGACAAGTGGGGATTGCTTCCCGATAAAAAATCTGTATAGGGAGTCGTTCCTTCTTGCAATAACGACAATTGTTTATAGCTTCTTCCGTCAAGCACAACGCTGAAAAATGCACATTCGACGAAAAAAAAATTTCGTTTGCCTGTGTTCACTATTTTCAACCCTCAATCAAATAAACATCATGAAGAAACGATACCATTTCATTCTTGCAATTGCGCTGATACCTTATTTGCATGGTTGTAAAAACGCAACTCCTTCTGAAGAAAAAACCACGGAACGGAAAACATTGTCACTGCAATTCATTGACTCCTCTGTAAAACCAGGTGACAATTTTTATCAATACGCAATAGGCAAGTGGCTTGATACTGCCACCATTGCTTCCACAGAATTCAGGGCGGGAGCACGCCTTGAAATGGATTATAAAACCCGCGCGAACATCAAAAGTATTTTGAATAGTGCTGCTACTACCAGTAGTCCTAAAGGAAGCATCGAGCAAAAAGTCGGTGACTTCTATGCTTCAGGAATGGACACTGCTACCATTGATAAGCGCGGGTACGATCCTATCAAACCGTTCCTTCAGCAGATTGACGCTATTAAAAATTCGAATGACGTAATGCAGTTCGTGGCCGAGCAGTGGACCTATTATCATCCGTTGCTCATCGCGCAAGCTGTAGGTCCTGATGATAAGAACAGCACGAAAAACCTCCTCGTATATTTTCAATCCGGATTGGGTTTGCCTGATCGTGATTATTATTTCAAGAATGATCCTTCCACACAAGAAGTAGTGAAGGCATATAAAACGTATGTGAAGAAAATTCTCACGCTTATTGGCGAAGATTTTTCCGCACCAATGAGGAATGTTGATGTCATTTACGATCTCGAGAAACAAATGGCGGCAAGCCATCGCACCAATGTGGAGCTCCGCGATCCGCAATTGAACTATAACAAAATGGCAGTCACTGACCTTGATAAACAAATGCCTGTGATCGGATGGACTACATTGCTCACCAATCTGCATATAAAAACGGATTCCGTAAATCTTTCGCAGCGCGGCTATTATATAAAGCTGAACGAGTTATTGAAAACCACTCCTATAGATGTTTGGAAAACATACCTGCGCTTTCATCTTGCTGATGATGCATCGAATGCGTTAAGCAGTGATTTTGAGAAGGCTAATTTTGATTACTACGCCACGGCACTGAGTGGTCAGAAAAAAATGAAGCCACGATGGCAGCGGGTGTATGGAACAATTGATGGCAACATCGGCGAAGGTCTGGGACAGTTATATGTGAAAAAATATTTTACAGCCGATGCCAGGAAGCGCATGCAGGAGCTGGTTGATAACCTTCAGAAAGCTTTTGAAGACCGCATCAATAAGCTCGATTGGATGAGTGACAGCACGAAGCAAAAAGCGATTGAAAAACTTCACACCTTCAATAAGAAAGTCGGATATCCTGATGCGTGGAGAGATTACAGCAACGTCATCATTGATAGGAACTCGTGGTTTGAAAATATCATGAGCTGCGGAAAAAATCAATACGAATTTGAAGTGAACAAAATCGGGAAGACCGTAGACCGGACTGAATGGGGCATGACACCTCCTACCAACAATGCCTACTACAATCCTACCTATAATGAGATTGTTTTCCCTGCCGGAATCCTGCAGTTTCCCATGTTTGATCCGGAGTCAGATGATGCCATGAACTATGGAGGAATCGGGATGGTAATCGGGCATGAGATGACGCATGGCTTCGATGACCAGGGAGCACAGTATGATAAAGAAGGCAACCTCAAAAACTGGTGGAAGGAAGAAGACTTTGATAAATTCAAAGCCAAAGGTGCAGACGTTATTGCCTTATATAACAGTTTTGTGGTGCTCGATTCCATACACGTAAACGGAGCCTTGACGCAGGGAGAAAATACCGCTGACATAGGAGGCATTGCCATCGCCTACGATGCATTTAAGCTTACCAAAGAAGGTCAGGACACGGTGAAGATTGACGGGTTAACTCCTGATCAGCGTTTCTTTTTATCGTTTGCACAAAGCTGGAGGAAGAAGGTAACCGATGCTGCCTTGCTTCAGCAGGTAAAAACAGATCCTCATTCACCCGGCACGTATCGTGTGCTCGGTCCTCTCATGAATTTCACTCCGTTTTATGCTGCGTTCGGAGTAAAGGAAGGAGATAAAATGTTTGTGGCGGAAGAGAAGCGGATTAAAATCTGGTGAGGGAGATTCATAATTTGGGGGTTCTCCAATGCTGCTTGCTCAACCAGGTCAAGGGAATCAATTTTTGGTAATGCTGATGGCATAGCTTCGCTGCACGCATGCAAACATGGATGATGGAAATGTTCCCAAAAACTCCGTGAATGGAAAACGCACCATCAGTTTCTTTTTCGTTGTGCAATAAACAGACGTGTAATTGTTGTTGCACAATCTATATGTTGAGATTATTCAATGGATGGGTACGAGTAGTTTTACCACAGGGAAACGAACAATTCAGTGAGAGACTTTAACATTTCTGTTAGGAACTCCGGCTTATTCTATGCTGTTAAAATCATAGTTAAAAAGAGAGGTATAACATGAAAACAATTTTTAAATGGCTTACAGCATTAATGATCGTAGCAGCAGTTTCTGCATACGCTTATGCTGACAATCCCACTGCTGCCAACAGTGGGAAATTGAGGAAGGGTGAAATGGTGGACCTTTCAACTCAAAATATTGTGTGGCAAAAAGGTGACACAGTAGTAGCTGAAAGCGGCAATCGCTACTATTATTTAAAAACAGATGACCAGGGTCATGCCATGGTAATAAGGCGCGTTCATGATCTCAGTGATTTTGTCGCAGATAACTATTCACCTTCTCACGTAACAGCAGGAGTTTTCTGGAATCCGTGGTTTGGGTTCTATCCTTACTATCCCTGGTATAGTACGGTGGTAATTCATGAACCAATTTTCTATCATAGATATGTTGTGGTTCATCCTCGCGTTTCCGGAAGAATCGGAATCAGGTAAGTTAGTTTCAAGTCTGAGAAGAAGTTGCCGCAGATGCGGCAGTTTTAATACCCCCGCCCTGTCTCCCTTCCGAAGGTTGGGGACAGGACGGAATTTCAAGCGTTAATTTTCTTATATCACTACTAATTTCACAGCCAACGTCGCATTTACTCACGTGATAACGGTCCGGATCAATCCCTTTCGTTTGCAACCTTCCACTTTGTTCACTATATTTTTGCGTTCACGGTTCGTGAACATTATGGTCTAACTGAACAAAGAACAGGAAAATGGAAGAAAAAATTGTGCATACCGCATCAGAGAACCTCAAAAAGCACACGGGCATTGCAGGAACTTTCAATGCCACTCATAAAAAGAATTTGGACGGGCAGGTGGACTTGATTTTTCAAAGCTAATGTTTGTAATGTTATTTAGGTTGTAATGCTTTTTCAGTTAAGTATTTCATCAACATTGCCGCGGAGGTTAATGCAGGGCTCGCCAAAGGGTCGTTGAATAAAACATTCATTGGTCCTTCTCCAAAATAAAGCCCGTCTGAAACAAGAAAAGTAATCCGTACATTTCCTTTCGTTGGCGCGGGTCGTCTTGGCTTGTCCCAGGGTCCGATTTTCGCAACTATATTTTCACTGTTACGAAAAAGCTCTGCTGTCAAGGCGTTTGATTTTTCGTCTGTGGTTTCCCAGACAATCATACTTCCTGTATAGTTTATATATCGTGCTGTGCCGTCTTTGAAGGATGCAATTACATCAAGCCCGCTGTCAAGTCCAACCTCAACAATTACTGCAAGCAAATCTTTTTTATCAATTTTATTTCCGCTTGCCATAAGTTTATTGTATACAAGAACTTTCATTCTTGATTCAGTTGAGCTGTCGTTAATTATTGTCTGCAAGTCGTCTGAACTGCTTGAGTCGGCAAGTAAAATATCCCACGGATAAATGATCGGTTTCTGTAAGTTCTGCTTATACAAGTCAAGCTTATCGCAAAACAGCAGGTTGTAAATCTTATTTATTGCTTCGTTCTTGTAGGGCCCGGATGATTTCTTAAAGACATCAAGTAATCCCATATCGTTTGTTGCTTGTATTTGTTTGTCGTCAAAGTAATTTCTCTTTGCGTAAAATCCTCCGGGAATAGGCCAATCCTAAGAGTCCGATAAATATTAAAAGTTTGTTTCTTGTCATGTCAGTTCAATTCCGGATTATCGCCTCCCAAAAATGACAACTATCGCTTTCCATTGAATCTGATCTTTCAGGCTGCCCAATTCTCCTTATCCAAACTCCGATACTGAATTGCTTCAGCAAGATGCTCAATTTGAATACTCTCACTTCCCGCAAGATCAGCAATAGTGCGTGACACTTTGAGAATGCGATCGTACCGCACAAGCTGACAAAACCAATGAGTATGAATCATCAGCAAAAAGTTTAAAAGCTATGAAGAACAATCTTCATAATTCAAAAATTAAAAACTCAAGCCTTCAATTGAAAAATTTTTTCGAAAATATTTTTTGCTTTTGAAATATTTTTTCGTCTCCTTCTTAGAAAAATAATGACTGCTCTCCAAATAATTTCTCTTCTTAAATTCTGCAAATTCATTAACGCCAAATCCATTGAGCTTATAAGTTGTCCCATAGGTATCATCAAGAGGGGAGTAGATTGCTATAAATAGAGTTGGAGCGGGAATTAACAAGGGATTTGAGAAACTTAGAAAGATAAATTGGTCAAAGCCTTTTCCATGATAGCTTAAAAATTTAATACTAAGATCATTTAATTGCCGTAAATCTATTTGGTTGTTAGTTGCGAAACGATTACTGAAAAGAACTCCTCCATCAACCAGACATAAAAGTTTACAATAGAGTTTTAGTTTATTAGTGTCTATTTTATGAAATGATTTCTTGGCGGAGGTATCAAGAGTGAGATTTAAGCAAGATGCATTTGCATTGTACCAAAAACCACTTAGAATGATCAAAGTTGAAATGAATCTTTTTATCATTAGTCTATACTTCCTCGTATAATTTGAAAATGATTCACGCCGCCCAATTCTCCTTATCCAAACTCCGGTACTGAATTGCCTCGGCAAGATGCTCGATTTGAATATCATCACTCCCAGCAAGATCAGCAATGGTTCGTGATACTTTGAGAATGCGGTCATAGGCACGCGCAGACAACCCTAACTTTTCCATTGCAGTCTTAATCAGGTTTTCTCCTGCGGGCGGAATCACACAGTACTCGCGCATGAGTTTCGTATTCATTTGCGCATTGCAATGAATCTCCTTGTGATCTTTGAATCGTTTCTCCTGGATCATTCGTGCTTTGATCACGCGCTCACGAATATTTTTACTCACCTCGGAATTTTTCTTCGATGATAATTCTCTGAACGGAACCGGTGTGACTTCCACATGCAAATCAATCCTGTCAAGCAACGGTCCTGAAATTTTGTTCAGATATTTTTGAACCACACCGGGTGCACAAACACATTCTTTCTCGGGATGATTGTAGTAACCGCACGGGCATACATGCGTTGCCTTTTTCCCACTTGGAAATTTCAGTAAAAAAGGCAATAAAGGGATATCCCAAGGAACTCCGAACCATTGGAGATCACATTCGAAAGAGACGACTTGATCTGAAACTGCTTCAGGTAGATGTTGCACGGATTGTAAAAGTAAGCACTGATACGATAACCAATTGGGAGAATAATCGAGCGACTCCGATGATCTATCAGGCACCTAAAGTAATTAAATTCTTGCAATATAATCCCTATTCTTTTGAGCTTTCAATCTTGGGAGCCAAGGTAAAAAACTATCGATACTTCCATGGATTGAGTCATAAAAAATTAGGTAACCTGGTAGGGGTTAATGCTTCTACAGTCGGTAGTTGGGAAAGCGGTAAAAGCAGTCCAAAAAAGAAAACAAGAGAAAATTTACAGCGCTTAAAGATTCTGTAGTTATTTTTCGAAGTATTCAGTTGCTCAACCTCTTTCAAGTTGAGGTGATCTTAAGTTCGTCACTGCAACACCAATTCTGAAACTATACTAATCATTCCGGTTAAAACTTAATTTCAGTCGGAATGATCATTGCGGTAAGTATGAATGAAATCGTAGTGCGTGTTTTATTTTTTTTTGTTCTATTTCTGGTCTGGTTTTGACCATTTCAGCAAATGTCTCTGCTATCTGAGTAGTTTCGGATTGTATTGCAAGAGTGTTAGCAAACCAAAGTAAACTGTCACTCAGTTGAGCAAAAATGATCAAAACACTTCTCCACCAAGGATCTTTCAGCAAGGGTATCAGATCGATGCTACGATTAGTAATGAGTTCTTTCGCCGCCAAATGCTCTTGAAACCGCAAGTGTCCAAACCCTATTTTTCCATCTTCTGTCATATATACAAGAATATTACATGGATCTATTAGTTCATTAAACGCTTTTAATATATCCTTTTCCGCATAATTTTCGTTCATAAGAGATATTGCTTTATGTTTAAGGCTATCAATTTCTTCTTCCCGAATTCCTCTGAAGTGTAAATTAAAAGCAAGCTTTTGAGATAAACTTTCAAGAATTGTTGGTGTTGATGAAATTCTTGCAATATTTTTTATGTGATCATAGTATCCCGACAACAATCTCAAGCGTTCATTGTATAGTTTTATTTCAGTATTTGGAAGGGGCAAGTTATTTTCAGCTAATATGCAGAGAATTGTTGTCAATAAAGGATTTTTGACAATTTCATTAATCCCGGCATTTTCCTCCAGGTGGTTTGTAATTTTTTCAATTATTGTATAATCTCCAAACTCAAACCATTTTCCAATAAAAGTATTTCTTTGGGAATCTGTAAATGGAAGCAATGTGATAGTAAAAAAAGGAATTTTATCTAAATATTCACCTGAGAAACGAGATGTCACAATTATTTGTAAATTAGAAATATATCTGATAGATAAATATTTGATCGCTTTAGGTAACCATGAGTTTGATGTGATAGCTTCATCAAATCCATCCAGTAATAAAACAACCTTCTTAGATTCAAGTTCACTTCGAAATTCTGATGGAGAAATTAAAACACCAATTTGAACTAAATAGCATGTAATTGCCTCATCGAATTGATTTTCTCTTTGTTCTTCTTTCAAATATGGATTGGTTTTAACCCAATTTTGAACGACCATTGCCAAAGAAGCATAAATGATTAACTTATTTGTGTGTAGCCTATTTAAGAAATACATTTGAAGACTGGTTGTTTTGCCAGCCCCGGCTTCTCCTAATACTATCAAGTTTAATCCTGTATCGAAAATTTCCTCAATTGAAATCTTAAACCTAGTTGATTGTAAGTCATTTCTAAATTTACTCTTAGTATCAAATCCTATGCAGTGAAAATAATTAGGATATCTAAAGATAATTGAAGTTAAATCTGTTATTATTTGACATCTGATAATAAAAGTGGCTAAGACATTTAAATTAGGTTTTGAACGGTTAAATTTATCTATTTGTGATTCGATCCATTTTCTCTTTTCTTCAAGCATATTTATTAATGTCGAGCCATTTAACGTAATTTGATAGTATAAATGCGGCTCCTGTTCTTCCAATATGCTTAGGGAAGTTTTTAGTTCTTGAAGTTTTTTTGTTTGAATTAGTCCTGAGTTTTTCTTTTCGGTAATAATTAAACTGTTTAGTAAATCTATTTTTTCTTTCCATCTATTGTATTCGTGAAGTGTAACCTTGTACAGAGTTTCAACTGTATTAAAATCTTCCTTGATAAATATCAAAGCGAATTCTATACTTAACTTTTCACATAGAGATTTAAATTCTTCCCAGGCTTCTTTCTTTAGATTAAGAGTTAAGGTTGTAGGATTAAAGGATGATTTGAAAAAGAGCTCAGTAATTCTTTTTCCAAGAGATAAATCTATGTCGGTGTAGATATCCTTTATTTCTTTTTTTTTACCGTAGCCTAGAGCAGTCAGAAGGATTTGATTATTTAGAACTGGCTGTGTTTTTAAAGATATATCAATTTCAGGTCCAATTAGGTATTTTAGAATATCCGGTCTTTTCGAAATAATTAAGTATGATAATTTGGTACCATCAATTATCTTAATCTTTTGATCTATTAAATTAGGAAACGTTGAAAATCGAGTTTGTAAAGATTTGGTATCAATATCAAAAGTGCTGATAAGAAATACTTCACTTGGTAAGTGAATAGATCCATTAGTGAATAGTATAGGTTTAGTGAGACAGGTAATTAGTTGATTTACGATTGTCTGTAGGCTATTATTGTGAGATGCTTTATTAGTAAATTTAAAATGCTTTACCTGTGCAACTGTTAGTCTTAAATCACCGAGCCTATCGTAGTCCCAACATATAATATCTTTTCCTTCTTCGGATGGACCTCCAAAAAATTCTACTTTAAAATATCCAAGACTTTCAAAAAGAGGTATGATCACACTTTTAGTTAAATGATTTTCCGGTAATTTTCGAAGAGCGTTTGCAACTCTTTTTTCGTACCCTCCAATGTCAGTCATAGTTGTTCAATGATTCAATTGATAAACATAGAAATCATTTTTTAAATCGTCAAGAAATTAAGGGGTGTAAGAATTGGTCTTCAAGTCTACGAGTAGTTGAGAGTTTAGAATAGTTACAAATTCTGTGACTTTCGCCTAGAGGGATAGAACTCACTTTTTCTTCTTTCTCATCGAATCCGCGACTGACTTTAAAACTGTCTCTCTTTTTTGAAGAGAGACATCATCCGGGACTACACCGTATTCAGTTTTGATTCGATAGCCTTTCATCCTTGTCTCAGTTGAGGCGTCTTTGGCTACTAATTCATCAAGAAATAGAAAAAAAGAATCTGGGTCAAACACGTGAACTTTTGATCGCGAAACTTCACTGAGAGATTTTTCAATCTTTCTTCTGATATTTTCCAATGTCTTTTTGTTGTTAGAACATTCGATCACAATCTCATATCCTGCGGCAAGACATTTCTCAATATTGTGAACTTCCCATTCTAGTTCTGTTGTCACACAAATCTCACAGGCAATCTTTTTTCCATTCCTCTCAAGACTCACATCTACTCTTCCTTTGCCGTCAGGGGTTGGTTCTTCGATGAGGGTTTTAAATCCACGAGACTCAGCCATGCGCTTAATCAAAGTTTGTAAGTAGCGATGTTCACTTTGTTCTTTTTGTTTGATTTGTTTCTCTGGACTAAAAGCTTGCTCGGTTGGAATTACTTCTTGAATCTTTGGTATCTCAACTTGCGAAATGGATTTTTTCTCTGGTAATTTCTCTTTTGAAATAACCGGCTCATCAATTGTATTTCTTGCTTCCTCAACAATTTCTTCCATACTTTTTTTTAGGAGGGCTTCGATAATGTGTTTGGGAGTTCCGTATGTTATTTGTGAGAGGAAGATGATTTGTTTTCTCAACTTTTCACTCATCGTTACCGCAGGTAACGATTCTGTCGTGAGAGAAAAATCAAATTCCGGTCTATCAATGCGCACAATGGCTTCACCGGTATTTAAGTTTTGCAAATCATTTGCATCGAAGAATGAAAATCCATTTTCAAATCTCTTTGCATCCACATCCCCAATACGAAAACAAATTCGTGTTCCTGCATTGGACATGACAGAGCTTGCAAGTTCGCTGTCTTGTTTCACCAATTGTTGCATGTCCTGGTGGGCTAATATTAATCCCAGATGATATTTTCTGGCACCGGAAAGTATCGAGGACATTGAGGGTGTAATAAAATTTTGAAACTCATCAATGTAGAGAAAGAAGTCACTGCGCTCCTCTTTGGCTTGCGCTTGTCGTGCCATTGCTGCTTGGTGAATCTTCGAGACGATCACAGTGCCTAATAAGTAACTGTTCTCTGTTCCAATGAGTCCTTGAGAAAGTTTGACGAGAATGATCTTCTTTGAGTCCATCAGTGATTCAAAGTTGAGTCCTCGCTTTTGAGATACCATGTTCCGAATAAGCTTCGGACGAAGAAACGTATCAAGACGCGTAAGGATTGACCCTATCGAGTTTGATCTCATCAAGGGATATTCCTTTTGCCAGTAGTAGATGACATTAGGATCAGTTACCGATTTCAGATATGCATCTCGATAACTTTTCTCCACTAAGAATCTTCGTAGGTCTGCAAGTGTTCCTCCAACATTACTTTCCAGAAACGCAAGTATTGCGTTAGCGAATACTGAGTTCATTTGATCTCCCCAGGTCGCAGAGAGACGCCGGAATACTGCAACTAAATCTGAAGACAGAATATCTTTTTCAATCTCTGAGTGCGCTGAAAGAATGTTGAAGCCAATAGGATACTCAGTATCTCCTGGGTCAATGAGTACTACGTCTTTTGCCCGTGATTCGGGAATGTATGAAATGATGCTGTCGATTAAATCACCATGAGGGTCCAGGACTCCGATGCCTTCACCATGTTGTATGTCTTGGATGATGAGATTGAGCAGTAGAGTTGATTTGCCGGTCCCAGTGGCTCCGATAATGTGCGTGTGCTTAAGTCGCTGGGAAGAATCAACTGAGACTCTTTTTTCTTTTCCTTGATGCTCATTAACTCCAAGTACCAGTTCATGACCTTCTGTACTCTTTGATGCACCTTTAGTTTTTTTTCTGTCACGTTCTAATTTGTATGAGACAACGGATGGAGAAGGCAGATGAACAAAATTTGCAAGTTCTCTGCTGTTTAACAGCATTCCCATACGATGGGATTGCCTGAATAAAATATCATCAAGAGCAGTATCAAAATCGTAAGAGTCTGTAAAAAGTGGAATGAGGGTGTTGCTTTTTGACGTAGAAATTCGAACGAACGCTTGTGAGAGGTGTTGACAGAGTTGTTCTGTTCTCTCACTTTTTTTGCTCTCTACAAGTACTCTCATGGTTACGCCGAAGAGCGGACAGGAAATTTTCTCTTCTGCAAGTTTTACCATATCAGGAGCATCCTCAAAGAATGCCCCACCCTCGTTATCAGTCACCGACCGCATGATACTTTCTGACCAGGGATTGATTGCACCGTTAAAGAGAATTTGAATCAGCGCATGTTCATCTTCATCAAGATTTTCAAATACACCGAATAGTGCTATTAAGGAATCGAGGTTAAAGTTCTTTGTCATGACGAGTGGTCTCATGAACTCATCTCTCAATCCATAATCAACCACCAAGACGAATTTGCCTTTAGCAAGTATTTCGCTTAAGAGATCGTTTCTCTGATGAATAGTGCTCTCAGGAAAGTATGCCTTCAATTGATTGTGTAGCTGTGACGCATCTGACTTGCGGCTCACAAATTGAACTGTAATACTGCTGTGGCTTGCAATAATTTCAAAGCTTACAGGAGCTTGACAGTACGAGAGCATGATGAGCAGTTGCTCTGTTTGCTCAACTCCAACATTTTGATCATGGGGAAGAGAAATTGAGAAAACTCGGAGTGGTTCGTCACTTTCAAAAATAAACGGCTCAATTGGTATCTCTTCAAGTATTTCTTCTCTCGCTTCTGGTGTTGCTATTTCTTTGTCACGAAAGAAATCAATAACACTACTGAAGATGGTAGGGTGCAATCCATCATCGACGAGAGGATTCATCAACACCCTGTGTTTGAAGAATGGATAGAACGGAGGTTCAAGCTGTATGGGTTTATCAAACACAAACCATCCTCTTCCTCGCTGCTCCCAGTCATAGAATTGCCGCGTGAGGCGTTCCGGAAGCGAAAGAGTCATGATTGGGATTTAACTTGGAACATCATTTTTGGGTTCACCGCTAGTTGCTTTTCTAACTCTGAAAGTCCTCGTATTCCTTTTGGTTGTGAAATTTGTTCAATAGCTTCAAGTACTGCTCGGTGAACGGTTTCTCGATACATTGTTTCGGTATCAAGTTGGTATGCCGTCTTGTGTCCTAAGAACGGCATGAAACGATGCAGTATGACTTCACCTATGCTTTTTGTTTCTTTAAGCCAATGAGAAATAAAAAAACCGGTACCGTATGGTGCGGCACAAATATCAAAAACGTATGTGCCATTTGTGATGCGTAAATATTCACGTCTGCCGGTAAGAATGCCCTGAACTAAGAAAGTAATTCGGTGGCACTTTGTATTCGGAATCTGTCGCCTTTCAACACACTGTTGAATGACCATATAACATTCATCAGTGGAAAACTGCGTTTGATCAAATGGATGATGCCATCGTGAAATTACTTCTTGGGGTTTCATAGCCATGAAAAGCACAATGACGGCAAGGACAAAGATTACTAAACCCATGTGGAAATTTTTAGTTGCTCAAATGTAAAAAATAGAATAACTATTTGATCGTAAATTTTCGTTATGTGGGCGATATCTGATACTTTTCTCCTGATTTTGAATAAGCACTGGACGGTTTAGATGTTGCTACATCAACGATTACCTTTAAGTACTGCATCGTACATTTCTTTCACGAAACATCGTTTGCGTATCCATCTCATAGTACGTTTTTCTGAATGAAGCTTTAAAGAATCTCTCGAATGCTAACTCAGCAAGGCACTTGCTTTCTCTGAGCCACCACGAAACAAAAAAACCGCTCCCATGTGGTGAGGCACAGATGTCGAAGATGTACACGACATTACTGACACGAAAGTATTGTCGCGCTGATATAATGCTGGTTTCAAAAAAATTCTTTCTGGTCCATTGTCCATTCAGGATCTTTCGTTTCTCAATGCAATCATCAAGCGATGAGTAATATTCCTGAGCAGAGTACTGCACTTCGTCAAAGAAGTGGTGCCATCGAGAAATTATTTCTGAAGGTTTGATAGCAATGAAAATAACAATGATGAGTACCATGACAACGAGGAAGCCGATCATTAGAGTGGGGTTTTGGGGGTGGCAAGATAAAAGAAAACCTCTTTTATAATAGACGATTATTAATAAAAAAATTACTTTTATTTAAATTCTGGGTAAGCTTAGCCATCTAAAAAATCTTGTGGCTTTGTCCATATTTCTAGGGGTTACATGTTCACGTTGTCCCATGACACTGCCTTCTATAGCTCGATTTGAGTAATTATATATAAAATATGCTATGCTTGTATTAAACAAAATCGATGATCCATGACACTAAAATTGTTCTTTACTTACCTCGCGAAAGGAATTTTAGCACTTCCTTTCGTTAGCCTCAGCGCATTCTGTGCGTATATTCTTATGGGAACCAGTTCAGACCCATTTCTAATAAGAATAGGAACAATATTCCTCCTACTACTTATTGGAATTTTCTCCGCGAGTATTGTTTCTCTCATATTCAATGGTAAAAGGGGGTTTTGCAATTTCTTTAAGATAAGGTAAATCTATGCTCCAAGCTAATTTGGAGTTAAAGGCAACCGCAATGGTCTGCCTTTTTTCTTCAAGCCAATTTATGATTACATAGTTAGTTAACCAAGTTTCGGTAATTATTAAATCTTTATTTCAAACTATTTCTTTATGTGAAAAGAATAAAGTGTTCCTGTCATAGTTTCTATATATAAATATTTATTCTGGTTCTTAAAGCCAACATGTTCGATCAGATTAGTTAATTGCTCCCGGTTATTACTTGTATACTTAAAGGGCGTCAGCTTGAGAAGGTGATTCATTATACGTCCATTTATTTTACCCCTTCTATAATCCCAATCCAGAATATATATACTTCCACTCTTTTTGACTACTCTATAAATTTCTTCAAGATAATGCAGTTTTTGAGATTCTCTTAGGTTGCAAAAGACAAGACTGCAAATAACTTTATCAAAATATTCATTTTGAAAAGGCAATATATCGCCACCATAAAGGAGAAATCGAACATTCACACCTCGTTTACTACATTTTTTAAGAGCAATTTCTCGTATCTGAGAATCAATTTCGATTCCGATAATATCCACGTCTTTATTAGACAGCTTAATTAAAATTGCATTCTCGCCGGACCCTGATCCAAAGTCTAAAATCCTTTCCTTTCCTTTGGGCTCAATTTGAGAAATAAACTTTGCTCTAAAATTTGATGGCATTGTAGCTTTACAGATTAAATCATAGAAAGGAGTTAAAAAACTAAAACCCAGTGCGGGAATGAATTTCTCTCTCATAACTTCCTCTGATTATTTAGCGATTAAAATTATCTTTGAGACACAAACCTAATAGAAATGTTGATTACCGAAAAATGATGGAGCAATTTAATACCACGGTATGCATTGTAGGTGCAGGTCCTGCGGGAACAATTACTTCAATGTTTCTTGCAAAATTTGGAATAGGATCATTACTGGTTGATAAAACAGTTTTTCCTCGTGATAAAATTTGTGGTGATGCCATCGGCTTTATGGCAATTGAGGTATTAAATAAATTGATGCCTGAGATTGTTACAAATCTGATCGAGGAAGAAATCAGAATTGTTCCGCGGGGAGTAAAAATCGTGGCTCCCAATCTAAAGGAGATAGAATTACCATTTATAGAAGAGCATAGTATGGCTAACAAACTGACTGGATTTATTTCTAAGCGGTTTAACTTTGATAATTTCCTTGTCGATCAGGCGAAAACATTGAAAGACATTCGCATCCTGGAAGGTTACGAAGTTGATTTTTATCAGCGGTCGCAAAATGGTTGGTTATTACGAACAAAAGATAAACGTCTTGAAATTCGTACAAAATTATTAATTATTGCCGATGGAGCATACTCTCACTTTGCCCATCATATTGGCAATATAAAAATGGAGCAAGAGCATTATTGTGCCGGAGTAAGAGGATATTATAACGGAGTTACAAACTTAGGTAGAGATAATTTTATGGAGGTTCATTTTCTTCGAGAGCTTCTGCCGGGCTATCTTTGGATATTTCCTTTACCTAATGGGTTATCTAACGTCGGTATTGGCATGCGGAGTGATATAATAAGTAAAAATAAAATAAACCTTAGAGAAAAATTACGTGAAATAATTGATAAATACCCTACGTTACAAACCCGATTTAAAAACTCTGAACTGATTGGTGAATTAAAGGGTCATGGATTACCAATTGGTTCAAAATACAGGAAAATTTCTGGGTCTAATTATATGCTTGTCGGGGATGCAGCATCACTCATAAATCCATTTACAGGTGAAGGAATAGGGGTAGCTATGAGAACTGGAATGTTGGCAGCTTATCAGGCTCAAGTAAGCATAAGAGAAAATGATTTTTCCGAATCATTTCTAAGGAGATATGAAATTGCGGTATATAAAGAATTGCAAAATGAATTAAATTTTAGCCTTAAAATAAGAAGGCTCGCTAAGTTATTTTGGATTATTAATTTTGTGGTTGGCAAAGCAAATCGTAATAAACTTTTAACTGACGCTATGTCTAATATGTTTATTAATATAAACGTTAGAAATCAATTCAGAAATCCTTTTTTTTACCTAAAATTACTATTCTCTAATAGATAGGTTATCATGCGATCTAACTAATTAGAATCAGTGGCAATTTCCTGATTGTTATCTTCGTCTTTTGAAGTTCGTACAATGGATATTCGTTTTCGCCACATAGCGAAAATAATTCCGTAAATAAGAATAGCGATTCGCCATTTAGTAATAGGACTAGTTGGTGGAGGAGCACCTACATTTATGCCCATAAAACTAAGAGGTCTTAGTTCAACACTCTTTAAATATAAATCTATTATCTTATCGGATGCGAACGAACCACTCAAAAGACTCCCAAGAAAACCAAGTATTAAACCTCCAAAAAATATTATTACTACAGAGGTCAGGATAGCCGAGTAGGTAGACTGATTAAACTTCCATGAATATATTTTTATAATATATCCAATTGTCTCAATGAATAAGAAAACCAGTGCCATTATAAGAACAAATAATTGGATGTTATATGACGTAAACGCATAATTGTATCTATTATCAAGCAAAGTTTTAAAATCTGAATTTACTTCATGACGAAAACTTTGATAATCCACCATATTAAAGTTGTTCTCTATTAGGAGTGGACCGATTAATGTAATTAGAACAAACGGGTCAGTCAAATATTTAATTAAAAAGTGGTCTTTTAGTCTGTGGAGCGGCATATCATGTAAATTAACTGTGGAGGTAAATTTTGACGATACTTTTCTCAACTTCTTCAATAAATAAGCTCTTATCACGTGCACTTAAATTATTAAAGTAATCTCCATCTTCCAATAAGTTCCATAAAACTAAAACTTCTAAATAAAGTGCATTAAAAAAGATGAAAGAAGAACTGGTTTTGCTATTTTTGGATGAATTTTTTTCAATGAGCTCTATTGATGCGGATAAAGACATCTCAATTTTTGTAATAATCTTAAATAAAGATCTATTTTTAATCAATTCACCAACTAATTCATTTCTTGATAAATCTAATTTTTTATCTTTAGCAATTTCGTTGAGTAAAATAGTAATGTTATTATGTTTCAAATCATCTTCAAAATCAGCCAAGTCGTCAAGATATTGCACTAATAGCAGGAGCTTATTTGTAAAATTGATAATGAAATTCGCATGGGGTACTTTAGAAGCAGCCAATGCACCAGCGCAAGCAACAAGAATTTTATTCTTACCTGAAGCCGATTTTGCTTTTTCAAACTTGTGCTCAGTAATTTTAGCTTGTTCTAAAACATCCACTAATTGATAATTCGCGGAATCAAAAAGAGCAGCTTCAAAAATCTTCTCGAATTTAGTTCCCCTAACGATTTTGAACAAGTTTAGTAATCCCCTTTGACCCAAAAGCGACGAACCTAAAAATTCAGCTGCATTAATTTCTGTTTTTAGATCAAGATGTTCATCCAAAAAGGAAACATATAAATTTATTGCTAACCAATTAATTGCAATTTGTTGAGTTTTTTTCTTTTCTAATCCTGTAAAATCCCTTATGATCCAAGGGAATAATTCAAACATTGTCGGTAAATTCTCTTCCTTAGCCCTCCTTAATTTTCGCTGGAGTATTTCTTTTACTGCAGAGTTAGTTGTCGGAGACTTTCTCTCAATAGAGGAAAACAGTAATGACCTTACTAACAAAATGTCTTTTTCATGTGCAGCGAATAGGGCACGTGAGGGATTGGCAGTAGTCCATAAATAATTAATTTTATTTTTCATCGAGCAGAGTTTTAGTCTTTGTTTATTTATATTACCTTTATTACTTATTTTGAAACCTTATTTATTCTGAAACTTTTCGTGAAAGAAATTTTTGAATTAGTACAATTATAAAAGCAATTCCCAAGACAGCCAATAATGCATTTCCTGCATCGCCGACAAAATAACCAACACTGATTACGATCATCCAAGAGAGAACATACCAAAGAATATTTCCAATAAGAATGCAGATAAACGATTGTTGAAAGGAGAGTTTTAACCACGACGCAATGAATGAAGTAATAGATGGCGGAAAAACTGACGCTGATAAAAATACAAGAAATAATTCTTCACCTCTTGTCCCAATAAAATTATCTGCTTTGGCAATATAATTTTTAGCCCACAATATTGCTTTAGAATCGCGACCTTTTAATTGTAAGTACTTCCCGATTCTATAAAAAATCAAGATTTCCGATAAAGTCGTCATTAAAAAAATTAACGTGAATAAAATAATATTATGTCCTTCTCTGTACGCAGCTTGCATGATTCCCGCTGTTGTAACAGATTCTTGTAAGGAAAGGAACGCAATTGCTAAAAGCCAAAAGTTAAAATTTGTCATTAGTAAAATCATAATAGCATAATCTAAACTTCTATAAATGTATTAGTTTTTATGTTTTGCAAATATTTATCCCAAGTTTTAGCACTCTACTTTGGAATACCAGTAACAAAGAGACTAATCTTTTCACCTTTCGTATATTCAGCAGAGATTTGGGAACATTTGTTTGCTGCATCATGCACTTTGATCTCACCTAACTTCGGGTCAAATATTACTATTTGCTTCGCCTCATTGTTGTATTTCATATATACACCATTCAGTAGAAGTGTATCATCTTCGCTAATTTGGTAAACTAAATCCTTATTGCCACAACATCCTCCTCCTGGTTGAAGATTTGCTGTATCTGTGATAATTCTTGTTTCTCCCGTCGAACATATAAAAAGTGAATGGCTTGAAGGGTAGTAATAGCCGCAGCTGCTTGATTGATCGTCTGGGTCAATATATTGCATGACAGGTGCTTTCTTATGACCGTTAAAGCTAAGGGATTCTGAATTCAGATAGAGCATCTCTTTTTGTGCGACTACATTGATTGGGTAGAGCAATAAACTTGCAAAGAAAAGTAAGAGTATCGGGTTATTCATTTTGCCAAATTTGTTTTAGATTATTGAGTTCGTTATTATTTATCATAATTTTTGCGAAGTTTATTTGATTTTTCGCAACTCTATACATTTCAATATTCTTTATTAATTGTTTGGAGGTATCGGAATTTGGGTTATACAAAACAACATAATCATTATCGTTTTCGAAGAAAAGCCTTAACTGGTAGTGCTTATTCCTCATTAATAAAATGGAGTCTGCTTTTAAGTCGAAGGCTAAGGATGTCGAAAGTATTCGACTTAGGGTGCCGGAAGAATCAACTTTTCTGCTGCATTCATTAAGATAGCTCTTTGTAAAATTGAAATATATAACGTTGGTCTGTTCGTCATTATGAAGAAGTCGGCTTGCTCTTTCTGCGGCATAACATCTTGCAATAAGATAGAAGCACGGGAAAATCGTAATAGCCACAGAGAAAATGATAATTCTAAAGTATGTTCCAAAAAAGTTTCTGAAATGAAAAAGTAATCCTAAGACTATTAGGTAAACAAAAAAAATAATAGCAGGCAAAGTTTGTAATAATACTCGGAATGCATAAATATAAAGAGACGTGAGCTCAACTTTAATATTGAACATTGAGATTCCAAAATACTTAAAGAAGTAGTACAAATAAATCCAGCCAATAAAAAAGAGAATGACTGCTAAAGACAACGCCACATTTTTAGTTACTTCTAAAAAAATGGATAGCTCGTCTTTTACCTCCTTGCTCATACTCTTGAAATTGAACTATTAAATTCTATTCCAAAGCTTTACAGAGTCTCGCGAATATCCTTCCAAGATACAAGTCTCATACCGGCTGGTGCCTTGGTCAGTTTTTCGGTAAGCTCTAATGATAAATTTTCATTTCCAATATCATGGGAAGCGACATATTCCCAATCATGATAAAAGATAGTTCTAAAGTATTTAGCAAGCTCCTCATCGTCAAAAATCAAACTTGCATCCCTATTCATTGAAACTCCGTCATTTGACCAGTTCTGACTGCCTATGGCCACTCGTTTGCCGTCAACAATGACTCCTTTTGTATGGCAATTCTTTTGAAGTCTTATAGAATCGGGATCAAAGCCGAAATCAATTAACCCTTCAATATTTTTTCTAGCCACGGAAGAAACTATTACCCTGAAAATAATTTTAACATTGACACCACTTTTCTGTTTGTCTAAAACTGCCGATAATAATTCTTGCAACTTTAGATGATTTTCCTTTGGAGCATTAAAAGTTTGATTTTGAATCAATAACTCCTCTTCCGAACTTTCTACAAGCTTGAGCATTTCATCAAAAAAGTTATCTGGTGTAAGTAGAGGAATCACTTTTATTTTAGCCTGTTTTACCTTTGGCTGAAATGATTTAACATTTACTATCTTTTCTTCGGCCAAGACTGAGGCAGCTTCTGGTATCAAAAAGTATAAATCTTCACTAACTAATGCGGCTTCGTCAGAAGAAGGTACATTCTCATGAAGATCATGTTCTATAAACTTTTCAAATGTTTCTGCTAATCCTTCGTGCTCAATAATTACATGCCATTCGCGGTTGTAGTTATTTAAAAGATATTTTTGATCTCTTGTTTTTAAATTATCCTGTGTAAGATTAGGTTGGTTTGAAGATTGCCAATTCCCGCTTGAAAGCCATAATACTTTATGATCTCGAACGGCAACTTTTATATGGTAAGAAGAAGAAACCCATCCATTCACATTTCCAATTTTTATCCAGGCGTAATCAAATTTTTTGTCACCAAGAACTTTTTCTAAACTTTTGACGACTTCTTCATCGGTCAAGTCATCAGCTTTAGTACCTTCTCCGACACTTTCCCCTGGCTGAATGGTTAAATCTAATTTATTAAAGTTTCTGCCTTTTCCAATTTTCTCAATACTTGTTAAAATATGTTTTGCGCCGAAGTCATACATTGCTACGGTGAGGGTCTTCTTAGTATCTTCTAAAAATGAGGCTAGATTTTTCCAGCCCTCTTCGGGGCTCACATGGGCAATCACACGCATGGTGGACTGCACTTCTTCAAGCTTTCCATCTGCGGGAGGAAAATATTTTATTTCTTCCCCAGGAGTTAAAAGGCTTTCCAATTGATCCACTCCACGATGGAAGGAAATTAACTCCTCGA
The DNA here is from genome assembly GCA_035638255.1 of Chitinophagales bacterium. Classification (GTDB taxonomy): domain Bacteria; phylum Bacteroidota; class Bacteroidia; order Chitinophagales; family UBA10324; genus DASRAJ01. The sequence goes on from DASRAJ010000140.1 coordinate 44,880, forward strand.
ACGTAGGACCTGTAATCTCGATAGGGTATCCCATGAACGCTTCTGGTAACGGTGGAACATTACTTTTCTCCAAGTCTTTTATTGATTTCCTTTTAAGAACAGTAATTACGACGGCTCTCTTATTAGTAATCCATCCGTTTTGAAATACATATCCCATCCTGACGCCTAAGACATCGGTTCTATTTCTAAAAGTAGCTTTCGCTTCACTCAAAACAGCGATTTCACTTTTAGAATCAGAGGGTAAAATCTCTTTAGGAGTTGTTTTTTTGCCTTGCAGCACATTCACATTTTGAATTCCACCTCCAACTTTTATGGATATAGAAATAGGAACAATCCACGTTGCTATCCCATTGTTATCAATTTGCGCTTGATTGTTAACAATATTATCAAGATTATTACCGGGGAAATCTTCATTTAGCTTTTCCATAGGATTATTGAGTAGAATTTCTTGAAATAATTTTTCTTCCTCACTGTTCATTTGTTGTTTTTCCAGATGATTTAGAATAGAAGAAATACGAATTCCTTCATTTGCAATCCACTTAACTTTATCTTCCCCCATTCCTTGTGTCCAAACGTTGCCATCGACTGATAGTATTTGTCCGGCTTTATTCCTATCGGGCACTCCTGAGTGATGCAAACCCACTACCTCCCACTTTTCATTAAATATCGGTGACCCTGATGAACCCGGGGCAGTATCAGTGCGGTAGTGTAAGAAATCATCGAGTACATCGATCAATTGGTTTTCCCTCAACCCAATTTGCTTTGGTTCTCCGTTTGGATGTTGAATAATATTAAGCCATTGAGACACGATCGTTTTTCCTTCTTCTTTAAATAGCTTATTCCACACGTAACCACTAAGATGCTTATTATTATTACTATTAGGAAGAACAGCGACGACTGCATAATCAAATGTCTTATCAGCGAAATAAAACGCATCAGCATCAAGTTTGAATATTTCTGATACCTGTAAGGTATTTTTTGTATCAATTTGATAATTAAATTCGATAGATGAATATTTAGCTAAAGCCTTTTCAGGTAAAACATGGTGATTGGTAATAAGTAAAGAAGGAGAAATCATAAATCCTGTTCCATAACCGCACAGACCTCCAGTTCCATTACAAATCCATATTCTACCAACAGTTCTGGCTATATTTATTCCCATTTGAAGGAATGCAATGCCAACTAAATCATTTGTACCAAGAACTCTCTCTAATCCAAATTCTCCCAATACATCATCAGCTTCTGTAAGTGCAGGAAAGCCTCGCGAGGTTTTGAATGTTGCAGTAATTTCTCTTTGAGAATAACCTCGCCTCTCTAGGAATTTTGCTACTCGCGTGGGCGTATCGATTTGGAAGTATTTTCTCTTTCCAATTAAATCTATGTTTCGTTCACGAATCTTTAATCTCTGATTCCATCTACTGAGAGTTGCATGTATTTGAAAATCTGGAATTGTCATTGTTTGAAATTGTCCTCAAAGATTGAATACGGACTTTCGGTGTACAATCCCTTTTTGGGGCATTTCAGGTATACCCTTAAAAGGTGATGTGAGGAGAAGTAATGTAACTTACGTTTGAGCAAAATTCAATCAATGAGACTACTCTCAGTAATCTTCGCAATGTCACTTGTCGTCGAATCAGTCTTCGCTCAGAATACTTCAACACCTGATTCGTCAGCGAAACCAAGTTCACCCTTGGAGGATAGCGTTCAGAAAGTTAAAAATGAACTTGAAAAAGTTCAGGACACTATTCGTGAGTTGTGGAGTCAAATTAATGCGGATAAAATCGGAGATACAGTTGCACAGATTAAATTGGCGAGGGACAGTATCACCATATATCAAAATGATACCAAAGTAGATACCTCTAAAATTGATTTTGTAAAAATAACGCAAGAATTTGGTCAGATAAATATTATCGCAAGTGTAGGAGGAATGCTTTTTAAAAATCAAATTCCACTACCAGTTAGTAAATTTCCAAGCTCATCTAAAAAAGCATCTTATAAAAAGAAAGGTTCACCGAATATAAAAGGCGATGCAAAACTTATTCAAGCAAGCGGTCATGTAGAGGATCCCACAAAATTAAAATGGATTTGGGTTTCCGATCTATTATTATACGAACAATTCGAATGCTATACACCTGATCCTTTTGAAGCCAAAACTTTAACCTATCATAGCGACACCAAATCTTCGGATACTATACTCCTGACAAAAACAGGAATTACTGATAATCTCGTTGAGTTGAGAATTTACTCTGATATCCTCGCTCTTATCGGAGATGAGTCCAATGGTCTCATACAATCAGAAATTAATCCTCGGTTTACTATAAATACGAGAGCTATTACTAAAACTGGAGTTATACCCTTATATAACCTGAGTTTTCCAATTACACTTCGAAAATTTGATAGTAAGTTCGGTAAATTCTATTTTCAAGATAGTATTCACTATTCGCGTTTGGAATATGTTCAACAAGCAACCTATACAGCAGGCCTCGATTTCAACGCATTCAAACTTGGCGCACAACCGTTTTCGACTGCTCAACTCTTTGTTGATTTCAATCTCGGAAGCGGTGGATTTAAAACATATTCAATAAACAAAAAACAACTAGTTGATTCATCAGGAAATTCAGTTACTTCAGCAGACACAGTTTTTAGAAAATATGTAAATTATGAAGAATTGGGACCCTCTGTATCAATGTTTATAAAAATGTCGAATAAGGTGGCTCTGTTAGCTTGGGGACAATTGATGTGGAATTGGATTGCAGATGATTTAATTACCGACAATAGCGTATTGAGTTATTTTGAAATTGGAGGAAGAATTTCCATAGCTCTTAAAAATTCGACTTCATATTATGGCACTCCCAAAGTTTTTATTCGCTGGATTTATTACACTGGAATTACTTCAAGGGAATCATTTAGTCAATTACAAGTAGGATATACTACTACGTTAAATAATTTTTTTAAAAAATAAAAATGATCCTTAATCCTTTCTGAATGAAAAAAAGAACTGAAATTCAACTCCTTCATAAATAGATTAATAGGCATAGCATTTTTACCTGGTTAATGATCATCCAGACAAAATCAGACCAATGACGAATAGTAACTCGTATCATAGGAATGATTTTAAATTTTCGACTATCCTTTTGGAAAAGATAGTCTTCGCTCGTTCCTAAGTACTGAGGACAACAATTGATTGATTTAATCAAGTAAACCTCGCTCTACAGCTATCTTGAAGACAGCAATAATACTATGCACATTAAACTTGCTTAGCATATTCTTGCGATGTGCCTCTACAGTGTAATGACTGATTTTGAGTTTGTCCGCCACCTGCGGTACAGTATAATCTTCGGCAAGTAATTTCAGTACATCAATCTCGCGATCTGTAAGTTCCGGATTTGGATTGGAATGACTCTCTTTTTTTCGAAGACTGTCTATAATATGAGCGCCGACTTCTTGGCTATAATATGTACCTCCCGAATGTACCACTTCAATCGCCTTGATAAGTTCATCTTTACCAGCATTCTTCAAAAGGTAACCGCTTATATCCGCGGCTATTGTACTTGTGACAAATCGTTTTGTATTGTACATCGTCAACATAATAATCTTGGTTTCAGGAAAGTGTCTCTTAATGAGTCTAGTCGCTTCAATACCATTAATGACTGGCATATTTATATCCATTAGAATAATGTCTGGCTTTAGTCTTTCTACTATATCAAGTAAGTCCTTACCGTTCAATGCTTCTCCAACTAGTGAGATATTTTTATTGCTTTGCAGCAAAAGTTTTATTCCATCAATGAACATTTGATGATCATCAGCTATAACTAATGTAGTCATAAATTAATTAAGTTGACTTGAATCAAGTTCATCAATTCCAATCGGAATTTCAATTAGCGAAAATGTTCCTTTTTCCGGCATTGAGTCCACATGAAATGTACCATTCAGCTTCTTTACCCGAGTTAAAATATTTTTCAAGCCCATCCCCGGTGATTTGAGTTTTTCGCTGTAATTATAACCCGTTCCATCGTCCTCCACACTAACCTGTAGGTGTTCGTCAATTTTTGTGAGCTGTATCACTATATTTTTTGCTTGAGCGTGCTTTAGGATATTACTTAAGAGTTCTTGAATAATGCGGTAAATGCCTATTTCAGTTTGGTTGTTAATTCGCCCATTAAGATTATTAAAATAAATCTTACACTTTACATTACCACCATTCGAAATTGTTTCGCATAACTCTTCAATTGCCGGCCGCAATCCAGAATCGCTGATCAAACCGGTGCTTAAGTTATTCGCAATTTTTCTTACTTCGTCAAACGATAAATCCAGCAATGAAGAGGCCTTATCTTGCAATTCTGATTTTTCTACGCCAGATAGGGCATCTTCAGTTCTCAAGGCGGAAAAATATACTTTAACTGTAGATAGAATGCTTCCAAGCCTATCGTGTAGATCAACTGCAATTCGCTTACGCTCTTCTTCTTGACCAACAAGCAAGGCATTATATGTTTTAATTGCCTGTTCTTGTAATAAATCAGAAATCTCTTGATCGCGCAATCGTAACTTTTGTTTTGCTAAACGACGTGATTGAATGAAGATAAAACTTAATCCACAAAGTATAATCAATAAAGTTATTGATCCAAAAAGTAAAATATTTCGTTGCAGATTTTTGGTCTTATTCTCCTGATCGAGAAACAATATCCTTGCATTCTTCTTTTCGGTTTCGTACTTAGTCTGGAGGTCGCCAATAATACGTGTTTTACTCTCATTAAAAATAGAATCCCTTAGTGAAAATGCCTTATCCAAATATATATAGGCGTCCCTATAATTACCTTTTTCAACATTTATAGATTGCAATAAATTATAGTTCTTTTCTTCAAGCTCTTTGTTGCCAATTTTTATCGACAATCCAAGTGATTTATTTGTATATTGCAAAGCCTGATCGCTACCTTGCTCGCTGTTGTAAAGGCTTGCGATGGTCCATAAAGTGGAAGCTTTACCGTTTTCATCACCTAATTTTTCTTGCAATTCCAATGCTTTATTTAAATATCCTATTGCCTCCCTATTCTTCCCTTGAGACATCAAAGATTGACCAATATTGTTATAACATTTTGCCATTCCGGTTTTATCATGAAGTAATAAATATATTTTTAGTGCCTCATTCAAGAACTTATCAGAAGTTGAATACTGCTTGAGGATTCCGTAACAAATACCTAAGTTTAACTGCGCATTCGCTACTCCATGTTTATTATCCTGTCGCTGTCGGATATCTAAAGCATTGGAATAATAATGAATTGCTTCTTCAATATTATTCTGATCTTTCAATACATTACCTATATTATTGAGACAGCTTGCAGTGATTTCCGAATCATTTATGCTTTCTGAAATATTCAGCGCCCGGTGATAATATAAACTTGCTGAATCATATATTCCTTGATTTCTAAATATTGTTCCTATATTTCCAAATGAAATTGCCATTAGGTGATTATCTTTAGCGAAAATTGCTTCACTCGCGCTTTTTCGAAGATAGTAAAGAGATGAATCAAAATTTCCAACAGACTTAAATGCTCGACCTATGCAATTGAGGCTTTGGATGATCCCTTTCCTATAGTGAAGTTGAGTCGATAGTGCTAACGCTTCCTTGCCATATAAAATAGCTTTCGATGGATTGCTATTTTCATCTGCATTTTCTAGAGAAATTAACCTATTTATCTTTAGTGTGTCGTTAGGTTGCTTCCGCAGTTCGGTATCAATACTGTCGAGACTTGTTTGAGCTTTTACATCATTACATAGAAAACAAAGAACTGTGAGAACACATCTAAATCGGATAGCTTTCATTTAATGTCAATCGCGTGAGTCGTCCAAGATACATAAAAAGTTGTTATCGCTTTGATAATTACATACAACCCATCCTCACATCATGTCATCTGCGCTCTGATAGCCTGTATCTGTTTCTCCTTTCTTAATCGGCCTCTCGGAATCAGAATCATCAATTACCTGAAAGGCAATTTTGCTTATACCAAGTGGCTGTGAATGATTACCGACACTGTTGTCCACGGTCGAGGGAGAAGAAGGCATATTTGCTTCAATTGTGAACTGATATGTTCTTATCCCATTTGTAGTGTCATCAACTGGACTTTGAAGCCCTCCGCTCACTCTGAAGCCTGAAGGAATACTGATTGAATAGAAGAGATTATACTGGTTACTTTGTTTTCTTAACCAAACGTAAGGGCGAAATGATTCCATTGTGGTAGGTTTGTTTTGTTGTGAAAATGATTGTCCCAAAGATTAATGTTACTTGCAATAACAAAATCCCTTTCTAAGGGGATGAATGCAATACCCTTATAAGGGGATTTTCTTTAATTCATTGGTGCCAATTGCATGGCATCCTTCCTTTCTTTTTCATTCAGCTTCTCACTTGATTCTTTGCACTAAGCTTGTTTGGCTTTTTCATAGAAATCCATTTTGGGTGTTAATGACAACTTCCTAATAGGCCAAACTCGACAAGAAAGAACTTTCTCAGTGGTTTACTTCCTATCCGATTTGCGAATTCATAGTGCGTCTTGAATGAAACTGAGAAAAATTTTCCAGACAGACCTTTACGCATTCTTGATTCTCCGTGAAGGACTAACATTGCCATTGTTATTCGCACTGGTACGCTGGTTAATTGACCAATATAAATCTGCACCATAAAATAGATCCCAAGAATTTCCATTGTCATCATCTGAGAAATAATTCATCGTAATCCTTGTTATGGTCACCGATTGAGGAATTTTTGTTTGATCACCCTCTTACAAGAAGAGATGATGAAGATAAGGCGGTCAACGAAAGCAATGCTTTCTTCATTGGATTTGGAATTGTGGGGTGAAAAGTATGTTTAGCTGCGATAAACATTATTCCCTTATAATGGTAACATATAAATCCACTTATAAAGGGAAGGGTAAGGAAACGAAGACGACATATCTTTGCATCGTACCTCCGTTGAACCTCAGCAGGTGGTCAAAAGATATCGAGTTTAGATTTACAATTACCAATACATTTATTGATACTATTAAATGATTGATAACCTTAAAACTTAGTAACTATGTCAGGTAAAACAGGTGAGAAGTGCCGTAAAAGTGGTGTTTACTATTGTTCTGTACATCCGCGGCAAACCATTCCATTAGCGATTGGAAATACTTTTCCTCCATGTGCAGAAACAGGTCATGCTGCTACTTGGATTCTTAAATACGAGGCTTAATTCGCAACTCTTACTTGCTGCCGAATTGTCTGGGATAAATTCTGTGGAAAGAACTGAGTTAAGTTTTTTAAGAAAAACCGTAAAGAGTATCACTAAAAATCATGTCGCGAAAATGCATTTCGGTCTTGATTCCGAGAATGTGATAGAAGGTCACTCCTTCATTAGAAAATTTTTGATTCATTTTCAATACTTATAAAGTTGATGAACATGCTCACCGATGAGCGATAATGATACACAGCATGAAGTTAATATCCTATGGAATTTGTTTTCGGCAAAATCCAACGATCCCAAGTATTACGATCAGCACAAATTCGTTTTTATAGGGTAACAATAACCATCCTGGTAGTTGTCATACTTATATCTACCGTATTAGCCTTTAGAAATAAACTTGATTTTCTGCGTATAATCAAATGATGATTCAGGTCCTAACAACCTCGCCAGCAAAAATTAACGTTTCAAACCTTTCCGATGGAATTTATATATTAAGCAATATCTTTGTATCCACAATTGATAACTAAAATTAACCAATGGTGAGAATTTTCTTAAATAGAGTTTGGTTTCGCTGATTGGATGGAAGAAGATGATACCTGAGTTCATTTTAGTTTCTTTGGAATTGAATCGGCACTAAATGGTTGGGATGTTGCACCATCAATCATTAACTTCAAGTACATCTCGTATTTAGGAAGGTTAATAAAATCATCCTTGTTGAAAATCGGGTAGAACTCTTTCTCTAAATACTCTGCATCTGTTGCTCCCACTCTGAATGAAATAATGGTTCCAGCATTGCCGAAGATTGAAGCTCGAATTCTCTCATCAATCTGTTCGAGATATTGATGCGTGAGAAAAAGTGAGAGTCCATACTTCCGTGCTTCAGCAAGAATACTTGCGAAAGAAAGAGAGATGAATGAATGCATCTCATCAACGTAAAGATAAAATGGTTTCCTGGTGTGTTCTGCCTGCGTTGCTCGATGAAGGGCGGCAAGTTGAATGGAAGTCACCAGCATGCTGCCTAGTAATGAAGAAGCATCTTCTCCGATTTCACCTTTCGATAAATTCGCAATGAAGATTTTTCCCTCGTCAAGAACTCTTTGCATCTTAAAACTCGATGTCTTCTGTCCGACAATATTTCGCAGTGGAATACTTGTTTGAAAAAGTCCGGTCTTGTTGAGTATCGGTGCAATTGCTTCTGATCGTAGGGATGGTGAATATTTCTCAAACTCATTTTCCCAAAATGAAATGACATGATTTTTTGAAACATACTGAAGGACGCGTTTTCGAAAATCTTTATCCACCAAGAGTGGTTGAATATCAAGAAGAGTTGCCTCAGGGTATTCAAGTAATGTGAGCAGTACGAAACGCAGAATGTATTCCAGTCTTGGTCCCCAGGAATCAGCCCAAATCTTTTTGAATGTTGAAACGAGCCCTGATGCAACAAGGTGATGGTAGATGGCGGGAACATCAGAGAGTGGATTGAAGGCAATCGGATGTTCTATATCTGTTGCATCGAAGTATATCAAATCATTCATTCGATTTTCAGGAATGTATTTCAAAATGTCTTGTGCAATATCTCCATGCGGATCAATGACACCTATTCCTTTTCCTCTCTCAATATCTGATATTGCCATGTTCTCAAGCAAGGTACTTTTTCCAACTCCGGTTTTTCCGAGCACGTAAATATGACCCAGCCTGTCCTTGTCTTTAATGCCAAAGTACTTTCTCTGGTTTCTATAGTTGGTGATTCCAATGGGGGTGATCTTGCTGTGTTCATCCATGTAACAACTGTACAGAGCTTTTACTTCACAGAATAGAAGGGAAAAATTTCTGCTTCTGGCACTTAAGTTATCTCATCTGGCAATTTATCCCTCCTTACCTCTGTCTAAAACTTCATCCACAATACAAGTATTAACAGCAAAAAGAAATTGTGATATTATGAAGCCGCAACGCAAGAGTTCGGAAACTGTCGAATCAAATATTGTTTCCAAAGAGGGAGAGCACGAACTTTTGCGTTGCAGCAAAGTTGACAGGTGCTCTCCCTCTTTGGATTTTAAAAGTAACTCCCTACTCGCTTCAAAGCACATGCTTCTTGATAGACTTGCAGAAATACTGGTTGAAGCATTCCTTGAATAAAAATTGTATGAGTCAAAACAAACGTGCGGTGATATATTGTCGAGTATCAACAAAGGAACAGGTTGAAGAAGGCAACAGTCTTGCAACCCAAGAAAAGATTTGTAAAGAGTATGCTCTTAAGAATGGCTACGAAGTAGCTGAACTTTTCATTGAGCAGGGGGAAAGTGCCAAAACGCAAGATCGCACTGAACTGAGGCGACTGCTTGCATACTGTTCGAATAAAAAGAACGCAATTAATGCAGTCATTGCATATAAGATAGATCGTATTTCACGCAATACTGATGATTACAGTCAAATCAGAATTGTTCTTAAACGATATAACGTTGAGATAAAATCAACTTCAGAATATTTTGAAAATACTCCTGCTGGGCACTTCATGGAAAATATTATTGCAAACGTTGCACAGTTTGACAATGATGTCAGAACTGAAAGGTGTATCGGGGGTATGAAAGAAGCAGTACGGGAAGGACGATATGTTTGGACTGCACCTCTCGGTTATTCCAACGTTCGAGTTGGTGGAAAAGCTACCATTACACCAAATGAAATGGCATCATATATTCTCAAAGCATTTGAGATGGTTGCTAAATGTGAAGGCACGATTCAAGAAATACGAAGGCAGTTGACTAAGGAAGGTTTGGTAACTCCCAAGGGCAAACCTTGTTCACAATCTCAGTTCTACAATATTTTCTCAAATGAACTTTACACGGGCTGGATGATGAAATTCGGAGAACGGCACAAAGGATTATTTACCTCAATCATTTCTGTTGATCTATTTGAACATGTACAGCGGGTCTTAAAACGAAGGACCAAAGCAAGCTATGAATACAAAATTAATAATCCTGACTTTCCGCTAAGGAAGTTTGTGACTCATCCTAGTGGTCTGAAACTTACCGGCGCATGGAGTCAAGGTCGCAACAAGAAGTACCCGTATTACCGGTTTATGCTTAAGGGTTTTGAATATAAACGAGATTCACTCGAAGATCAATTCAAACAATTTATGAATCAATTTACCTTCAACGATGACCTTTTCATGCGTTTAAGACATTTCATTCGTGAAAGGTTAAGTAAGTCCTTTCATGATAGGAATCATGAAGCTGAACTATTACAAGGGCTCTTAAAAGAGCTTGCAGAGAAAGAGAGGAAGTTAACGGAAAAACATATCGAGGGTGTTTACAGTGATCGTGTAGCTAAAGAACAACTTGCGTTTATTGATGAGGAGGTTCACAAGACCACCACTGCACTGTTTAAGCTTCCTGCTCGCAAAGTAAATTTTGAAGAGATGCTTGTTTTCGTCCGTACATTTCTAAAAAGTCCTAGTGCTGTCTGGAATCAAATATCCTTTATTTCCAAGCTAAAATTACAATGGTTCATATTCCCATCTGGAGTTACCTTCGATGGTAAAAAATTTCGAACCAAAGAAATATGCAGTATTTTCAAGTCGAAAGATATTTTTTTAACCTTGGATTCCTATCAAGTCCACTCGGACTTTAAATCTTCGAACAATCCTAAAATACCAAATCAAATCTTCTGTGAGAAAATAGGCGATGAAATATGTTCTCTTGCTGAAATCTTGAAAGGTGAAGATGATAAGCCTCCTTAGTGAGTTGCTACTTCTGACATTTTCTCCCTCCTTATCTGATAGCAATTATAACACTATGCTTATTATATATGAAATATAAAGAACAAATCACATTGAATCGTCTAAGAGATTTAAGAAAAATCGCCGGTGTCCGGCAACAAGACGTTGCAGACATTTTAGGTTTCTGCACTACCGATCGAATCTCCCACTGGGAAAAAGGAAGTGCAGTCCCTAGTCTCGTTAACTTGTTTCGGATATGTGCAATTTATAAAGTCCTACCTCACGATTTATATCCTGAACTCTTCAAGACAATTACCTCAAAGATTCAGGGCGAGAAAGAAATTTGAGGTCTCCTTTGTAATTACATATTCGCTTCATCACATCATTTAGGTCAGAGTTACAAGTTGGGCAAAGACGAAGAGTATGGTTAGAATCTTCACACTTCTCGGTGAATTCAGCATCACGAAGAATATCAAAAAGCTGAATTATTTCTGAAGAAATCTTGGACCAGAAAAGAAGATCATTAGAATGATCGGATTTGTTTTTACCGTTCTTCTTCACGTTACCCTTTAGACCTTCTGGGATCAGCACTTTTCGGGTAAGTTCTTTCTTCTTCGAATTTTCCTTTCACTAGTTGAATCTTTACTGATCCACCTTCTTTTCCTACGGCTTTTTTGAGTACTCCTCCAGTAGTGGCTTCTTCTTTTGTCTCGAATGTTTTGACTACTCTGCCGCTCTTGTCAGCTTGGAGATCCCAACGATTTTTCTTCTCGTTAAACTCGAGAGTGAATTTTGGTAATTTTTGTTTCATATCTTCTAAAATTTTATTGGCACAAATCTAATACAATTTGATTTTACATTAAGAATGAAAATAATCAACTATTGCCGTAATTTTTTCCTCGAAATCCTTTCCAAGAGTATCATTCTTAAGAGTGTACTTTTCCTTCTTTGATTCGTATTCGAATGCTCCTAACGCTTTGATTTCTGAAGCTCCAGTTTCAGGCTTATCTCTAATGTCATCGGCTATCAATTCCATAATCTTATAGTGTTTATACTTGTCAACACAAATTTTATACTCAGCAGAATCGCTTGCGTCAAATAGCGCAGCTGCCTTAGGAATTTTCAATTGAGCGCAAAGCTCAAGTACATTTCTGATCTTGCTATTGGACCCTGCCCCATATCCAAAGAAGGCAAAATCCTGGTCAATGGCTTTTTCATTTAAATACGTACCAATTAGTCCAACATCTTCTTGTCCCTCTGTGACAAAAATTTTATTCGTGAAGAAGATATTTTTTGATTCTACACCATTAAGATGGGGATTCCTTCTACCGGGCTTATTAATTGCCTTTGCAACCTTATGGTCACAAAAAACTCCGACAGTACTCTCGTTGTCGCTTCGGTTCATTTTTATAATTGAAGCACCATTTTCCAGATAATCCCAATCAATAATGTAAGGTGAATGAGTCGATATAAATACCTGTTTATTTGTTGCAAGAGTTGCAAGAGCCTTCAGGAGTTTGACTTGATTTTCTGGATCGAGATACGCCTCGGCTTCTTCAATAGCCACGATTTGGATGCTCGCATTAATAGCTGCTGGTCCATTAACAATTTGCTCCATAAGATTGTTGAATAACGCTTCACCAACTCCTGAATTTGCAAACGTCTTAGGGTAATAATTACCTGACCGATTACGTGTACGAAGTATTTTGTGTGGCTTACCTGTAGCTGTTGTTTCCTCATGTTCCTCAGATGAAAAAAGATAATCACGATTTATCTTAGGAGGGTGATCAGGGTATAAAACAATTAGTCCTCCGATTTTACTGTTTTCCTTTCCTGTTTCATCAAACACTGTTGCTTTATATAGACTCCTTTCGATTGGTTGCTTACCTATACCCGGACTCGGTGGACGGTTTTGGTATCCTGAGCTAATTATTTCTAGTAATTTCGTTTTACCAGTGCCTGACTGACCGACAACGTAGTTTAATCCGCTTCCCATAGTACCGTTAGGAATTGAAAACCTGATTTCACATTCACGAATCAATGGGTGACCTTCTAGTGTAATTTGCTTGATAAACATACGGCAAAGATATATTTGTTATTTATAACAAGTCCACTCGAAGGAAAAATTTTTGAACCACCCATTTCTAGCAAACACTATGGAATCACAAGGGCAAAATCAAGTTTTTGACAAGGATACCTTTGATACATGTGACATTTTTTGGAACTCATTTTTAGATGATCTAGAGAAACTCAGTGAAATTCTAAAAAACAATTAGACCTAAATAAGGGATTCATTAATTATAAATATTTCGAATCCATCTATTAATTTCCAGTCTTACTAGTATCTATAGACGTTCCCTCAGATGTATCTGTTTTTGTTCCACCAAGAACTTCCAATTTATCAGAACGACTGTTACCTGCAGAATGGAAAGGTAGGGCAGATTGGAAAAGGCAATCCATGCTGCCATCCGCATTAATCTGTGTTGTCCCAACAGGTCCGACGGCATTACAACCTTCATCAACCTCGGTGCATATACCTCCGTTCACAAATTCACCGGTATCAGGGTTGATCTGCCAATACATACCAGCATTACATGATCTCAGTGTACTATTAAGTATAATTCCATCTATATTTTTTAAAACAATAGCTTTATTTATTATCCTCGCTGTTCCCTGGAGTGAATTCTGATGTGCTGTCATATATATAAAAAAAGCAATCACAGCGACAATAATAATGAGCAAAACGACTCTCATTGAACTATATGCGGGGTCTTTCATGAATTTCATAAACAATAAAACGCCTCACCCTTAGCAAAGCTTATAAACTAATAAATTCGACGGATTAGAAACACGATGTAATTATAGCATATTATTTGGCAACCTTTCTAAGAGCAGCAATGATAGGATTAAACATTTGGGTATAAGCAGAATATTTATCGCTATCAACTTCAGAATCGATTACTGAGGGTGTGTAGAAAGCAATCTTTCCGAGAACATCATTACGAAAAGGGATAAGAACAATTTTACCCTTTTGTGCAGAAATATAGGAAACCTGAATCATATCTTCAGCATTTTTTTTATTTTCAAGCGAAGGTATAATAGGTTTGTTATCTACCACTTCATATACCGTAATTATTCCTACCGAAATTACAAAATCGATATTCTTTTTTAAAACTTCTTCGGCTACAGTATCAATAAATACGCGTCTTTGTTGTTGATCAAAAAGAGGCGATGGATCAGATAGTATCTGAAATCTCTTCTCCTTCTGTAAAAATAAATTATACGTTGGAGCTAAGGATTTATTCTCGATAAAAAGGTTAATAGCGTTTTCTGCTGTTATTTTCATTAAGTCAAAAGGGTGGGCATCAGGAATAAGACCAGATAGCAAGGTGTCTATTTCTTTTGATTTAAAGTTGTATGGTTGATTATTCTCCAACGTTTTTAAATCAGGTATTTTGCTTCCCATACCAAACTCTTCCGTGTCAGGAGGAGCAATGATCCCATAAATTACGATCTGCCCCCAGATTGTGATTTTATATACCACCATCTCATAGTTCTCACTAGTAGTAGCAGCGACACGTTCTACTATAAAACCCGGTCCGAAACTTGATTTAATCCCATATTCTGAAAAAGTATTAAACGCCATTGCCGCACCCTCTGTTTGTTCAGGAATGGCATATAGTTCCAATGTATAAGGAGACTCAATGTATCTATTATTTCCATTGATATACTCCAAGCCACGTACTATTTTATTAGCAACAACTATTAGTAACTCTGTAGGTAAGGTTGCAACTCTTTGAAGTTCTGGAGGAATATCAGAATTAAGCTCAAGCCCAGGAAAAAACCGTTCTTTTGAATCAGTTCCAGGTCGTCGCCATTCAGAGACTACCTTATTGCGAACTTTTTTCCTTATAGCCAATTCTTCGGGTGACAATTCATGCTCGACCCCAATACCTAAGCTTACCAAATATTTTTTGTGTATTCCGGAAGCCTCTGCTTTCGATGATTCGAAACAGGCAGCTAGTCTAATGAAAAGCTCCCTTTCAGCAGAGCCAAGTTTATTGTTACATTCGAGGCAAGAAGGTATGGTTGGTCTTTGAACGCTATTTGGCGTGTCATCAGGATACCAAGATTTTGGGAAAACATGATCTCGGGTTTTATTTTTCAACTCCTTTAGGCAGTGGACACATTTCATCTTTAAGTCTTTTAAAAGCGTGCTGATGAATTTAGCTTTTAGACCACAAAGATATGATTACAAAACTGATTTCAACTGGATTTATAACAATTTCCGTTATACTGAGCACCCTTTTTTCTTATACATCATTAGTTGCTTAATATACCCAAATAGAAATTGCCACCCGGTTAACCAAGGTGACAATCTCGTTGCAAACTATTTTCCACTCCGCTTTTCTCTGGATTTAGCATTTCGCAAAAACTCCTTCATGAGAGCTTGGGCGACAATTACCCTTGTTATTTGCTCAAGTTTTTCAACCTCTTTTTTTGGTAACTTGTCAATCCATTTCGTAGCATCTTCAATTTGGGTTGCGTTAAGGCGCAAAGATTTTTTTGAACGTGATTTCATAAAAGTTAAATAATGACTTGTAATGGCAACCTCTAAAAGCCCGTCCATTATATGTAACGTCTCACACATGAGAATGCTATTTAGAAGTTAATAGATCATAGCATGAAAATGATACGCTGTCAAGATAGAACAGGTACCATTTGGTGGTTGACACTTATAGCAATTTTTCCCCTCTTTTTTTGATTAGCGTATGTGATAATTTTTATTACATGGACCAAATGCCTTTGCACATTACCAATAGATTAAAAAAGTATCGGTGCATAATGGGATATTCACAAAAGGAAGTCGCAAAAATTTTCGGCTTCAAGAGTACAAGTAGAATCTCACGATGGGAACGAGGTATTTCAATGCCAAGCGTGAAGAATCTACTTAAGTTGAGCGTTCTTTACTGCACTCTGCCCAATGAACTCTACTATGGCTTATGGCAAGACGTTAAAAGTGAATTATTAAAGAAGAAATCTATGAAATAAAGAATAAATTATTGGATCAACACTGATCTTCTTCCCTCAAAGCATTGATGCAGGATGAAGGTCAAGCACAAAGAGTAGTAAAACTGCAATTCGCAATTGTTGCTTATTCTAAGCACTTGATTGCTGTGAGTTCACTACAGAAATCACGTGGATTGCAGAATATATTTTTAAAAGGTAAATTTTCTCGCTCGATATACGCTCGCTAAAGCGTAACGAATAATTTCTTTAAAAGAAATTATCGATCGAGAAAAACATTATTCATTTCAGTATAAAAATATGGAACAACAAAATGAAAACAAGTTAGCGTATGAGATAGCCAATACCTTGAATGATCAGAAGTCAATTACTATCCATCTTTCCTTTGTGAAAAGATACAAGCCCGAATTTCTCAAAGAAATTCTGTTGCGAGTTATGTCAATTCCTGACAACAAAATCAGACGTTCTCGCGCTGCATTATACACTTACCTAGTCAATGAACATGGCAGAAATCATTCTAGGGATTAGCCCAGGGACACGAATAATTGGGATAGCAGTGTTACGGAATGGCGAATTAATTGATTACGGTGTTAAGTGTTTCAAAGAACGATGGACCCAAACTAAAAAGAGGAGTCTCCTTTCTAACGTTGACAAACTCATGGAATATTATGGGGTTACTGTAGTTGCAATTAAAAGCTGTGATCCAACACGAAGCTCACAACAACTTGAGTTGCTCTCTAAGGAAATCGTCAAAGTTTGTGAAAGTAAAAAGATTACTGTGTATTCGTATGGAAATGCCACCCTAAAACTTAGTTTAGGAATAAAGAGCAGAAATAAAAATGCTCTAATGGCAGAGATCGCCGAACTCTATCCTGAACTAAGGAAAATGTATCTGAAGGAAATCAATAACCGGCATAGCTATTACGAAAAAATGTTTGAAGCGATTGCGCTTATTAAATGGTGTCAACTGGAAAATGAATTATGAGCCAAAATAGATTCGTAGACTCGACTCTTCTAAATTTGGGGGATTGTTTCCATTACTACATGTAGAAGTAATATTTATTTGGTGGCGTTACATTATCTGGTAGATATTGCAGAATCTCTCCAACTTTTTTAGCAAATCGAACGGTGATTGGAAGACTATCGAAATAACTACAATTATTGAAATTCATTTTTGTGAGTGCCATGACCTCTTCGCAAATCTTGTTCAGGTGCGAATCGCTTTCGAAGATTTTTATATGGAGTGGATGTGGAACATGCATGCCAGGATAAAGTTCGAAGTACGGTATATAACCTGTTGTATAGAGTACACACTCACGGTCATCAATTTTCATCATTGTGCCTCTTGGTACAGGATAAATTCCAAAATTGCGAAGGATTTTAACGGGCGAAGTCTTGATAGTTACAAAATCAACCTTCACATTATCTCCAAGTTTTCCATAAATACCATCTTTAAGTCCATCAAGCTCGTTGTACTCACGATTGTCGGTGTAATCCCAAAAATCAGTCGTCTTATGAATAACTACTCTTCCGGGTGTATGATTTATGTTCTTTTCATACTCAGTTAAAACAAAGTTGATTAATTCTTTTGCGTAATTGTATTCAAGGTGCGGAGCACGTGTTCGATTCTTTTCACTATCCCAAAGAAAATTCTTCCACATAAAAACTAAACCTTGTCCTTCCCGATTGAATGCCTGAGCAACTGTTGATCTGAGCAAATTATTTTCGGCAGAAATAACCTTATTGAAGCTGATCCCAATGAAACATGCATCTGCATCTTTGATCTGAAGAGACCATGGAATACATTCTGCTTTGTAGTAACTGGCTACACAGAAGTTCCATGCAGTCATGGAGAAGTCCTGCATTGATTTTTTCTTACCTTTAATTGTTGCTTCAACTATAAACTGAGTTGGTATTGTATTCTTCACAGAAATCAATCTCGCTTTTAACTTTCGCCTAAGATTGAGAAATGATTTTCCAAACTTGAGCGAATGGAGCGCTGTAACCACTTTTGTAGGCAATATGAAATAGCAAACATCAACCGCCGAAACCTTATTATCAATAAGGTCTTGGAAACGCTCAACAAAGAGATCAATGACTTTATCTAACTTCTCAATGGCAGATAGTCCACCATTCTGTAGTATTCTGTCAAAATCTCGATCCTTAATAAAACGATTGTTCGCTGAATTATTTTGAAATGCACATTGAAGTGGGCTGTCATGAGAAAAGCCAATAAAGTCAGGATTGTACTTTTTATTGATAACTTTTTGCTCCTCTACTGTCCTCTCGTCTTCGACAGAAACTTTTTCATTAAAAAGTTCTTCGAATTCTTCATTGTCTGATTCGTCTTCATCAGTTATCTCTCCGTCTTCAATTGAACTGTATTTCTCTTTCAGAGTAACAGCACTTGCGACAATTCTGTTTTCGAACTGACTAATCCAATGAAGTGTATCTGTTACCAGTTGCTCGGTGCTAATTACTGCAATATTAATTTGACTTCGGTGCGAGTTGTTCGAATTGGAAAAAAAACCTCCTACACCAATTCCAACTTTGGGATCATCACAAATAAAGTTCTGCCCAAATTCGATTTTTGGCTCGTCAAGAAGTGATATTTCGAAATGATCATTCATTGAATAAAATAGTTTGTGACTTTACAACCTTGATCTTTGTCTCACGCTTGATATGGCGATCAAAACCCTTTCGGTCGGTGGGAATAGAGAATGGAAGAGTAAACGGAATCCACGATGAAAGCATTATTTCCAAATTATCAGGATTCGATACAGTAATATCTTCATTCTTTCCTGCCAAGAAGGAGAAAATAGTTTGAATGTGATTTGCTACATCAGGATTATACTCTCGCCGTTTCATCCAATTGATAAACTTAGATGCAGTTTTCCCATCCACAGGATTCTTGCCATCAGCGGTAATCAAATACGTTGGAGTGAAGCAAACATATATGTCCTCACTGTGAATAAACTCCATTGCAAAAGCGTGATGCTTGAAGAACTGGTACTTACCATACGAATAAAATTTTACAACCTGTTTTGCTGAGAGTATTCCTCTTTTACGAGTGAGAGCTTGAATACTGCGTTCTGCTTCTCCTTGTCGAATGCCAAAATAAAATCGGTTATGCTCCTTGTTGAGATAAATTCCCTTGCTTCCGAAAAACTGTTTCAGGTATATGCGAAGTAATTCAGAGTAATGATTCCGCATTATCTTATCTGTTTTGACATCCTTCCATTGAAAAATTTGTTTGTCTTCTGACTTTATGATATGTTCTTGAAAATATTCGGATTGATTTTTCGGTTCACAAAATGTGAATACATTCTGATCGTACAGAATGAACTGAGGAAGAATTATGCTTTTGTCAGGTAATGATTTATACACGCTTTCTTTATTGGTAAAATCAGTCAAGTACTGATACAAAAGTTTCGGATGCTTTTTTATTCGAAATATGTTTGAAGAAGCAGGCTCTTTCGTATCGAAGTTGAGTCGCTCCTTAATTGCAGTAGAAAACTTATTGTGAAAGTCAAATTGCTCCCCTGTCAGTTCGCAATCTTTTTTGTTGAAGTAGATGGGCAATCTCTTTTGTAACGATTGGGTATTAAAGTCGTGCTTCGTAATTTTTTTCGCATACAGCACGTTGTTTCTTACATCGTAAATAATCAGTAAAACATCCTGTTGATGTTTTATCCAGTATTCCAAATCATTTTTGCTCGCGTAAAAGCTGAACTCAATGTCATTTTCTGCTCGGATATAGGATTGATCGCTTTCGGTTGATTTAAGTTGAAACTTGATTCGTTCTCCTGTAGCTTCCGTTTTTCCATCAGCATTTTTCAAACAGATTTCTATCTCTCCATCAATTCCTACGTCCGTGATTGTCTCATCACGGCACAGAAGAAATGGAATATGGTTAGCACAAAATGTTTTCAGTTTGGCTAAGCCCTTATGTTCAACGATAGTATTGTTACCAATGAACTTCGACATTCCAGAGAAAAAGATTGCGAATGTAATATTCTGCAAGATCATTAATATGGACATAACAAAAACTTATGCACATCTGAAGCAATTATGGTGATTGTCGTAAGTAGCAATTTCTCCCTCCTTATCTCTCCATTCCGGTTCTGTCACACTGTAAGCAGTACATTCTTTCACAACTAAACAATCATTCATCATGAACAACTCGACAACTGCTGTGAATACAGCAAAGCATGACGTGTACGAAATCGTCACTGAACGCATCATTGCACAACTCGAAAAAGGCACAGTGCCTTGGCAACAACCCTGGACCGAAGCCGGACTTCCACAGAACTTGATCTCAAAAAGAGCATATCGTGGAATCAATGTCTGGTTACTCGCTTCACTTGGCTACTCTGAAAACTATTTTCTCACCTACAAACAACTGAAAGAGTTTGGTGGCTCAGTAAAGAAGGATGAGAAGGCTCACATCGTTGTCTATTGGAACTTCGTTGAAAAAGATTTGGAAGGAAATGAAAACGGAACTCAACCATCGAATGGTAAATCAAAAAAGGTTCCGTTCCTCCGCTATTACAAAGTCTTCAACGTTGCACAGTGCAATGACATTCCTGAAATGTTCATCAAGCCGGTAATACGACAGGCGTATCCGATCCCTGCGTGTGAAGACATTGTTGCCAAGATGCCGCAATGTCCTCAGATTAAGCATAAGGACAACAAAGCTTTCTATAATCCTCTTTCTGATTTCGTAAACATGCCGAGGAAAGAAAGCTTCAAGAGTGACGAAAGTTACTACGCCACACTGTTTCATGAACTCGTGCACAGCACCGGTCATCACAGTCGACTTAACCGTAGCACTCTCATTCAGATGTCAGAGTTTGGTTCTGAACCATACTCGCATGAAGAGTTGGTTGCAGAGATCGGAACATGCTACTTAGAATCACTGGCTGGAATCATTACAACTGAATTTGAACGCAACGCTTCGTACATTCAGGGGTGGCTTGAGAGATTGAAGAATGACAAGAAATTCATTCTCTCTGCAAGTTCTCATGCACAGAAAGCAACTGACTTTATCTTGAACATTAAGTTTGAGGAAAAAGAATCTGCAGAACAGAAAGATGAAGCGCAGTAGATAACTATCTATGAAAACAATTCAAAGCTCGATCACATTTATTTTGTGTCGAGCTTTTTTCTTTTGATTTAATTTTGTCCTCTCGTGAAGCAACGAATGACATATACTGAACAATTGAATCATCCATTGTGGAAGGAGAAGGCATCGTTTATTAGAGAGCGAGATGGCTTCAAATGTGTACGATGCGGTGTAGAATGGAAGGAACTTCACATCCATCACATTTCACCTGAGCCATTCAAGCTTGCGTGGGAGTACCCAGATGATGCTCTCGAAACTTTGTGCGAAGATTGTCATGCATGGGAAACAATGTATCAGCGAATATTTTACCGTCTCACCGGTGACCAGTTTTTTTGGTTTGGTCAATCTGTTGAAACGGTCACCGAATACTATCGAATCAAGTCGCTTCCAAAGATGGAGGCTCTTACAATATTCGAAAACTTGATCAAGACAAATCCGATGAATGATAAAGCATTACTGCTCAAATTGAAGTTAACTCTGCCGCCCGATACTGAATCCAAACCTCTCCTTACAAATCACTCTTAAGCCGCAATATTTAGTCTGAGCGATGGCTATGGGTCAAGGTTTTTTGAAGAAAAATTTTAGAATCATCATAGAGATTTTTTATGGAAAATTTTTCTTCGAAAATGCATTTCAACCTTGACCGCGCGAATGAGCGGGACTTACCTTGCGGCTGGAGGGATTTTTATGAACCAGTCTGTGTGATCAAAAGAATAAAAGCTATCGCTATTGCGGCTATCATTACCCATTCTAAACTTCCCAAAATCTTTTGAAGCCGCTTTCTTTTATTCTGGATTTGGTATACGAATATTCCATGGGGGAAAGAAGAATACAATTGTTTTGCCCACTGCGAAGTGAAGCCAAGGATTGTGAGAATAAGACTAAACAGGTGAATGGTTAGTACCTCTGGTGTGTTGCATTAATGTCACAATGTTCAGGGACGACTTAATGGTTTTCTCTCTTGGTTTACTCCATCCACTTGCAACGTTAGCTGTATGGAGTATAATTGTCCATAGAAGAGAGACTGTTCTTTTAGCTTAAATTGGCACGCAATTTTATTTTCACGGAAAGGTTGTATCTTGGGGGTTTTATATTATTTTGGCGCTCCTGTAAAAAAAGAGCATGAAACGATAACTAAGTAAGCGACATTCAAGATGGGACTCTGTGGAAAAAATCATTTCATCATTTTGTTTTGTACTGAAATCTTTTTGCAACATTCACATCGAAAATTTAAGGTGACTTAAAAAAAACGGAGGAGGTCACGTTGCGCATCCTGTGACCCCCTCCTCCGAGGAGCGACCTCGACTGGCTGTCAATTCGTATTGGCATTACGACGACAGCATGCTTTCAGAGAACGGCATACAACTGTGCCGTTCTTTTTTTGTGGGGAAATTGGTATTTCATGTGTATGTGTCGAATGACGCAACCAAGTTAAAAAATTTTTTTGAATTTGTATTGTTTAATTTATCACACAAAAGAACCTGGATTTCAGATGTGACTGAAATCCATTTTTATTTTTTGTGAAAGCACAATCTTACACGTAAAAGAGTCCTCAACAGGCGTGAGGAATAGCGAATGCAATAGTTCATTGCAGCCGCTTGGCTGCTCGCAATAGTGAGCATCCAAGAAAAATCTTCTTAGAGGTTTTCTCCAATGGTTAATCTTATTGCGACAATAATAAGTTGTCACAAATAGCAATTTCTCCCTCCTTCTATTCTCTCCCGGCATGAGCTACGCTTTGTGATAGACCATTCTTTCACAAAAAACTTTTCAATCATGAATGCAACTACAGAAAACAAAACCAACAAAGATGTGCACTCTATTGCGACAGCACTTGTTATCGAACACTTAAAACGAGGAGTGGTTCCGTGGCTTACGCAATGGACCGAAGCTGGAATGCCACAAAATCTTATCAATCATCTCGAGTATCGCTTCATCAACGTCTTCTTACTTGCTACTCTCGGTTTCAGGAAGAATTTTTTCATCACGCCGAAACAGCTTGAGGAAATCAAAGGCACGGTTAAGAAAGATCAAAAAGGATATCCGGTATTCTATTGGAAATGGAATAACGAAAGCGAAAATGGTAAAGAGAATGCAGGCAAAAAAAATCCAGTACTCCGCTACTACTACGTCTACAACAACGAACAATGTAATGGGATCAAGAAAGGCTTAATCCCAAAAATTAGTGTCCCTGGCAATCCTTTGCAAATCTGTGCTGCATTAGTAGCAAACATGCCGAATGTTCCGGCAATTCAAAATGGTCTGCATCCAGCTTCATATCTTCCTACAATGGATTGTATTGAAATCCCAGGGAAGGAAAATTTTCCGAATGATGAAAGCTATTATTGCTTGCTTCTTCGAATGTTGATCCACAGTACTGGTCACGAGAGTAGATTAAATCGGAAAGAAGTGGTGCAAGCGACCGTGACTGATCATGACTATCATAGAACCGAAGACTTGATTGGAGAACTTGGAGCTTCGTATTTGTCATCGCTTGCTGGCATTCGCTATGTCATTGCAATTGATGTGAACCAATATGCCGCAACCTGGCTTGAGAAATTCGAGAAGGATCCTAGACTCATCATTTACGCAAGTACACAAGCGCAGCGTGCTGTAGATTACATTCTCAATCGGAAAAAGAAGGAGTATAACGAATGACTCCCGGTAGCTTAGTTTTTAAACTGTCCGTGCAATAAGCCTGACTTCTGTTGGGCTTATTTTTCTTCTACTTCCCTTGCCACTTCTGGCAACTTCTCCCTCCTTCCCCCTCTCCTTCTTTCACGTTACGCTTATGAGAAGAACATTCTTTCACAAACAAAAACGTTTCACTCATGAACACAACTGAAAGTCCGCGGGACGTGTACACCATAGTGACAGACCGCATCATTTCGCAACTTCAACATGGCACGGTACCATGGAGAAAACCATGGACCGACGCAGGCATGCCTCAAAACTTTATTTCCAAACGACCTTATCGGGGCCTCAATGTCTGGCTCCTTGCTTCGCTCGGCTATGAGTACAATCTCTTTCTCACCTGGAAGCAACTGAAAGAACTTGGTGGCTCGGTGAAGAAAAATGAGAAAGCACAGTTCGTCATTTTCACTCGATGGACGGAGAAGAAAGTCAAAGTAAAAATTGATGGAGTCGAAAAGGAAGAGACACACAAGATGCCCTTTCTTCGCTACTACAAAGTCTTCAACATTAATCAGTGTGACGGAATACCTGCTGACAAACTTCCAAAGGAGAAGAAAGGTGTCAACAATCCAATTGAAACCTGTGAGGCGATTTACAAGAGTATGCCTCTTCCACCCCCGATTCACGAGGAGCATGACTTTGCCTACTATCATGGGCATGGAGATTATGTGAACATGCCATTCATAGAAAAGTTTGTAAACAGTGAGAGTTATTACGCAACACTTTTTCATGAATTAGTGCACAGTACCGGTCATGCATCACGACTTAATCGTAAAGAATGGTTGAAGGATACGTCATATGCGACAAGCAATGAAGAAAAATATTCTCTCGAGGAGCTTGTAGCAGAAATGGGTGCTTGCTACTTGGAATCTGTAGCGGGAATTGCAGATACTGTCTTCCAGCAAAATGCTGGGTACATTGACGGATGGCTTTCGAAATTGAGGAGTGATAAACGGTTCATTGTTATCGCTGGTGGGCTTGCACAGAAGGCCACTGATTTCATTTTGAACATTAAGAATGAAGAAGTAGATCACGGTCCTGCCGTGACAGAAGCTGCTCTCGTCGCATAGAATTTTAAATCAAAGCTTGGCGCATATCACCAAGCCTTTTTTTCGCATCACACTTTCTCTTACATCATTCGTAAGCCGCAAACAAGAGAATGCGAGAAGATGTATGGCAAGGGTTTTTGAAAAAGAATTGGTGTAACCGTAGGTCGCAAATTTTTTCAAAAATTCATTTCAAGCTTGACTACGATTGTTTGGGTTTACCGTTACTAAAGAAGGGGGGTATCTGTGTTGTATCCTAAAAAAAATTGGAACGCAGTGTTCAGAAAACTCTATCTGAATCATTCAAATGCAGCTTAAGTTTGGTTAAAGCAGAAAAATAAGCCAATTAAAGATTTATTGCAGCATTAAATTTAAAGTTATCCCCTTATTCGGGTATTGAAATAATACCATACAGAGGGGATGTATTTCTGGTTTTGATCATCGATTTTTGTTTCCTCCACTCAATATCTTTAATGACCGTATTTGGAAAACAAAAAAAATTATTTTTAATTTCTACGAAACCTGTAAGATACCGCCATCGATATTAACAGTAAAAATATTTTATCGTGATAAGCAATCTCTCTTCTCATAAGAAAAATGCTGCTCAATCTTCAGATAAGTCTGCTGCTGACGTAAGACAGGGAGAAACGATTCGATTTGATTTCAGGAAGGATCACCCAAGCGTCTCAAAGAAGGATGTGTTGTTCGTTCAATCTGCAGGCCATTACATCAAAGCATTGATTCGCTTTGAGGGACGAAAAATGTGGGCCACTCGTCATTGTTCTTTTCAAGAAATGGTTGACATACTTTCTGACAAAAAATTTATGGTGCTTGGCCGTTTTTATTTAGTAAATGTTTCTGAAGTCCATGATGTGCTGGAAGAAAAAAATGAAAAGAACAATAAGCAACAACTTGTTCTTTTCTTTGACTCAGAGTGCAAGACTATTCTTGAACATGAAATCAGCCCCTATGTGACGAAATTGCTTCCTCATAAATAATGCACGAAATCCCTTTCGTGAATTTTAAAATTTATCTGATTGGAATTGTCATAGCATTGCCGAAGAAAATAATCATTCAATATTTTTTCCAACTCAGAAAAAACTTCTTAATCCAAAAACTTCTCTCTATGAAAATTACGTGTTTATTTCTCCTTATTTTTTTCAGTGCACATGTGCTTTCAGCACAAACAAAAATTCTGGACAGCTCAGTTAATTGGTCAAACGGCACACTCACGGTATATGTTACCGATTCACTTGCTACATCTGTTTCAGTGCAACTTGGCACTACCTTTCAAGCTCATGATGTCTTTAATGAAACTTCTTTAGAAGTTGGGACTGATTTGCCTCTTAGCGACACATTCATCATTCCACTCGCGAATGTGTCTTCCGGTGCTTATTATGTGTATATCAAAGTCAACTCTCCAGCTGGAATACAGGAAATGGAATTTCAGACCTCTAATTAATCCTTTGCAGGCGCTTGCTCACTAAGTACAGCATGTCGTGTTAGTCATAATGCTCTATTAATTTGTTCACTCAGTACTAATCCCCAAATTATGAAAACGTTTTTCTCTCTCACCTTTGCTTTACTCATCACTTCTTTTTTTACAAGTACTCTATTTGCAGGATCAATGTATTATTGGAAACCTTCCGGTTCATCACGAAGCTTCAACTCGACAGGGAATTGGAAAGTAGGTTCGTGCAGTGGCAGTAGTGCGGCACATGTTCCTACCACAGGTGATAGCGTATCATTTAGCAGTTGCAGTAACAAGGAATGTCACATTGATGTGAATGTAACTGTTGATTACATAACAATTGTTTCTGGCTACACAGATACTCTTTATCAAGATAACGGATATACTCTCACATTTGTTACTGGATCATTCAAGGGTGGAGTTTTCATTGGAAACAATTCAGCGATAAGCTGTACAAATAGCGTTACCATTGATGGTACTGCTTTTAAGAGTACCTCGGATGTGCTTACTATCACCGGGGATTTTACCTATAAGACGGGCGGATTTACCCACAACTACGGAAAGGTGGTTTTCAATAAAGGAACAGGTTCCTCAACAGTAATTAAAAGCACATCAAATTCCATAGCTGTTAGCTTTTATAATGTGGAATTTGGAGCACCTTCTCACAACACGTCTTTTAACGTGAGGGATATTGATATGCAAGTGAACAATGAATTAGAACTTTCGGGTGATTCATCGATTTTACTAAGTTCTACTACAAGTTCTATAATTCAAGCAAAAGGAGATGTGGTGAGTAGCAACAAATGCACAACAGGAGGAGGGACAGCAACAATTGAGATCAATGGATCAAGCAGTCAGACATGGAGCGATACATATGGAACCGATGAGTCGGGAAAATTTCCAAATATTAAAATCAATAAATCGGGTGGCAGTACCCTTTCGTTATCTGGTAGCATTGCTATCGGAGGATCGGCTGAATTGAATTATGTAGCGGGAACTTTATCTTCAGGGACATCAAACGTAATACTCTATTACAACAATACGATTCGAAATAACAGTAGTGGTGCAATGAGCCTCTACAATCTTGAAATCATGGGAAATGGAGGAAGAGATTCTGTCAAGGGCACAATTACTGTTACTCACAATTTCACAACATCACAAAGCGGAAACTGCAATATCGTTTCAACTAATGGTGGCAATGGGACTATTGAAGTACTAGGTAACCTTACCTGGAACAATACTGCCACTTCTCAATTCGGAAATGTTTCATTTAAATGTGCTGGTAGTGGCTCACAAACTTTTAATGGAAGTATCGAACCGACCTTCCACAATCTTGAGATAAATAAATCCGGAGGTTCACTTACATTGTCCTATCCTCTTAGTATCGCTAACAACCTAAAATTAGTTAGTAAAAATATTATTACTACATCAACCAATTTGCTGACTCTGAAAAATGGTTGTACTGTAAGTAATGTATCATACAGTAGTTTTGTTAGTGGCCCCGTGAAGAAGATCGGTAATAGTGCCTTTACATTTCCTGTAGGGAAAAGTACTTCGTATAACCCAATAAAAATAACAGCTCCATCATCTTCAAGTGATGCATTTACTGCAGAGTTTTTTAATAGTGCTCATGCCACGACCACCAAAGATACCTCACTTACTTACCTAAGCACCTGCGAGTATTGGACATTAACCAGGAATACGGGAAGTAGTAACGTAAAAATTTCTCTTACATGGAATCAAAATACATGCGATATATATGCGTTAAGTACACTTCGATTGGGATATCTTAATAGCGGAACATGGCAAAAGGTTGCGGCATCAACAGAGGCTGGCAGCACAAGGATAACTGGAACGATAACTACTAATAGTACAGTTAGTTCATTTGGCAGTTTTACAATAGGACGGAAAGTCGGAACAGATACACTTGCGTATTTAACAGAAATTTCAAAAAGCATCGCAGATGATTATAGAATTCTCGCAAAAAGTTTGGTAAATTTGACTACCAATGATACTTTTATCCATGTTTTTGTTGATGAAGCGAATCAAAAACCAGTCGCTGTCCCAGCGGTGACTTTAAAATCTTTAGCAACCTTATGTACAGGCAACAGTTTTAATTTATCTACTCATATGCAAACTAACCTGATATCTAATAGAGGAACTTCTTACGATTTATATAGATTGGCGCAAATCAAAGATTCGCTTCTTTACGATAATTTTATTTTCTATCCAAAAATCATTATGTCGGTATTAGATAGTTCATTTTTTGATCAAGATGATTGGGATCATTATTCAACTTGTGCTCTTACCACGCCTCAATTCTATCCCAAAGATAGTGTTCCAATATATTGGATGTCAGGGATCACAGAAATAGAAAAATTAGTGCGCACTAAGGATATTATTAATACCGCTACGTGGACCATTGATAATCAAAATCTAATAACCATGCCTAATGATGATTATGAATCTATAGCTTTATACGGCGGTGATCCATGTATGTGTGTGCATGGTACCGGTGATCATTATGATTGTTTACCAGGCTGTCCAAATAGCGATGCTTTTTTGTGTGGCTATTCAGACAAAAATGATGATTGTACTGAATGTTGCTTTTGCTCTATCGTTTTACACAATGTTAATTCTGAGTGTTCATTTTTAGATTCCACATATAATTATTCTGAAAGGCTTACAACGAACGCGAATAATAGCAAAGATATTACTCTGTACCCCAGCCCGTGCAATGCTGCATTTAATATACTTTTTTCTGTAACTATTAAAAATGTCGAAGTAAAAGTAACTGATACTAATGGTAGAGTGATAAAAAGTGAAGGGGCCCAAAATATAAATACCATGCAATTTGACACAAGGAATCTCTTAGATGGAATCTATTACGTGATTATTACTGAAAGTGAAAAACAAATAACCCGAAAGATTGTGATTATTCATTAGGAAATCGTAACTAATTGACTTTGTATATAGTGAGGGTAGTTATTTTTGTTATTCTTATTTACATAGTTAATCATAGGATAAACTATGCTCAATCCTTTAACTCAATAGATTCAACAATTATAACTCTTCCTTTTACTTCAGATGATAAACCAGCTCTTAATTTATATCTAAAGGGCGACACTTTCTGCCTACTCAATATCTATGGAAATGAGTTTTATCTCTTAGATAGACACGGAGAAGTCCATAAAAAACTTATGTTGAGCAAATTATTAAACCCTAAGCTACCCTTTTATCCTGTAACGTTTACTGCAAGTAGTAACTATTACATTTTTTGGGATGGGAGACGAATTTTAATGTTAGACAAATTTTTAAAATTTTACGGATTTTATTCGCTTAGGGATACAATTCAGCCTCATTACATTAATACCAATCTATTTTCGTTGTTTTTTTCAGAAAGTAATAATCGTTTTTATTACTCATCAGTTACAGGTTTTAGAGACTCAACAAAAATTCAGTCTTTAACGTCCGAATATTATTCGGAAAAATTTCTTACTTCATTTTATATTCCACGTGATAAGAAAAAAGACTCCAGTACGTTGCATAGATTATATACCTGCAATTATTATATCTCAAGACCATCAATTTTTGGGACCTCCCGGGGTTACCTTCCTCATTTAGACTTTCGAGATCTTTTTTTTGACGAAAATAACAAAGAAATAATCATTTCAGAAGCTGCTGATTCGTTGATCTATGGTTATGATCTTAATGGAAATAAATTATATACCTTTGGTAGGAAGGGTCGCCTTATACAAGGAAAAGATTCAATTAGATTTATCACAACATTTGATCAATATAAATATAACTATATTCGAGGTGCGTTCAGTTGCTTCTTAGATAGCATAAAGTATCAAAGTGCACAATATTTATATATTAAATCAAACTCAGATTTACAACTTGTAGCCCGCGAATATGTTGTTCCTGACACAGTAAATATCGTTGCCGGAGCAAAAATTAATTATCATAGCTTCGAAATAGAAAGAGAATCATTAATCAAAAGATCATATTATATCCAGATTTATGATCATCACAATTTAGTTAAGGAAATAAAAGTCCCTCAAGATTGGCAATTGGTAGGATTTGAAAACACAAAATTAGTATTTTATAAATTATTTAGAGATGAAAAAGACGCAACCTATAAATTACTTATATACTATATTTCTTAGGTTTAAAGTCGATGTTAACGGGGTGAGCAATAAGATATAATTGCCCATTAAAACAATTCAAAGCTCGACCCATTTTTTTGTGTCGAACTTTTTTTCCTTTGATATACTTTTGTTCTGCGATAAAGCAACGAATGACATACGCTGAGCAATTAAACCACCCGATGTGGAAAGAGAAGAATCGTTTATTAGAGAGCGTGACGATTTCAAATAGGTAAGGTGCGGTGCTGGATGGAAGACACCCACAGATAAAAATGAGTCTTCAGCAGGCCGGAGGCGACGCGAATGCACCTTCCCATCGCCACAACCTTAAAAAAGTCGCTTGAACAGTGAGGCCCACTTTTTTCTTTCCTCTACAACAACCTGGAACTTTGGTTCCGATGAAAAAATTTTATCAGTAGTCAGGATTCACTTTGTGCGTCCATTCCTTCAATAAAAATGGACTTCCTATAAATGCACAATCCTTATCAGGAAAGGATTCCACATGCTGATGAGTATAATTAAAAGCCCCAAAACCGACGCAAGCGATTTTGGGGCAGAACAAATGTGGAATGCAAATGTACCCCAATCTTCTATTTGAACAAATGATTATTCCGGCAAACTGACCCGCCCCCCTTTAGGTTGGATTTGATGGTTAAAGTTATTTATTTTCTGGTTTGTTTTTCTTTCGTAATGATGCTCCTGTTAGTTCGAACTGGTGAGCATTTCAAGAGGGATCATAAAAATTCTGGCTGCAAGTTCGCACACATAGTAAAGAACTGGATTTTATCCTGACATTATTGCTAAGACAAAAAGAAATTCAGTTACGCTGCCTTTCCAGAGGAACAAATCAGAGCCCGATCATTTAGCATCGGGCTTTTCTTGTGAGAATACTATTCCTCTTAATTACACAAGAAATGTTTGTTCAAAAACATAAATGATTGAAACACTTTCTGTTCGAGAGTGGTGTAACTATTGTGATGTTTTCATGAGTATGGAGAAATGCCGTTGCGCTCCCATGGGAAATCATCCAAATAAAATTAATAAATTCTTCAGCTTTCAAAATTCAATTTTTATGAGAAACGTCCTATTGCTTTACATCACGCTGTCATTGCTCGTATACACACATTATTCGAGTGCGCAAATCAAATTAACAGCGACCTATCCTGCAACTCCGTATCAAGTTTCTAAAAGCTTATTTGGAGTTCATACTGTAAATACTTTTTTTGACTATTACCCTACAGAATCAAATTTTAAATCTGGGGCAAGCAGCTTACATTTCGAATCATGGTATTACCCTGGAGGTTCTATATCGAGGCTATACCATTATAAGTATAATAGTTCATTTCCGGACTCAGCACATGGATATACAGTTACTGTTGCTGAAGAACAGGACCTGGAGGCTTGTACATGTTGGAGAAAAGATCCTGCTACTTGTAATCCTTCAAATTGTAGTGGGACAACAAAGTGTGATAAATACACTGATGATTGGTGCAATAATGCAACTTCAGGAAGCTTTTTTGACAAGCATCAAGCTCTATTCGATTATACCGATGATGGAAATTCGGATGGAAAAAGCGACGCTTCAGTTACATTGAGTGAAAATATATGGTTTGATGACACGACATCAAACTTTTCAAATCTCGACGCTATGCTTCATCGGCTAAGCGATAATTCAACACCGGTAGACGCCTTAATTCTTGGAACTGAACTTCAAGGGGATGATTCGACCAACACATGGTTCTGTAATGTCTGTAACTATACAAGTCCTTGTAGTTCCGCCAATAAACTTGAGTGCTATAAACAACGTGCAACAAAAGTTATGAATTGGCTTAAAGGCAGTAGTCACTATGTATATAATTTTAGATCAGGACATATACCTGTGGTATTTAATGCCGCTCCTGGTACGCCGTATGGTAAAACGTGGGATAATTACTTATATTCAAACAGTGGCACTCGTTTTCCTATTGCTGGTACTAATACTAAAGTCCCCGGTGCGGTGAACTGGTGGTGGTCACCGGGAGGAACCCTAAACACCGCCTCAGTCGCTCTTGATAGCTTTAAAGCATACTTCAATACGCAATTACCAAACCTTGTGACCTTCTATAACGGATATTTTGATAGCATGTATGTAGCTCAATGGGGCATTAAGACGGGAACCTATGATTTTGCTAATACTTTGCTAAATCAAATGTATTGCCTAAAGCGAATGTTCTTTATGATAAAGAATAACGACAATGCTTCGGGTAGCGCTTTAAAATTTATCAGTGCTTCCTTTTTTAATATCGGCGGTGCTAATGAGTATGATCCGCTTTTTGATTCTGGTTCTGGTGACCTTAGTTCCACAACAACAACCTACGATGCGATACTCGAGCTTAATAAGATTAAAACCGAAGATTACGGTTCAACAACTACTCAAAATAACGGACAAAATGTTTCCGATGTCGAGTCTTACACTTTTAAGAATCATAATAACTCGAATGACTGGATAATTTTCACAATTAACTATTCAGGAAGTCAAAAAAATATAGACACTATAACCGGCATCGCAGGAAGTAATGTTTATTTCAAAACTATAAGCGCTTCTGATGTCCTACAAAAGAAAAGCAATATCACAATATCAACTGCGGCAAACAGAACAAGAAATACATCTAACGGTGACCTAAGTTCTGCGATTACTCTTCCTGAGTATAGTATTACGCTTTTCCGTCCAAGCAATAATTTTCCAAAGCAAGCGGATGTTGAAGAAGCAAATAACACAAATGCATTTAGCATTAATTTGTTCCCTAATCCAGCAAATAATTTAATAAGTGTCCAATCCTTGGGTTCTCCTATAACCGCTTATCGCATTCTTAATAATTTTGGTCAAGAAAAATTAAGTAAGAAGTTCGACAATGGATATAATTCAGGATCAATAAATTTAGACGTTTCATCATTTGCTCCAGGCATATATTTCATACAATGTTGGTCCGATGGAAGAATGATTGTAAAAATGTTTACTGTCATTAAATAAATAAAAATAATGGTGGTTTCGTTGGGAGTTCCGTTAATGAGCTAGATTTTTTTGGAACCGTGGGGATATTTAACAATCTAATAATTGTTGGGGCTGATTTTGGAGATGGTAACCTTGCGGAATCTGGGTGTGCATTTATATTTGAAATAATAAAAACCTAAGCTTTGTATTACAATTCAATATTTTGCAAGTAAAGATTTAATCACTCTTCAGTTATACTGGTCCCCAATTTGCATATGGCGCACCGAAGACCAATTAAACAGGCTTCAAACCATCTTGGATTGCCTTAGAGTCGATATAATAAAAAACCATCCCTTACAAGTCTTTGTACAAGAGAAATTTTATTTTTATCCGATAAGCCTGGAAGTTCTGAAACCACAAATTCATCAATACTATTGGAAATATATATAAGCGCATCAGTATAAAATAAAGGTGCTTGCACAGTTGCATTGTTAAATTGAATGCTGATTGATTCATTAGTAGTTATTAACTTGGAATATGTACAAGGACGTTTTGTTACCAATGAATCTAAAGTGATTTGCGATATATTATCAAGGGACTTTATTAATGAATCTCCAGGCAATGCGTTTTCCCCTTGAATAAACTCACTTTGAAGAATACTATAAGCATGTTCAGCCGTTCCTTCTTCCTTAAGTACGCTCGCAAGTTGTATCAACTCTTGTTGTAGTTTATTAAGCACTTCCGGATTTCTTAAAAAGCCCAGAGGAAGAGAACGCCTGAGAGGTTCATGCGTTAAACTTAATGCAACTAAAGTCTTTGACATAAAATCAACCCACTGTGTTGGATGTATCCCGATTGTTAAATGCAGTGAACTCTCCTCAGTTGCCTCAGCATCATGTACCCATCCGCGAGGTATATACATCACGTCGCCTTTTTCAAGTCTTATTTCTTCAGGCTGAGATAACTCATCTCTTGAAAAAGTAGGTTGAATTGAGCCATCTAGCGGACAGTTGGCTGCAGAATGATATAGATGCCAGTTTTTATTTCCTTCCACTTGTATGACAAATACATCATGATTATCATAGTGTGCTTTTAAGGCCTGTGATCCTTTCGGCGTTAAATAAGCGTTGACCAATACTCTTGCACTGAAGAATTGTCTCAGCGATTGTGTAAATTCGGCAATAGGAGCAATGAAGTTTTCTAAACCATGGATGACAATGGAATATCCATTAAGATAGTATTCCGAGATTCGTCCAATATCGAGTCTGCCGTTCGCCTTAGTATATTCTGAAAAGAGAGGTTGTTGTCCGTTAGATACTATACGGATTTCTGTGGGACTGAATCGACTGAATTCCAGCAAGGTATTAAGATCGCTCCCTTTAAATAATGTGATGTAGTAATTCTCATTTTTTCGAGATACGATACATGGTTTTTGTTCCCATATCTCATTAGTAAATTCGGTTCCGGTAAGAGGTGATATAAACCAACCAAAAATTTCACTAGTATCAGATTTAGAAAAAGCTTGAACTTTCTCATAGGGTTCTGAATAAATTGTTTCGTTGCTATTATAATTAGTAATCATCGTTATCAAGGTTTTCGATTATCAAACATATTAAACAGTTGCCCCCATTTCAGCAGGATAACTATTATCTGCAGTGGGGATCATTTCGGCAGGATAACCGCTATCTACCAATAATTTGCAGACTTTATTGAAGTATAGTTTATAAGCATCACAATAAATAGAAGGATTATCAAATCCCGATTTTTCTGAGTATCGATTCTCTATATCTCCACCCTTGCAAATTTTTCTCCATTTGCAATTTGCACAACCTCGCGGCAAAGTGTTTTTAATTTCTTCAATATCTTCAAATATATAATCCTCAAGAAAGTCTTTAAGTGAACTTTCTTTCATAGAATAGATAGGCATAGTTTTATACCACGATAAGGCAGGTATATATGTATCATTTACTGCCAATGTGCCGTCAGTTCTTGCAATAATTATTTGAGTTCTCCTTTTATTGCTGTTTCGATTCAGATATAAATACTCATATCCTTTCGCTTCACTTGTTTCATAAATCTGAAAGTATTCAAGCATTCTGTTAATATGTGTTATCTGAACCTTTGTGTTGTCTTCAAAAAACCACGCTTCAAATATTTCATATAAAGCACGTCCATATGCCTCAATCATTTCAGGTTCAAGTTCCTTACCATTATCAACATTTCTATCAGGAAGTAGAAAAGACATTCCTTCTATTCCCAGTGACCGCAGATAAGAATAAATGTTTTTATAGTTATTAGATGGATCAATGACAGATATTGTAGTTGGCATAGGACATTCGCCTTTCCTGGAACGATCAATCATACATTTCAGATTTTTTTCCGTTAAATCGAACGTAGAACGACCCATTTTATTCAATCTGTATCGATCATGTGCTTCACGATCTCCATCAATACTAAACCCAACACATACTTCATATTGTTTAAAAATCTGTATCCATTTTTCGTTAAACACTATTCCATTAGTCTGAATGAATAGTTGGAGGTTAGCAACGGGTGATATGTGATTTTGAAGTGTTTCGCAAATTTGAGCAAATAATTCAGGGTTTATCATCATCGGTTCACCACCATGAAAGATCACTTGTACAAGTGGAATATTTAAATCCAAACATCCCTGCGCAAATGCTTTTGCCAATACCTCAGTTGTTGGTACATCCACACTTGCAGGACGGTCTAATGCTGTATCATCGCCCATATTGAAATAATAACAATAGGTACAATTGATGTTACACCTTTCTGCAATTTTGAATATAATCTCTAAAGAATCAATTGGCTGCAAGGGGTAGACTGGGTAGACTCTTTTCACTTCCATGCTGATGAAGTATGAATCAAATTACTGCAAGTCTTTCTAAACTACATTGAGTATTGTCAGCTTACTAAAATCCCCTTGTTTTTGACTCAACAATACTTCTAACAAGTTCCGCGCTTAATACTGCGGGATCAATAAGTGCATCACGATTGATAACCATTGCCTGGTTGTAATTACCCCCACCCTGAATGTAATTACCCCCGCCGCGCTGGGTATAGTCACCTTTCGCTTGATTGTAATCAAGTTGGGCTGCGACTAACTGAAAATCAGCTATGCCAAATTGTTCACCTCTTTTCACCAATGAATTAATAATTGATTTTCCAATTTCTTGTTGAAACTGAGAACGAATTGTTTTCAACTCATCGTTTGATTGATCTGAACTATAGGGTTGACCCATGATTTATGGTTTTTGTTGTTGATCTTGGACTAACAACATATTTTTCGCCTACTCTATTCCCTTTTCGGCTTCTGGGTGCTTACTCTTTTAAGGATTTTCAGCTTTCTCCAATAATTTTATTCGACAAATATACCAACCTTATATGCTGAAAGTCAATACCAGTTTCCTAGTATTTTTACAAACCAGAAAATGCCTTGATGATTTTATGAGTACCAAGCTTTCGATGAATATTTCGGCGGTGGGTTTCCACTGTAAAATAACTCACGAACAATTGTTGAGCACATTCTTTACTCGTCATTCCTTGCTGGAAGAGAGCGAGAACTTCTTTCTCACGTTTGGTGAGCAAGTTTTTGTTTTCCATTAGACTGAGTTTGAGTTTAAAGAAATCAGGAGTAATCATCATATTACGCCCCTAATTGTTTTCAGAATCATACCGGGGACACTCCTCCATTCGCCTGACTTTCCATATGAAGAGGCTTTATTGTGGAACATCCCTAAGATCTGATCAATTGTAGCTTGAACCGATTGCTGATTGATCAGTTCTTGACCACCTGCCTCAGTAAATGTCCTGATAGACCAGCGCCATTTTCCGTAGTGAATTTGTGTGTGACAAAGAAATGGCAAGTTAAGTGAGAGGACGAAAAGAATTCTTTTCATGGTGGAGATTTTTGGAGTCAGGGATATTTGCTTTTTCAAAATAGTCGACGCTTCAAACATAGGTTTCGTTGACTTCAAAAAAATACCCTCTAAAGGGTATTTAAAAAATACCCTTTTGCATGGATGAATAATTTCAATGAGACAATCATCTTTATTGTTTTAATGATCCGATAGAAAATGCATTTTTCATAATTTTAAAATTAAAACAATCAAAACCGAGAAATTTTTCACGTAGATTGAAACTTGTTTACTTCTTTTCATACTCATATTTCTTTCCACAAATTAGAAAGTTTTAGGTCTTTGGTGCTCGTAATACACATTGACAACAGCTATAAAACTTAGATTGATAATATTATTTAAACCATTTTCAAACATTACTCTGAAAAGTTCCCTTTTTTCAAAAATGCACTTCATCCTTGACGGAACGTGAATGCGGCTTACGAGGGATTTTATTTCATCCCCTCACGTGGAGTATGAACTTGAAAGTCGCATTTATGGAAATGTGCACCTCTATCAATGGGATTTATAGTTGGGTTGGTACTTCTTTAAGCTGTTACAGTATCATGTTCTATCTTGAAAAGTAAAGATCAAAGATAATGAAGTAAGAAAAGCGAGAAGCAAATTCTTCTCGTTCTTCTCACTGTTCCAGGCTTACTGCCACAATCTTGGGCATTTAATACATTCATGCACAAAAATCCCAAATCAGAATAATTATTCGACTAAAATACTTTTCCATTATTACTGGTTGTTAGCTTTAGTATTGTTAGCAAATCAAGTGAAATTACGTATCCTCGATACTCCCCTTATAAGGGGACTACTCCAATAACTAAAATAAGGGATACTTGCTTATGCTAAAATAAATAGTTTGACCGAGCAAATTCGCCCGGTGTCAAAAAGTTCAATATCAGGCAGTCAAGAAAAATCATCAAGAAGCGAAATTGAATTTGTTCGCTTAGATAATAACCATGAGCGAATCAAAGTTCGGCAAGATGACATCCTATTTATTGAAGCAAATGATCATTACATTAAAGCGTTGGTGATTGCAAACACTGAAAAGATTTGGGTTAGTCGTCATTGTCAATTACATCAAATTCTTGAGCTCCTTAAGAATAGAGATTTCATTTTGCTTAACCGATTTTATATTATAAATATTATGGCGATAAGAGATGTAAAAGAAGAAATTAATCAGGACAAGCACCTTAAACAACTCGTGATTTTCTTTGATCACAAATGCAAAGTCAATCTTATTCACGGCATAAATCAATACGTAATGAGAATTCTCATTGGGTCCCTATTCGTGAAAGTCATTTCACGAAAATAATTATTGGAATTGGTTCTCATTATCTTTTTTTGCAGGGATGCTTTTCCAATCATACTGAATAGTAAGTTTTATTCTACTTATCGCACCACACCAAATGGAATATTGCTCACCTTCTTCTGTTTCTATTGAGAATTCTCCTAGAAGTTTTTTCTTCACAATAAATAATCTTCAACATGAAAACCTTATCCTTCACCTTGCTTCTTTTTCTCTTTTCGCTTGTCGTTTCCGCCCAAACAAAAATCCTTGACTCTAAATTGATCAGCGATAAGTTAATTCTTTATTGCTCAGATTCACTCGCCGTCCAAGTTGCTGTAACAATCAGCACTACCAATTATCAATCTGCTAATGTTCTTAATGCATCCTATACTATTGGTAGTGACCTAACGTTCGTTGACAATAATCTCACTATTCCCTTGACACCTCTTTCCTCGAATGATTATTTTGTTACCATCACCATCATAAGGCCTGATAATTCAAATCAGCAGATGCAATTTGAAACTTCTCTATAGGAAGTAATCTGTCAAACAACTTTTTGTCTCATTCTAAAATCTCCCTTTATGAAAAAAATAATTTCGCTCTCCGCTTTATTCTCTGTTCTTTTTTCTTTATCAACCCATGGAACGACTTATTGGTGGAAGCCGCAACTGGGTTCAACCAGTTTTACCACAGCGAGCAATTGGGTCACGGGACTTACCTGCGGAACAACGTTAGCTCAATCTGCACCTGGTAGCAGCGATGATATAAACTTCACAAGCTGTGGTACCGGGAATTGTCACATTGATGGAAATATTACCGTCAATTCGATTACCATTGCAAGTTCATACACGGGAACTGTATCAATTAACACAGGAAAAACTTTTACTTTCAAATCAGGAAGCTTTAAAGGAGGAACATTTACAGCGACCGATGGAGCAGTAACCTGCAATAAGGATATTACTATTGACGGTACAAGTTTTACTTCTACATCAAGTGACTTTAAAGTGAATGGTGATTTTACTTACAAGACAGGCGGGTTCACCCACAACAGTGGAAAAGTAATTTTTCAACACGGAACACAAGCTGGCAGACGCACTATCAGTAGTACTTCTAATCTAGTTACAGTTTCATTTTACAAAGTAGAATTTGCGTCGCCCGATAGTGACACAGAATTTAGTGTAAGTAATATTACGATGGAA
The DNA here is from genome assembly GCA_035638255.1 of Chitinophagales bacterium. Classification (GTDB taxonomy): domain Bacteria; phylum Bacteroidota; class Bacteroidia; order Chitinophagales; family UBA10324; genus DASRAJ01. The sequence goes on from DASRAJ010000140.1 coordinate 84,707, forward strand.
GTAAATAATCAATTAAAAATTTCCGGAAGCCATCAGGTATTTCTCAACACTTCCACCAGTTCTGTAATCAAAGCCAAGGGAGATATTTTAAGCATCAACTCTTCTTCAGTAGGTGGTGGTACGGCAACTATTGAAATTACAGGCACAGCAAACCAAGCTCTTAACGATAATAGTGGAAGCAATCCAAGCGGAAAATTGCCAAACATCAAGATTAATAAAACGCTCGGAACGCTCACACTTCAAGGAAATATTGGAATGGGAGGGAGTACAAAATGGGAATATACAGCGGGCACAGTAGATGCCGGAACTTCAAAAGTGATGTGCTATTACAGCAACACACTAAAAAATTCTTCTGCGGGCACAATGTCATTTTATGATCTTGAAATAATGGGACTTGGTGATCAGGATATTATTGATGGAACAGTACAAGTCACTCATACCTTCAGTACTTCTTACAAGGGACTGTGTGTGATCAATGCAGCAATAGGGGGAGGAAGATTGGAATTACAGGGGGATATGCATTGGTATAATCAGAATGCAACTTCATTTGGAAATGCAACTTTTAAGTTTACTGGAAGCAATTCGCAAACGGTAAAGGACTCAATTGAACCGGTGTTGTATACAATGGAGATAAATAAATCCAACAACTCAGTTACGCTGCAAGGACCGGTATCTGTTTCGAACAATCTAAATTTAGCTAATAAAAATATTGTTACCGATGCAACTAATCTTATTACACTTAAAGCTGGGGCAACGGTTTCAAACGGATCAAGTAGTAGCTTTGTAAGTGGACCAATGAAAAAGGTGGGCAACAGTGCATTTACTTTTCCAGTCGGGAAAAGCACATCGTATAATCCAATAAAAATTACTGCTCCCTCTTCATCAAGTGATGCTTTCACAGCAGAATTTTTTAATAGTGCGAATGCTACAACCACTAAGGACACCTCTCTTACTTATCTAAGCACATGCGAATATTGGACTTTGACCAGAAATACAGGAAGTAGTAATGTAAAAGTTTCTTTGACCTGGAATCAGTATACATGCGATGTGTATGCCCTAAGCACTTTAAGAATCGCGTATCTCAATAGTGGAACATGGCAAAAAGTAGTCGCTACACCTGATGCCGGTAGTACTCGAGTGACAGGTACGATAACTTCTAATAGCTCAGTAAGTTCATTTGGCAGTTTTACTATGGGAAGAAAAATTGGAACTGATACTCTTGGGTATATAACTGAAATCGAAAATGATTTTCGAAATGACTATCAAATTCTTGCTAAAAGCTTAGTGAATTTAATAAATAATGATACATTTATACATATTTTTGTTGACGAAGCAAATGTTAAACCCTTAGGAGAATGCGGTGTAACACTTAAGAGTCTAGTGAATTTATGCTTAGACAATGATTTTGATCTTCAAGAACATATGGCGCAAAATCTAATCAATAATCACGGAAGCTCATATGAAATTTACAGATTAGCGCAAATTAATGACTCTTTAATTTATGACGATTTTATTTTCTATCCTATGATTCAAATGCCACCCCTCGATACTGCTTTCTTTGACCAAGATGGTTGGGACCACTATTCCTCTTGCGCGTTGACTACGCCACAGTTTTGTAACAAGGATAGCATTCCCATATTCTGGATGTCGGGAAATGCTGGTCAATCAGGACTAATAAGAAGCGACAATATAATGGGATCCACAACATGGGCTCTTGATTGTACCCATAATCTAGATAATTACTGGTACACTATGACATATCCTCAAAGTCCTTGTCGTTGCGAAATAGACTTGTCGCAGTCAAACCACTATATTTGCGTACAAGGATGTGCTAATAATTACTGGATGGAATGCGGATATACAAATAACAATGGTGCGTGTGAGGCATGTTGCTTTTGCATTATTGTGGTTGCACCTGTTCACTCTGACTGTACGACCTTAATTGACTCAGTCTATCACAAGCAAGGATTGAAGATTGCAGATAATGAGGAGAAATTAAGTATTTATCCAAATCCTTCATCTGATATCCTCCAAATTAGAGTACCCTCTGACGTAACTAATTTTTATCTAAAAATATCTAATTTAAGTGGTGTAAGTTTATATAATGCTTCGATAACTAATATCCGGAATGCAATTACTGTAAATATTAACTCAATCCCGGACGGTCTGTACTTAGTAACAGTATTATATAACGGAAAATCAATAGTAAAAAAGATAGTTGTTCAGCATTCATAATGAAGAGCTAATGATGAAAATTCTATGCTTTACACCAATTATTCTATTATCATTTGTAGATATTACCTGGGCTCAATTGTTTAATGGGGTTGATTCAATAAACTTTGCGCTCCCATTTGATGATGCCGATCCCTATATTGACGTATATAATAAAGGTGATACCTTATATTTACTAAATCACACCGCTGGAATATTTTATACTATTGATAATACAGGAAGCATATGCAACAAGGTAAGTTTTCAAAAGATTCTTGATCAAAAATTGAGCTTTTGGCCAATTACGGTACATGTAAGTTCCAATTATTATCTTTTCTCGGATGGCGCACGATTTCTTTTACTTGACAAATCATTAAAACTGTACGGGTTTTATTGGTTTCAGGACACAGTTCATTCCTATCGATCTAACACACGCTGGTTACCTAATTCCTTGTTTTTTAACGAAAAAAATCATCGAATCTATTTTTCTACAGTTACCGACTATAGAGATACTGACAACCATTACTTGACTTCAAAATATTACTTGACGCCAATTATTGCTTCATTCAATGTTCCGTCCCATCGAATAAAAGATTCGGCGTCGGTTTTAAGAATATATTCAGGAAAATACTTAATTGCTAGATCACCGCCATATAAGTATAAATATAAATTCCTACCGCATCTAGACTTTAGAAATTTATATTTTGATGAGAAGATGAATAATATTATAATTTCTGAAGCTGCTGATTCTCTCGTTTATATTTATGATATAGAAGGTCATTTGGTTTCGAGTTTTGGTAAAGAAAGTAATAATATTAAAGTAGAGGATTCTGTAAGATTTATTTCTAACATTCAAGACAGGTACAAGAATATCCGAGGAGCCTTCAGTTGGTATTTGGACAGTTTGTTTTATACCGGAGTATGTTATACAGCTATTAAGTATTTTGATTCTCTTGATGTCTTTGTTCGTGAATATATTGAACCTGATACATTAAAGTTTATATCAGGAAACATAGCAAATTATAATGAATACTATTTAATGAGTGGATCCAAGATAATTAGAAGCAATTACTTGCAAATATACCTTCATAAACAATTAGCAGCAGATTTTAGAATTCCTCAAAAATGGAAATTTATAGGAATTGCTAAAGGTAATTTGCTATTTTATGCCCTTAAAAAAAGTCGAGAATCCGATGGGTATAAAGTTGTAATTTATTTTGTTCCAATTAATAAGTTTATCGGAAAATAATTAGGGTTTCACTGATGAGCCGTTAAGCGAACCCTGAAACCAATATGTTCTTACCTTAAAAAAAGATGCAGTGGCAACGGGTGCATTGTTGAACCCCAAAATGACACGCAAAAAAGATTACTGATAGCAAATCATGCATCACTTTTCATTTCAGCTAGGACTGAATTGACCTCAGTCTCTGCTTGTGAAAGCTGTGCTTTACAAAACTTAATAAGCTCTGCTGCACGTTTGGCCTTCTTTGCTAATTGGTCTACATCAATCTCTGAACTTTCCATCTCTTCAGTGATAGTTTCGAGTTCGGCAATAGCTTCTGAATAACTCTGTTGTTTGTCATTCATCGTTTTTCAATTTTAACGTGACTTATGATTTCTCCTTTGAATAATTGAGTTCGAAGCACCGCACCACTTTTCAGTTTTGCAGGGTCTTTAACTGGTACTCCATCGTGAAAGGTGATACTGTAACCTCTCGCTAATATTGTTTGCGGACTTTTATTCTTAACGTCTTTTTCCAGCCCCACAAGCTTCACATTTTCTGCTTTGATTTTATTCCGGAAATTATTCTTGACATCTTTTTCACAAACGCTTAGCTTCAAATTTTCCGATTTGAATTTATTACGGAAATTTTTTTCAAGCTGCGTAAGAAGCGAAATCAATTCTCGCTTTTTGTTTTTTACAAATTCCGTTGGTTTGTACCTCAAACTGTTGCTACTCTTTTCAAGATTTGCTTTTGCCTTTTCAAAAAAAGTGCTGGCACTTTTTATAAAAGTTTTTCGCAAAGAAGTAAGTTCAACCTTCTTCACCTGTATCATGCGGTTGGTATGAGTGATAAACATTTCCTGATTATGTTGAACCCTCTCATTTTCTAACCGCAATCTCCTCTCGATGTTGTTCAATAACTTTCGTTTGGCAGTAGTAATACGTTCCTCGAAGGAGTCAAACTTTTCCAGGAGAAAAAATGCAAGATCTGTCGGTGTAATCTTACTTACATGAGCCACCATCTCCACAACGGTATCACTTGTTGAGTGACTAATGCCGGTGATAACTGGAATTGGATATAAAGCAACGGTCTTTGCTAATTCATAGTTGTCATAACAGTGAAGACCAACAGCATTATCTCCACCTCTAATGATTGCTACCACATCGTACTTGTTGATTTGCCGTTTGATTGTAGATAGGCAAGCAATAATTTCTGTAATTGCAATGTCACCGTCAATGCGACTGGAAAACAATTCATGAACAAAAGCAAAGTCTTTTCTCTTACTGATCTTGTTGATGAAGTCCCGATAGCCTGCATTGGTCTCAGATGAAATGACAGCAATCCTTTTTGGTAGTAATGGAAATGAAAGCAATTTGTTTCGATTGATGCTGTCCTCAGCATGAAGTCTCTCAATTGTTCTTCGTCTGGTGAGCATCATTTCGCCAAGAGTGAAACTTGGTTCGATGTCAATCACGTCGAGTTTTAAACCAAAGAGTGCGTGATAATTCACCTTCACTCGTAGAAGAACCTTCATTCCTACACTAAGCTTCTCATTAGTAACGTTCTTGAATTTTTGATTGATGTTTATGAAGTTATCCCTCCACATAACTGCATCAATCTTTGCTTTCACTTCATTGCCTTCTTTCTCTACTAACTCGGAATAACAATGACCGCTGGTTGGATAAAAATTCAACTTAACGATTTCAGCTTGGACCCATTCGGTGGTTAACCCCTGTGACAAAATACCTTTTATCTTCTCAGAGAGTTGAGAGAGTGTGAGAAATTTTGTTTGAGTTAGTTGCGGTACTACTGCGATGTCCATTGTACTTACTTTTAAAAAAGGAGATCAAAGTTAGAATTATTAAAAATCACATCTCATTTTTTCTATACAAAAAAATTTTCTGAGACAGACAGAATGATGCTCGCCGATTTGCGACTCGAAGGAGGGATTGAATTACGATTTCATCCCATTCCACTTGGTAAATAGCAATTGATCAATTCTTTAAGACTTCCGCTAAGATAATTTGTCTTACAGTGTAAGGAGTTTTTAGCAGGATAATACCATAGACAATATCTCCGTTTGAATCGATACTTTGTTCCCAATCGGGAAAACCACCGATAAAACCGTTCTTCACTGCATAACGACCAGCACTTCTCATTCTTTCTCCAATATCTTCACCTATATATTCTAGAACCTTGCCCTTAATGACCCTTCGTTCGGCAACGCTAGCTCCTAATAGAATTATTCCATATAAAATATTACCATTTCCGTCAACACCTTCTTCCCAATCTGGAAACCCAGCAATGAAATCAAGGTTCGTGGCATATCGACTAGCGGCTCTAGATCTCTCTGCAAAATCTTCACCTGTATAAAGTAAATCGCTTGCGGTGACAACGCGTCTCTCAGTTCCGTTTGATGCAAAAAAAATTGTACCGTATACAAGGTTTCCATTCTCGTCAAAACTCTGTTCAAAATCAGGAAAACCACCAACTCGATTATTTGCTACTGCATATCTGTTCACCTGTCTAAACCTTTCCCTTGAATCGGGTTCCCACCAAACTGTATAAATAATTTTTAACCTGCCAGGTTTTCCTCCCCAACCACCACCCCATACTTTTGCATAAACATGAATGTGGTCGTCGAAAACTGTTATCCAAGAACCATTATTGGCATCAGAATGAAAATTACTTTCAGGACCTCTACTTGTATCCCATCGCAATATATAGTTATTTGGCCGAGGTTCTTCAGGTCTTAAATCAAATTGAATGTCTTTGGAATTAGGGGGAATTGATATACCTGCACAAAGGGCAACTCCACGCGTTGTGACTCGTGGAATTCTATTATCAACAAAAACAATCTTATCAATTGTATGTAATTCGGTCCATCTCGCATTATGACTAGGATCCTTAAATTCTTTTGAGCGATTATCCCAATCAATTGCTGAACCAGCCCAAAAATCGTCTCCCTCATGTGGATCATCAGTAACGATTGATCCCCATATTTTTACATAGTCTCCGTCAGGCGCAGAAATGTTTGTTCCAGAAGCGTCGATTCCCGGGTCAAATGGCCAGATTGTGGCCTGCAGATTACCACCATTTCCGGTTGATTTAATATCCCAACCAATTGGTTTGTGTGTATTAGAAAATGTAGGAGGATATTTTGAAATCCAGCCCCAAGAATTTAGTTCGCAGTGTATTAAAGGCAATGAAACCATATTTGTTGGAGACGTAGATGTAGTTGCTTCAGGTTGACAATGAACTACAATATTTCCAACTCTTAATAGTTTGTGTATATCCCATCCCTGGCTTTGAACCCAATCCATATCAAGTGCAAGTTGAAGATGGTAATCTGTGCCATCACCTGATTCAGTTCCACAGCAGCCACAAAAGTCATGGTCTGGAACATTAATGCATTTCAGCCATCCTCTTAATTCAATGAGTTGTACCTCCGATTGTTGAGAAATAACACTTGTCGTATTTGGCAAGTCGTTTATTGGCCAATGATTAGCATCTTTGGGGAATATTATTGAACCCGGAGTTGCAGAGGTTGAAGGAATATTGAAACGCTCATAACTATTTAATGCCCCATCTGCTACAACTTTAACATCTGAATAATTATAACCCATTGCAAGTAGGGCGTCTGGCGTAGGGATCCAAATTTTTTTATTATTGTGAATTTCAAAAATCTCCGGATGGGTACTTTCCATGTATAATCCTGGGTCAACTATAGGGGCATGCCCACCGGTCCACCAGAATGTTACATTAGAAGGTGTTTGCCAGCCAGGCCACCAGGTCGATACTGACGAGGTTGATCCCGCATTAGGCCACCATAATGTTACTGAAGAAGATGCCGTTGCTGTCCCCGCAAAGTTAATAGCAACTGCGCGAATTACTATCTTATAGTTTGTAATATTGGATGTTTGCGAAATTGTATGCAGCATATCTAAGTTGTACCATGTTAAGCGAGCGGTGCAACCTATACCACCATTTGCTACATAATTTAAATTACTTGCATTTGGAATGCCCTGTAATCCTGGAGCATGTTGTGGTGTAGGCCAGTAAGTTTCATCCAACCATATTTGAATATCTTTAATCCCCTCAGGATCGTTTCCTCGTGCTCCGATTTCAATCACATCATGGCTACCTACAATGCTTGATATAGGAGCGGAAGTAGATGAGACGCTCAATATTGGTGAATTCGGAAAATAAATATCCATAGTTACTGATGGGGCTGTTTGATCCAATGATGAAACAGTAACCTCATTACCAGTTGCGCAAGTACTGCTATTGCTTTTTTGAGACGCGGTCTTGCAAGATACCAAGTTAATTGTGAGTAGAATCAGAAATGGACACAAGCATCGAGTGAGGTTATTTTTCATGGTTGAATTTATGTAACTATATCTGAAAGACTCACTGGAATATTCTCAAAAGGTATAACTTTCTAAGCCATTATCTAAAGTAATGACAATTTTTATCACATCACTCAACAACTTTCGTAGACTTAGAAGACTAGTGGCAGGTCAAGAAAAGGCGATGCACAGAAGAGAGAAAATCTAGGAAAGATTAATTTAGATTTCAAATATAACATTTAAAAATAGCAATGTAAGCTTTTTCAAAAATTTATTTTTGAATCGTGACTAAAGTTTTTAGATAATAGAAAAATGACTGTTACCACCTACGTGGGAACAGACACATCGTGAATGAGTGTGACTTGCCTTGCGGGCAGGAGGGATTTCTCGCTGGTGAAGCCAATTTAATTTTTGTTGATTAAGAATATCTATTCTCTAAAATTTCTGATATAGCTTTTGTCTCTCTAAAATTTCTGCCTGTTGTTTTTACCCATAGAGCATATTTCTTGTCAGTTTTATTAAGCACAAGCTCAAGCGTTCCATCTTTCAAAACTTTTCTCACAAAACTTTTCCCTCCCCATTCAGTTGACTTTATTTCAATGACGTAAGGACTATATTTTAATTGATCGCACAGTTCTTTTAATTCAGCCTTGCCGTGGTGTTCACTAAGATGAACCTTCTTTTCATCATGTTTTAGAGGAGATACTACTAATTCGAGTTCTCCCAGGTTGTCAACGAAATCAGAAGCACCTGCATAATCAAACATCTGCGGCTTTGCTACATTCAAAACTTCGACGATAGATTCTTTATTTTCAGCTACAATTATGAGTGGAAGTTTGTTTTTCAACCAAACGGCTGCACCTGCTATGCTTATCGTCATACTTTCATAGATATGCGCTGCTGCCAATCCAAGACATTCGGTTCTTGCAATATTACTGGCAGCATCTTCGAAATAGTATTTGGCTTGATCGTATTTTTCAAATGCGATTTCGTTCTCAAGATTTAGAAACGGATGGATAAACACACCAAACAATGCAGTTTTATATCGCTGTGGAATATCTTTATTAAGAAGCCAATCATTTAATGAATAGCCCGTTGCCAATTCTATCTGGTGAGAATACTTATCAGAACGGATTTTAGTAAAACCGTTCTGGAGAGCCTTTTTCATTGTCTCACTGAAAAAAATCATTCTTTCGTTTGCATCAACTTGATTATTGCCCGTTGGAAGAATGCTTAGTTCGTTAAACATTATCTCCATGTGCTAAATCAGTTTTATCATTTGCTGTCCCCATTCATCCAGTAGATTTTTTGGATAAGAACTTAGTTCTCCATTCTTATCAATCTCTACGTCGGTAATATCAGAGTATTGTTCCGCTTCTTCAATTTTTTTATCGAAGAAAAAAACTATAGCGTCGTCTCTAAGCTTTTCATTTTCCTTGGCAGCAACCCTCACACCATTCAATACGTGGTCGCTGTGAGTTTCAATAATTACCTGTATGTCATTAAGCGCAACTAGAGAAATGAGTTTGCCCAATTCTGCTTGACCTCTAGGATGAATATGAGATTCTGGATTTTCAATGATAATTAATTCTCCGGGACGTGCGGATAAAAGAGCTGTTACTATTGGTAGAGAATATGAAATGCCAAAACCAACATTTATAGGTTTGAACCTGTTTGTACTTCCGAAGTTTGGTTGCTTATAAACGTATTCAAGTAGGATGTTTTCTGAATTCGGAATTGCCGTTGTCCTAACATTAATTCCCGGCGAAATTTCACCCATCCAAAGGTTAATTTGGTTAATGAGGGATTTATTTATTAGTTCTTTGCCCGTAACAGTATCCTTAGTGCTTGAATCTTTATGTAATAAGTTGTCAAATTGGATTTCTTCATTGCCATGCACTTCAATGTAGTGTGTGGTGAATTCGCCGAACATTCCTAAATTCTTCAGCGAAACAACGAAGGTAAATCCCTTGTTGTGAACGGACGTCGGTTCCAAACGACTAGCATTCAGATATTGAAAGTTATTTCCGAACAATGACTGTGTGACTAGTTTTTGAAATTGTTCATGAACTCCATAAGGATTTGATTTGGGGTCTTTAAGTTTAAACACATCGGATTCCATTTCATATCCAAATTCCAATTTTACCAATTCAGAATCATCAAATTGAAAAGCAAGACTGAGCTCTTCATTCTTCTTACTGTATTGATACAGGGCATCCTTCGTGCTTCCAATTTTTATGTAATCACCATTAAGTTTCAACTCACCATACATCAGTCTGTCAGATTGCCTTAGAAGCAAAAGAGACTGAATGAATGAAGATTTCCCCATTCCATTGAGACCAAGCAATAGATTCAGCTTGCGCAATGGAAAATACTTCTTTTTAATCGACTTGAAGTTTTTAACTTCAATTGATTTTATCATTAGAGTTAAGAGATGGTTTTTTGTATAAGTTCGTTTACTTTTCTAAAGCGATAATTGACTCTATTTTTGTCACTTGTAGAACTTGTAACTGTCCAGAAAAATTCATTGTTTTTATCATGAAAAAGTAAATCAACAAAATCGGAAATGAATTGCTTTTTATTTTTCTTCAACTCATTGGCTTCCTCTTTTGATAGTTCTGCGAAACTGACAGAGAACACATCAAATAATGCTTTATTGATTGGTTTTTTCCCATCACTTAACTTTTCAAATTTTCTAAAAGCATGTTTTTCGAAAATCTTCTCGTTTAAAATCATGCTCGCTCGAAATGCATCAGTGATTTCTTTTTTCTTTTCTTCTGAAAATTCATAAACCGCAGCCATCGTTCTACTCATAAATGTGTCGAGGTCCGGAACATAATTTTTAAAGCCAAAATGGTAGAAGGAAAGAAAGCGGGTGGCAAAATCCCTATCAAGCATCCTATGGGCTTTGATTGAATGACCAGTGGCTGAGATAAACTCTTTTATTCGAGCTAAAGCAAAAACAAATCGTGAGGGTGCGCCCTGAAAAAGGGCATGGCGAATTTCCTGTGTTTCTAAAATTAAACCGCCGGTGTTAATGCGTTTAAAGATATTGAACTTTACATCATTCGGAGTACCTGGATTGATGATATAAACGACTACTTGAGATTCCTTAATTATCCGCTGTAAATCCCGATCTAAATCATCGTACCCTTTACCATGCAAGTGTGTGAGAAACTCAAGATTAGTGAGCTTTAGAGTTTTGTTGACTACAAAATTTTTAATACTACTTAATCGTTGTAAACCATCTACTATGAGCCACTTATTTTTATCGGTGCCATCAAAGTAAAAGGCTGGTAGGGGAAAACGAATAAGGATGGATTCAATTAAGCGGCTCTGTTTTTCATCATCCCACAAATCTCCCTGCCTCTGAAAATAATTCTCTGTATTTAATTCAACTTCATTATGCCTGATGCGATCAATCAAAGTGTCAAGGGAGGGTGTCTTTGTATCTATGCTAATAAACGATGGATCAAATGGCTTTTCCATCAGCTTCACTTTGGGATCAATGCGTTCTTGTTCAACCCCATCCTGTTGCGGATTCAACAAATTCAGAGTCATGAGGTCAACTATGTCAAGTGTCTTTCCTTTTTCCATTTCCAATTATTGGTAGCTAGATAAAAGTTTGATAAATCTTGTAGCTGCTTTTGATAATTCCTTCGCCTAAAATGCACGTTTAAATTTTTTCAACAAAAATACTTTTCCCGGACGAAGTTTATTGAAAATTTTCTTCACACTAATCGATTTCAAATACAGTTGAAATCGATACTTCAATTCTGCATGAGTTCAGAAAAAAGAGCCCTCAGCTGCGAGAGGAGAAAGCGAATGCAATAGTTCATTGCAGACGCTGTGCTGCTCGCCGATGCGAGTACGAAGGAGGTGGTGTACATTTTAGTCCGACACAGGAGGACGATGTACAGCTATGTTGGAAACACGCAGTGCCTGGCGTGAGTTTTTGTCATTTGTGTGAAAGCTGCTTGTGGGATCGCTTTGGTAGAGACAAGCAATGGGGAACAAAAACCATGACAGGCACGGAGCCGACTGAGTGTAGCAGGCGAGCCAATTGATGCAGGCGATGGACTTTGAGGATCTTTCGTAATGAGGAGTGGAATGAACGCAATGGAGTGGAATGAGCAAGAGAGCATAGCACTTGAATTCGTGGTTGTACGGGGCAGTTATGAGCGTTTAGGAGGGGTACAATCCGAAGTCAGGGGCTATATGGGAGAGGTAGCGAATGAAATGGAGTGTAGTGGAATGGAAGGAACGAATGAAGGAAGTCCCGCAAAGGACAGAGAGCCTGCAGTGAAGCTGACGCAGTGAACTGCAGAAAATGTGACAAGCTCTTAAACCCGAAGTCTGAACCGCGCGCACGAAGTGGCAGGTTCAGCGAAGGGCATGCAACTCTTGTAATGACCGCTGAAAGCTTTTGAGATCATTACAAGTGTTGCATGGCTTGGCACATTTTCTTGCTGAACAAGGAAGCTGAACACATCTTTACCTGAAGTATCAGCCTGGATGAAATCAACCCAATAACACACTGTCTGTAGAGCGAAGCGGTGCAGACATCAATAGAGAAGTGCAGTAGCACTCCTTACTTTTACTAAATGAAAAGAAGAAAAGAATTTTCCTTTAATAAAATCTTTGTAATTGAATCGCTCTTTCAGAGCGAAACTAAAACAGGTAAAGGTCTCTATGATACTTTAAAATGGCAAGCACAACAGATACAAGGGTTACATACACAATTTGTAGAAATAGAAGACAGAGGTGAATTCTTTCGTCTATTAGAAGAGATTAAGACTGAAGTAAATAAAGAATGGAATTTCTCCCTTTCTTCATTTTGAAATGCACGGAAGTAAAAATAGAGATGGTCTGATTTTGAAATCAAGTGAGCTTATCTCATGGTTGGAACTCACAAATCGTTTTAGAGAAATAAATCTTCTTACCGGTAACAACCTTTTGATTTCTTTAGCAACGTGCTTTGGCGCTTATATTTATCGAGAAATAAAATGTACGGATGCAACTCCTGTATGGGGGTTTATTGGTGCCTGGGAAGAGGTTAGCTCGGGCGATATTGAAATCAGTTATCAATCTTTCTTCGAATCTTTGCTTACCGATTTAAGCATGAACAATGCTGTGAAAAAACTAAATGAGACTAATCAGCTTCCAACCCGGTATCATTTTTTTGATACTGAGGCGATTTTCGATAGAGTTTTCCAAGTGTACGAATCAGAATATTATTTACCAGAGGTCCATGAAAAAAGGATTACAGACTTAATAGCAGAGGCATTAAGTAAAGATGAAATTAGGAGAAGTATGTCAATCCCTCAGATTCGTGGAGTTATTAAAAATATGTTAGAACCAAAAGAAAAAGTCCGCGAATACTTCAGAAAAAGATTTCTTATGCTTACATAGCTTTAGGACAATTAAGTTTAGAAATCCATTAGGGTTTTCAACGGAATTGATAATGCTTTTGAAAGAGCATTTAAAGTAGAGAGGGTAGTATTCACTTGTCCCGATTCAATACGGTGAACCTGACTGATTTCAATGTCAGCTTTATTGGCAAGTTCCTCCATCGTCCATTTTCTTTGCGTTCGAAGCTTTCTCAATTGAGAACCAAAACGCTTCAGTAATTTCTTATCCCTGATTTCAGTCACTCGCGCAAGATTGCGCTCTCTGAAAAAATAATCTTAGGCATATATGCCTAAATCAAAAAATACTTTTACTTTTGAGAGTTCAACGCTCTCTATGAAAAAAACCTTCCTTTTACAATTGGTTTTGGTCTTGTCGGTAATGGTATCCCAGGCACAAGGTTTCCAATTTCAGACTATTGGCACTACCGGCATTTCAAGCGGTACTCCAACTAGTGGAACAATCTTGAATGGAAAAATTTATGTAAGTGGAAAGTACTACTACGTTGATGGAGTGCAAGTGAATAATTTTGCTGTCATTGACGGCAATACTTACAGTGAGAGTGGAGATATTCCAGGTACTAAGACATGTGATTTTGGATACAGTGTCGCGACTAACACTATTTACGCATTAACATCTGATAGTCCAAATTACGTGTACAGTCAAAATCAAATGGGAGAATGGGACCCTGTACCCATTTCATTCGACAACCAGCCGATGTTTATTTACACCCTTAACGACAGCGAGTTTGTTATTACCGGTGGATTCACGGTGGTAAATGGAATAAGTGCAAATTATATCTGCACTTGGAATGCGGTTACTAATACGGTGACTGATATTGGTGGTTTGCCTGGACCAGATATTTATACGAAGATGTGTTTATACCTGGGTAAATTACTTGTGCCATATTATATTGCAAGCACCAGTGACCCACATTTCATGGTTCTTGATTTAAACACGATGGAATTAGATTATGATCCGCAACTCGAACTTTCAAATGTACTTCTCTATGGTTTGTGGGCTGATTCTGACATTCTCTATATGTCATATGCTGGTATTGATGGTTATTACCATCTTTCGAAATATGAAAATGGAAACTGGTCAGTCATTGGAACATCAAGCCCATCGGAAGTTAGTGGTATGGCAGTTGATGCAAATGGTGATCTTATCATCTGCGGAAGTTTCAATTCAGTCAGCGGAGTTTCCGTTTCTCACATGATGGCACGTTATGATGGAAGTACATGGCATGACTTCAGCAACCTTGCTGACATAGATGTTACACCCCAAAAAGTTCTTATGTACGAAGGTATATTGTATGCGATTGGAAACATTTGGCATAACGGATTTAAGGTTGGTGTGATGCGTTGGGTTGACCCAACGGGAACTCCACCTCTGGAATCAAATACCCTTTCACTGTATCCAAATCCGACCACTTACATACTCTCAGTTTCGTACAGTGAGGGCGAATTGATTACCATACGCGATCTCTCGGGAAAGACAATGAAATCTTTTCGCACTGTATCAGATCAAACGGTGATTGATGTAAGCGCATTTTCACCTGGCATGTATCTGCTTGAAAGTGGAGATCAGAGAATCAAACAAAAGTTTGTTGTTGCGTACTAATATTCTTCCATAGAGAAATACACTTTTCGTTTAACATTTGAAAATTAAAAAAGTTAATCTCATTCAGCCTCAATATAAATTCACATAATGAAAAAAAACTTTCTTGTATCACTATTATTTGTTTTGTCACTAACGGCATCAAAGGCACAAAGTTTTCAATTTCAAACTATCGGCACCACGGGCATTTCAAGCGGTACTCCAAGTGACGGAACGATCCTCAATGGAAAGATTTATGTGAGTGGAACGTACTACTATGTAGACGGACAACAAGTCAACAATTTTGCGGTCATTGATGGCAATATTTACAGTGAGAGTGGAAATGTTCCGGGTAGCAAAACTTATGGTTATGGATATTCTGTTGCAACTAACACAGTATATGTGCTAACTGCCGATAGCCCAAACTACATCTATGCAGAAACACAAATCGGAGAATGGGATTCTGTACTAATTACTTTTGACGATCAGCCAAAATATATTTTCGCAATCAATGACAGTGAGTTCGTCATTACAGGCGATTTTACAGTTGTAAACGGCACGACATGTACTAACGTCTGCCTCTGGAATGCGGTGTCAAATATTGTAACAAACATTGGCAGTCTAGGAGAAGGAGAAGGTGTAATTACGGACATGTGCATGTATGAAGGAAAATTACTAGTGCCATATTACATGTCAAGCGCGAGTGACCCGCATTTCAAAGTGCTTGATTTAACAACGATGAGTTTGGATTATGATCCTGGTCTTGAGGTGCCTAATCAAAGACTGTGTAATTTTTTTGCTGACTCTGACATTTTATACATGTCATATCTCGGCATTGAAGGAAATTACCATGTCGCCAAGTACGAAAACGATGTGTGGTTAGAAATTGGTCAATTAAGCCCATTCGGTGCGGATGGCATGACAATCGACGCTGACGGTTCACTTGTTGTCTGTGGAATTTTCGGTGATGCAAACGGTGTTTCTATCACTCACGGCATGGCACGTTATGACGGAAGTGCCTGGCATGACTTCAGTGGAATCATTGACATAGATGTTACGCCCCAGAAAGTTCTTATGCACGAAGGAACACTCTATGCCATCGGTAACATTTGGCACAACGGTTACAAGGTTGGTGTAATGAGGTGGGTTGACCCAACGGGAACTCCACTTCTGGAATCAAATACCTCCCTTTCACTGTATCCAAATCCGACTGCTTGCATACTCTCAGTTTCGTGCAGCGTGGGCAAATTGATTACCATACGCGATCTTTCAGGAAAGACAATAAAAACTTTCCACACTGCATCAAATCAATTAGCAATTGACCTAAGTGAACTTTCTCCAGGCATGTATATTCTCGAAATTGGAAATCAGGCAATCAAACAAAAGTTTGTTGTTGCCCATTAAAAATGAAGCTTTCAATCTAAGAAGTTGCTAGTGACTTTTTTTAAAACAAAACCCGCTAGGTTTTCTTCCAATGTGAATAGCGGAGTCCAGAGAAATTGTATCCACATCTGTCGTACAATGATGCAAACCCGGACAGGAATCATTGGTGAGCGAATGATAACTGTGACTCATTGATCCTTTACAAATGATTACAATCTGTTGAATCTGTACGATTGCACCGTTTGCAGTCAAAAAAATGATGAAGAGCACTTTCAAAAGGGATAGAACCTCCTCCGGCAAATGTATCAAGTACACTAATGGTCTCGGTTTTATGATCTTTCTTAAAACTCTCAAAAATATTTTTGCTTGGATTTATTTCTGTAATTAATTGCGAATTGAGGTGATCATTAGATAGGTGTTCTCTTTGTAGGACCTCTTGGTCTTCGTGCCCACCATGTTTTAAAAGTATTGTAATGATTCTTTCGAATATACTTTTCTCGCATTGCGATTTCACTAATTATCTTATTTGAAAGAAGATTCAACACTCATTTATTTTTTGAAAGTGATTTGTTGAAATAAATTCAAATTAGCAATTCGAAAAGCCATCGCGGTCGTACTTACATTGAAAACCTTCGATAGCTCTTTAATAGTTCCTTCTTCAGCTAAATCAAATTTTCTACTTTGAATTTCTTTACGCAAAAGTTTTTCAGGCATTAGTATAGCTGCTGCGAAAGCGTTCGCTTGTTGTTCTTTCAAGATTTCTCCGGTCGATGATTTTGAATTGCGAAACTCAACTCTGAAATTGTCTACAAATAATTCTTTTTCCCCTTTGTGTAACTCATAGTGTCCCAATTCGTGTGCGACAGTGAACCGTTGTCGAACTTTTGATTCAGTGGGATTATACCCAATTGTTCCTTTACCATTATCAATCATTAAGACACCGGAAACGTCCTCACCCAAGTCGAATGGTTTAATTTGTAATCCTCTCTTAGTGGCAATGTCTTCTATCGGAATTGGAAGTTTGCTAATGTTCAATTGTTGAAGAATGTGAGAGGTAACATATTCAATATTCGCAAATTTCATGTGTGGTTATTTTTGAGATTGGATTTGTTCTATGAATTCTATAACTCTGAATTTTCCTCCCTCGTGCTTCAGTTCCTTAGATACAAGTTTTGCCCATTTGGGGCTGAGGTTCTCAGTTGTTCTTATTGGTGGAAGAAGTGACGCTACCTCAACACCTAATGTCTGTGCCATGGTACACAGGGTATGGATAGGAGGATGCTGTCTGCCTTTTTCAATATTCACGATTGAAGCTCTACTTAAGTGAAGTAAACTCGCTAGGGTTTCCTGTTTTATTTCCGCTTGCTTGCGTGCAGTCTTAATGCGTTTTCCGAGAGCAACATAAAATTTCTTCTGTTCGATAACAGTCATGACTGCTGTTGAGTGTGGCAAATTTAAACTAAATGTTGAATTCTACAAACTGTTTGTGAAACCTTACAAAATAAATACGTTTTCAAAAATATACATTTCTAAATTATTTATTATCTTTGCTAATGAGTTTTCAATGAATAGCTGTCTCGCCCTCAGGAATTCTTGCAAGATTCAAAAACGGTTCACTAAAAATAAATTAAATGGCAAAAGATTACACACATCTCAGAAGTGTCTACGACAAAACACATGGCAATTGTCATATATGCCGGCGTAAACTCAGCTTTAAGAATCACGGGAAAATCGGACATAAAGGGTCATGGCATATTGAGCATTCCATTCCGCGCGCGAAAGGAGGAACAAGTCACTTCAACAATTTATTTCCTGCTTGTATTGATTGCAATATTGACAAAGGAATTAGGACAAGTCGAACTGCAAGAAAATATAACGGGCACACACGCGCACCCTACAGCAAGAAAAGGAAAGCAGAGATACGTGAAGGTAGGACTGCAGTTGGTGCGGCCATCGGTGGCGCAATTGGAATTGCACTCGGTGGTCCCCTTGGAGGTCTCGTTGGTACAGCACTCGGTGCTGCAATCGGTAATTCATCTTCACCAAAAAAATAAGAGACCCGCCATGGAAGATCGCTACGCACATTTGCAATTCATTATTGGCCGCTTTGATCACTATTTCGATAGTCTCAATAACAAAGCTTCTTTCTATTTGGGACTCAACACATTTATTACCGGCGGACTGGTCGGAGTTTATTTTGCCCTCAGCCAAAACATCCATTTTACCCGTTACGAAGACATAGTCTTCCTCATCGCAATCACTTTAGGTTTTGCTTCAATGTTTCTCCTCGTCTGGGGTGTGAAACCATTCCTAAAGGATATTCAGCGTGAAGGACAGTCTACGGTTCCAATATTTTTCGGAAGTATCGCAAAACTTTCTGCCGAAAAATTTTTAACTGATTTCATGCAGCATGAAAGAGAGAATATGATTAAGGATATGGCACTACAGGCCCATATTCTGGCCTGCGGTCTGGAAAGGAAATTTATTCGTGTTCAATATGCAAGCTATGTTCTCATCGCAGAATTCGTGCTGCTAATTCAAATCGTCATAATCATTCTTAATAAACATTAAATCAAACAAACCAATGAAAACATTATTTAATCCTTATCTGACAACAATTGAGAACACGTTGAAACAATCCAAGCTCAGCAAATCGTTTGACAGTTACTCCGGTCTTGGTTCTATTCCGCAGAATAAGAAGTTTATGATGACGGAAGGTCTCGATTTTCCACCAGGAGATCAACTTGCAGAACTGGCGCGGCGGGCAGGTGCACAACCCAACGGTCACGGTGTGGTAGGAATGCATCCTGACTTTGCGTATCTGCGAGGCACACGTGAATTCGAATATCATAACATAACGTCTACTTTCATTGATATCAAGGGATCAACTAACTTGTACAATCGCTACAACGAAGAACAGATTTTCGTTATCACGAACACAATCCTTAGTGCGGCAATTCACACATGTACAGTTTTTGGTGGCCATATTCAAAGATTGCAGGGTGATGGAGTGTTTGTGTATTTCGGTGGAAAAACCATTGATGAAAATAGCGCGGTGCTTCATGCGTTACTAGCAACCGCGACATTCACTTACTTTGTAAAAAATGATTTGAAGAGAGTATTTGAGCTTAATGGTATCGAGAATATTTACACTCGAATCGGGATTGATATTGGCAAGGACGATAGTGAAGTGCTGTGGGTGGTAACCGGTACACCCACTCTGAATGAATTAACGACCATCAGCCTGCATACAAGCTTGGCTTGTAAACTTCAGTCACACGCTAAATCGAACGGAATTCTGGTGGGTGAAAATGTTTTCCTAAGAGTATTAGAAATACAGAAATTTTTCTCGCATTTCACCGATGACAAAACCCTCGAAGGTAAGTTCCATTATAAACCGTATGAATTCAACTGGTCGGAGTTCCTCAAATCGCTGCCGTACTTATACGTTGGTCTCGATGGCGAACTTGATTTTATTGATCAGCCTAAAAAGCTTCTCAATAGTGAAGAGGAACGCTTGAATAGGTTGCGAGATAAAATGCTACTTGTTAAGACTGGGGACGCATACACGGATCGAAATAGTGTTATCACAAATAATCCTGTTGGGGTAAAAAATCAACCTCACCGGTTTCATTTCAACGACAAAATATAGTACAGAAATGGGAGTGAATAAGTACTCAGCTTTAAAAGCGCAACAACGTCACATTGAAACAAGTTTCGACTCTTTCAAGTGCAATGTAACTCGCACTAATATCCTTGTTTGTTATGGATGGATTTCTCAGCCTGATTGTGATTCGTACAAAGTTCGAATTGAATATGTCTATGGCCATGAACCAAAAACTACTATTCTCTTACCTGTCATCGAGCCTTCAAAAGAGATTCACATGTATAGTGATCACAGTCTTTGTTTACACTATCCACCGGATATGTGGTGGAATGCACAGATAAAGGTATTCTCGTACACGATACCTTGGATTTCTGAATGGATCTGTTGCTATGAGATATTTAAGATGACTGGAAAATGGGAGGGGGTTGAATCACCTGTACATTTTCGAGAGTCAGAAAGAAATGTAAACGTTGAACACTAAACATCTTATGTTACGCTACTGTTCAAAAAATGTTGAGAAAAATTTTTTACTCTGCATGTAGGACGTTGTATATTTGCCGTCCTCATCTGTCCTCTATGCCATCTGAAAAACTTAATCTTCGGATTGAAAAGTCTCTCAAGGACAAACTTCGGATTCTAGCGAAGAAAGACAAACGTAACCTTTCAAATTTTGTGATCGTGCAACTTGAAAAAGTTGTTGAATCAATGAGCACAAAAAAGTAAATTGCTTTCTTCACTCTCAAATCAGGCAATAAATGGAACAGAAAAAATCAGTTGGAATTTGGATTCGAGTTTCTACCGAAGATCAGGTAAAAGGTGAATCACCAGAACATCACGAAAAGCGAGCACGTCTGTATGCCGAAGCCAAAGGGTGGAATGTTGTAGTGGTGTATCATCTTGAAGCTGTCTCAGGGAAATCCGTCATGCAACATCCCGAAACAAAAAAGATGCTTCAAGACATTCGTGAGGGTCACATCACCGGACTTATTTTTTCAAAGCTTGCACGACTTGCCCGGAATACCAAAGAGCTTCTAGACTTCGCTGACATATTCCGTGCAGAGGATGCAGATTTAATTTCACTGCAAGAATCAATTGACACAAGCTCACCTGCTGGACGGTTATTTTACACAATGATTGCTGCAATGGCACAGTGGGAGCGTGAAGAAATATCAGAGCGGGTTGCTGCTTCGGTTCCCATACGAGCAAAACTTGGTAAACCAACGGGAGGTCAAGCTTCCTTCGGCTTTCGTTGGAATGGAAAAGATTTTGTGATTGATGAGAAGGAAGCTGCTGTGCGCAAACTTGTCTATGAACTTTTCTTAGAGCACAAGCGAAAGAAAACAACTGCCAAGTTGTTGAACGAAATGGGCTACCGGACCCGGAACAATTCAAAGTTTTCTGATACTACCGTCTCACGGCTATTACGTGATCCAACAGCCAAAGGTCAACGAAGAGCTAACTACACCAAGAGCCTCGGAGATGGTAAAAAGTGGGTAATGAAGCCAGAGTCTGATTGGGTGGTGACAGAATGTCCGGCTATCATTTCTGAAGAGTTATGGAACGAATGCAATAGGATTTTGGAGGAACAAGAAAGCAAACGCAAACGTCCTGGTCCTCGCCCAGTATACCTGTTATCTGGCTTCGTTTATTGCACCTGTGGCAAGAAAATGTATGTCTTTCACGATTCTGCAATCTACACTTGCAAAGCTTGCAAGAATAGAATTCCTGCTGAAGATATTGATGAAATATATCATGAGCAATTGAAGACATTTCTCATGACTGATACTGATATTGCAACGTATTTGAAACAATCAGACACACGCATAAAAGAAAAGGAATCATTGCTGAAAGTGATTACGGATGAAGCAAACGGAATACGAAAAAAGATGGAAGAATTGGTAAATATGCGCTTAAATGGAGAATTGAATCGTGATAGTTTCCCTCAGCATTATAAACCATTAGAGGAACGTCTAATGCAAATTGACCAACAAATACCAGAATTACAAGCAGAGGCAGATTTCCTTAAGATTCAGTACCTCTCCTCTGATACCATTTTGCAAGATGCCAAAGACTTGTATACTCGCTGGCAACAGCTTGAATTTGAAAATAAGCGAACAATTATTGAAGTCATTACAGACAAGATAACGGTTGGTAAAGAGGATATATCCATTAATCTGACCTACCTACCGGCTGCCCCCCTCCTCTCTCCCCTAAATCCGGGAAATAAGCAACGCAACTTCACGGATTCATAGCAGCGACAAGCATAAATGTAGCCGGATACTCGACAGAAATTTTTGCTCGTGAAATGGTTACTCTTCGTTCTTCCATTGGCTGCCGCAACACTTCCAGCACGCTACGCGGAAATTCAGGAAGCTCATCGAGAAATAAAACTCCGTTGTGCGATAAAGAAATTTCTCCGGGTTGCGGATTCATTCCACCACCCACTAAAGCGACATCGCTGATGGTATGGTGTGGTGAACGAAACGGCCGTACTGAAACGAGCGAAGAGTCAACGGGAAGCTTGCCTGCGACAGAATGAATCTTCGTGGTCTCGAGCGCTTCAGGCAAGGTGAGCGGAGGAAGTATGGAGGGCAATCGTTTCGCCAGCATCGTTTTGCCCGCACCCGGCGGACCGATGAGGATCACATTGTGCCCGCCTGCGGCTGCAATCTCGAGTGCGCGCTTGATATTCTCCTGTCCTTTCACGTCGCTGAAATCAAATTCAAGATGTTCCTGCTGCTCTGAAAATTCTTTTCGAGTATCAACAATCACCTGCTCGAGTTGTTTTTCTCCGCTGAGAAAACCCACTACATCATTAATATTCTCTGCGCCATAAACTTTCAGGTTGTTGACGATGGCTGCCTCTCGTGCATTTTGTTTAGGAAGAATGAAGCCCTCGAAATTTTCTTTGCGCGCCTGGATGGCAATCGGCAAAGCACCCTTGATCGGCTGCAATGATCCATCGAGAGAAAGTTCTCCCATGATGAGGTACTTCGAAAGTTTTGCAGCCTCGAGTTGGTCGGACACCGCAAGAATTCCAATGGCAATGGGCAGATCGTACGATGAACCTTCCTTGCGAATGTCTGCGGGTGCGAGATTGATTACAACCTTTCTTCTGGGCGAACGATAGCCGCTATAACGCAGCGCTGACTCCACGCGGTGAACACTTTCTTTCACTGCCAGGTCGGGCAAGCCAACAATGAACCATCCCAAGCCTTTAGTGATCGTGACTTCAATCGTGATGGTTTGCGCATCTACTCCCTGCACCGTGCCGCCAAAAGTTTTTACGAGAGGAGCCGATGAATCTTCACCAAGGTCTTCAAACAATTCATTGCTTTCTTCAAATACAAAATCACCCATGCAATCAAAGGTAAATTTTGGTGGGATTTATTAGGAAGATTTTTTAAGAATAATACTTGCCACAGATTTCACAGATTACTCAGATTGTAAAAAAATCTTCCTACAAGAACGGGATTGCGCGCTGTCAGTGAGGAACCTATCAGATTAGTTGTGCCTCCATGGTAATATTCGTATTCAATGCTTTCGACACGGGACAATTTGTCTTTGCGTCTTCAGCACACTTCTGAAATTTTTCTGCACTCATACCAGGTGCTTTTGCTTTCACAACAATATGAGAATTGTTGATTACGAAGTCTTCAATGGTAATTGTGCAAGTTGTTTCAATTGATTCAGCGGTTGTTCCTGCTTCGTCAAGAACAAAACTTAATTTCATTGTGAAGCAAGAGGCATGAGCTGCCGCAATCAATTCTTCAGGGCTAGTGCCTTCCGCCACATCGAAGCGCGTGCTGGATGTGTAAGAAACATTGTTGAGTAGTTTGCTTTCTGAAGTAATGGTTCCGCTGCCTTCTTTGCCGGAACCATTCCATACAGCTGTTGATGATCGCTTCATATTAATTGTTTCAGGTTTTCTGAACTCCGAATTCCTCCGATGGATCGGGACTGAAATCCGAAATAATTATTCTTTTGCTTTTGCTGCTTTTGGTTCTCCTCCTAAAATTTTTTCTTTAATCTTCTTTTCAATTTCTTCAGCCACTTCAGCATTGTCTTTCAGCAATTGAACAACTGCATCTCTGCCTTGCCCCAGTTTATCGCCATCATAACTGAACCACGATCCGCTCTTCTGCACCACATTCATTTCAACAGCCATGTCAACGATCTCACCTGTTTTCGAGATTCCTTTTCCGTACATGATGTCAAACTCTGCCTGGCGAAAAGGAGGAGCTACTTTGTTCTTCACCACTTTCACGCGTGCACGATTGCCCACCACGTTGTCACCATCTTTGATTTGTCCGATGCGGCGAATGTCAATTCGAACCGAGGCGTAAAACTTCAGTGCGTTTCCTCCGGTAGTTGTTTCCGGATTGCCGAACATCACACCGATCTTTTCGCGAAGCTGATTGATGAAGATGCAGCAGCATCCCGTTTTGCTGATGGTGCCTGTAAGCTTGCGCAAGGCCTGTGACATCAGGCGCGCATGCAATCCCATTTTTGAATCGCCCATCTCACCCTCGATTTCTGCCTTGGGTGTGAGGGCCGCAACAGAATCAATCACGAGAATCTCGATGGCTCCCGAGCGTATTAAGTTTTCTGCGATCTCCAGCGCTTGCTCGCCATTATCCGGTTGAGAGATCAAAAGATTTTCGACATCCACTCCCAAGTTCTGCGCGTACAATTTATCGAAGGCATGCTCTGCATCAATGAATGCAGCGATACCGCCTTTCTTTTGTGATTCAGCAATGGCATGCAGTGCCAATGTCGTTTTTCCCGATGACTCCGGCCCGTATATTTCAACGACTCTTCCTTTCGGAAAGCCGCCAACTCCAAGAGCCAAATCCACTCCGAGTGATCCTGTAGAAATTACTTCGACGGGCTCGAGCATCGTTTCTCCCAGTTTCATGATGGTACCCTTGCCATAGGTCTTGTCAATCTTCTCCATCGTGAGCTTGAGAGCTTTCATCTTTTCCTGTTGCGCGTTCATTGCCATAGTTAGTTTGATTGTTTTATCGTCAAAAATTGAGCATGTAATATCAACAAAAATTAGAGAATGGAAATTAGAAAATTGTTAGTCGGATTTTTCCACAGTGACTTCTTTCCGAATAACTATTGGCAGCCGGTCACGATTTTTCGGGAATAACCATAACTTTTTTTACCTCAGCCGATCCATAGAGCGAATCAGGTCTTCATCTTTTTTTATTCCGTGTCTCGCCATCAGGTTCATAACAATCCCGATCAATGGCAGCACTGCGCCTAATTTGAAATCGCCCAAATGAAAATTGGAGAAAATGTCATTCTCAATCTGCAGAATGATCATTCCAATGATGACGTAAAGGATAAAGAGCAAAATATTGATGTTGCAAAATCGCAATTGTCTCCTGCGATTCTTAAAGGAAAAAACAGCAATGGCGTGTGTGACAAACATTACGGGAGGAAAGCCGAGCAAATAAAAATGAGTGCTGGCACCAATGGTGTCCATTCCCTGAGCAACACCGCCTGCTGAGATTTCCCAGAACGGAAAATATAATAACAGTACACCGCAAGCCATCGCCAGCAGAAGCCACACTGTTTGAATGCGCTGAATCATGGTATCGAATTGGCTAATTTTGCCCGCGAAAGTAAAGAAAGAAAGTTCCTGATGAATGAAGTTTTTGTGATTGATGCCATCCGCACTCCCATAGGAAAATATGGTGGCGCACTAAGTTCCATTCGCCCTGATGATTTGGCCGCGATGGTGATTCGCTCCGTTGTTGACCGCAATTCAAATGTAGATGTGAATCGCATTGAAGACGTAATCTTAGGCGATGCAAACCAGGCCGGCGAAGACAACCGCAATGTTGCACGAATGGCATTGTTGCTAGCAGGCTTGCCTGTTCATATTGCGGGAACGACTGTGAACCGCCTATGTGCCAGCGGACTTGATGCGATCATGCACGCAACGCGCGCAATTAAAGTTGGTGACGGAGAAGTTTTTTTTGCCGGTGGTGTTGAAAGCATGAGCCGCGCTCCGTATGTTCTCGCTAAATCTGAAACTGCTTTTGGAAGGAAGGCAGAAATCTATGACACTACCATCGGTTGGAGATTCACCAACAAGAAACTTGCAGAAAAATATTTTCCGTTTTCCATGGGAGAAACGGCCGAAAATATTGCAAAGAAGTGGAACATCACCCGTGATGAACAGGATCAATTTGCGCTTGACTCACAACAGAAATACTGGAATGCTTTTGAAGAAGGGAAATTTAAGGATGAAATAATTCCTGTTGAGACCAGGGATGAAAAGCAACAGCCCATTCTTGTTTTGAAAGATGAACAACCACGGCAAACTTCACTTGAAAAGCTCGCAGCATTAAAGCCTGCTTTTTCCAAAGACGGAACTGTGACGGCGGGAAATTCCTCCGGCATCAATGATGGAGCAGCGTGTCTGCTACTCGTTTCGGAAAATGTGGTAAAGGAATTTTCGCTGAAGCCATTGGCGAAAGTTATCTCGATGGCAGTGGTCGGCGTTGATCCCGCATACATGGGAATTGGTCCTGTGCCGGCAACACAAAAAGCATTGAAGCGCGCAGGATTGAAAGTTGAGGATCTGGATTTGATAGAACTCAACGAAGCATTCGCATCACAGAGCATTGCCTGCATTCGTGATTTGAAATTGAATCCACAGAAAATAAATGTAAACGGCGGAGCGATTGCCCTCGGTCATCCGCTCGGCTGTAGCGGTGCAAGAATTTCTACCACTCTTATACATGAAATGAAAAGAAGAAAAGCGAAGTATGGATTGGCAACGATGTGTGTAGGAGTGGGACAAGGTGCAGCAATTATTTATGAAGCGGTCTGAAAAGTTTTCATTCACCATTCACTCATTCACCCATTCACCATTCACCATTGCCCCGATACGTCCTCGAACTTTCCTACAAAGGCACCAGCTTCAACGGCTGGCAGATTCAGAAGAATACTTCGAACACCATTCAGCGTGTGGTACATGAAAAGCTTTCTGTGCTATTGCAGGAAGAAATTACCGTCATCGCTTCAGGAAGAACGGATGCCGGTGTTCATGCTTATCAGAACTTTGCCCATTTCGATACTTCGAAAAAGTTTCCAAGAGATTTTATCCGCCGCCTGAATTTTATGCTGCCGGACACCATTGCCGTGAGAAATATTTTTACGGTGAAAGAAGATTTCAATGCCCGCTTCGAAGCCGTCAGCAGAAGATATGAGTACCTTATTTCTTATGAAAAAAATCCGTTGCTGTTCGACATCACGTGCTATTATCCTTATCCCGAATTACCAGTTAAGAAACTGAACGAAGCCGCGAAGATCATCAAGTCGAATGCTGACTTCGCTGCATTCAGCAAGAAGCGAACGCAAGTGAAAACCACCCTCTGCAAGATCAAACTCGCTCGATGGGAATGGGATGATGAAATGAAATTATTACGATTCACCATAACTGCAGACCGGTTTCTCCGGGGCATGGTACGTGGAATCGTCGGCACTTCCATTCGTTACGCCAAAGGAAAAATTTCTACTGAGCAATTGCATCACATCTTTGAAAGCAAGCAGCCGCACAAAACCGATTTCTCTGCGCCGGCACAGGGATTAACACTCCTGGAGGTGAAGTATCGGCTCAACGTACTCAAGCCACTTTCTTCTGAATGAAATTTTTTTTCATTGTAACTTTAAAAAAAAATTATGCTCACGATTCCCGATGAAGTGCTGGATGCCTCTCATCTTTCAGAGGAAGAGTTGAAAAAGGAAATCGCCATAATGCTATATGCGCAAAGAAAATTATCATTGGGAAAAGCGAGATCATTAGCCGGAATGAGCTATGAAGATTTCAACGAATTACTTTTTCAGCGGGAGATTCCTCATTATGACGTTGAAGATTTACAACAGGATATTGAAACATTGAAACGTCTTAAGCGCCTATGATTGTCGTCAGCGATACCTCACCGCTGCGGGCTTTATGGAAAATTCAACACCTTCATTTGTTGCCTGCACTCTATGAAAGTGTATTGATTCCCCCTGCAGTAGTTCGTGAATTGAATTCTTTCAAAACGAGTGGAGCAGACCTTTCCGAACTTGTGAATGCTCCGTGGTTAGAAATAGGAATCATCAAAAACAAAAATGAAGTTGATTTGCTACTCAATGACCTTGATCCGGGTGAAGCAGAAGCTATTGTTCTTGCGCGGGAAAATAATGCTTCACTCATTTTAATGGATGAAGTAGCCGGAAGAAATAAAGCGGAAGAGTATGGTTTAAATGTCACCGGTGTTCTTGGTGTTTTGCTGGAAGCGAAGAAGAATAGATTGATTGCAGAAGTGAAGCCAATCATGGATCGGCTAATTGCGGAAGCACGATTCTTTATTTCAGCCAAACTCTATTCAGAAATATTAAGCGCAGCAAATGAACTCAAATGAGTATCTGAAAGTTGAAATGCAGAATGAAAAAGCTTCTAAATAAAATCCTTGACTTCTCGCTCCTCCGGCGGGTTATGCGCTTGGTAAAGCCGTACAAGAAACGCTTCTACCTCGCTGTAGTCATTGCTGTGCTGATGGCAGCACTTGCTCCGCTCAATCCCATCCTCATTCAAATAACAGTTGATAAATACATCATTGGGGGCAACTGGAACAAGTTAGTGCAGATGACAGAAATAATTTTTGGGTTGCTTCTGATCCAGGGAGCACTTACTTACAGTTTCACCTACAATACCATCTTCCTCGGACAATCCATTGTGCGTGATCTGCGCGCACGCGTGTATGAACATGTGCTGAGTTTGAATCTTCGATATTTTGATCGTACACCGATTGGCACTTCGGTTACCCGTACCATTACCGATGTGGAAGCGATCAATGACATTTTCGCTGAAGGAGTGATCACCATTCTCAGTGATCTTCTCACATTGATTGCTGTGTTGTGCGTGATGTTTTATTCCTCATGGCAACTTTCGCTCGTCACACTTTCTGTTCTTCCTTTGTTATTGATCGCTGCCTATTTTTTCAAGGAAGGAATCCGGAAGTCTTTTACCGACGTAAGAAACCAAATCGCGCGATTGAATGGATTCCTGCAGGAGCATATTTCAGGAATGAGCGTTGTGCAAATCTTCAACGCTGAGGAGCGTGAGATAAAAAAATTCAGGGCCATCAATAAAGATCACCGCGCAGCAAACATTAAAGGCATTTGGTACTATTCTATTTTTTTTCCAGCGGTCGAAATTATTTCTGCAATGGCGTTGGGCTTGCTGGTTTATTATGTTGCCTATCAATCCATAAATGAGTTATCGTTTGTAAACCAGGATCACCATACTCCGGCAGGTTACATTATCATGTTCATCATGTTTCTAAACCTGATGTTCCGTCCCATCAGGATGCTCGCGGACAAATTCAACACATTGCAGATGGGCATGGTGGCAAGTGATCGCGTATTCAAGCTGCTCGACAACAATGATAAAATGTCGAACACCGGGACCAGGATCGCATATCAAATTAAAGGTGACATTGAGTTTGAAAATGTTTCATTCGCGTATGATGAAAAGAATTTTGTCCTGAAGAACGTCTCCTTCAATGTTGAACACGGAGAAACATTGGCTATTGTAGGAGCAACAGGCGCCGGCAAAACTTCCATTATCAATATCCTGAGTCGCTTCTATGAAATTCAGAACGGAGCGATTTATCTCGATGGAGAAAATATTCGCGAGTATGAGCTTTCATCCTTACGAAGTCAAATTGGTCTGGTGTTGCAGGATGTGTTTCTTTTTTCAGGAAGCATTATGGATAACATCACGCTGCGCAATCCTGAAATCACACGAGAGCAAGTGAAGCATGCTGCCGAATTGTGCGGCGTTGCTGAATGGATTGAAAGACTTCCCGGCGGTTATGATTACAGTGTGATGGAGCGTGGAGCAACACTCTCTGTCGGACAGCGGCAATTGATTTCTTTCGTGCGCGCTCTTGTTTTCAATCCGAAGATTTTAATTCTTGATGAAGCCACATCTTCCATTGACACTGAATCAGAAACGCTGATACAAAATGCGATTGAAAAATTAATACAGGGAAGGACTTCCATCATCATTGCTCATCGCCTTTCCACCATTCAGCATGCTGATAAAATCCTGGTGCTCGATAAAGGTGAAGTGAAAGAGATTGGCTCGCATGAAGAGTTGCTGGCGATGAATGGATTTTACAGGAAGCTGTATGAGTTGCAGTTTAAGAGGAAGGAAACTGCACCTGTTTGATCATCGTGTAAATTTTATTTCAATCTTCTTAGCCGACTTAATCGGGAAGGATTTCGTTTTGTATGAAACAAACTCAAAACCTCAATTGCGTGAGGGGTTATCTTATATATTATCCAATAATTTCCCCAGACAATATTGCGATACGTTCTTTTTTTTGTCAGTAGGTAGCGGCATTCAGGAAAACTGCGGTAGTGAGGAAGAATGCCTTGAAGCTGTTGAACAAAATCATTCGCAAACCGGAGTGCATATTCTGCTGAATCATTGTTAATGAAATAATTCAGTTGTTCATCCAATTCTTCGAATACGTTATTTCGAATGATCAGCAATTTTTTTCTGACCATGAGGCGATATGCGCTTTAAGTTCATCGAGTGTTCGCGGCTTCGATTTCTCTGCTTTGCTTATCATTTCGCGAAAAGCAAGTGGATCCATTTCTTCATGAGTTTCATCCAGTTCAACAAAATCGAGCGACTTTAAATGATTCACCAGAGCTTTTCCCTTTTTATCTTCTTTAACTTTGAGCAGATATTCCATGGTCATGTTTTAATAAAACCAAAGTTAATGATTCAGGAATAAAAAAATTTCCTCCCAGCATTAGACCTTTCAAATATCCAGGACGCTGTTAAATTTGCCATAATGAAAAAAATAAAAATCATTATTGAAAAAAACCGAAGCGGTTATTCTGCTTACGCAAAAGATTTTACTGTGGCAACAACATGTAAAACGATGGAGAAATTAAGAGCGAACATGCTCGAAGCGCTGAATCTTTATTTTGAAAATCAGGAAAACACTTCCCATGAAATTACTGGGCGACAACGCAAGATTCTTCGCGAACGCCTGGCATCAATTTACAATGAGACTGCTGACCTTGTATCATGGCAAACTGTAAAAAACAATATCAAAAAAGCAAAGCGAGCAATAAGTTCTAAATGAAATTTTCCCTCGAATTTCTTTAACCGGGTCATATTACCATCCGCCAAAACAATTGAGGAAATGACTCAATTAATCTGTAAGTTGCATTTGAAAAATATTAAATGAAAAAAATCTTCCTGTTACTCTTCCTCCTCACGGCTCCAAACATCACCTTCTCTCAAGCTATTTACCAGCGAATTTATTTTGAGGCCTCACCGGAACAAATTCAATCGCTGATCACGAAAGGAGTTGCTCTTGATCATTTGCTCCGTCAGCAAGATGGTTATGTTGCAGAACTTTCTAAGGAAGAAGTTTTGACCATGACGAATGCCGGTGTGAAGGTGGAAATCATCATTACTGATTTATCCGCCGATTTCAAATCAAAATATAGTTCCTTCAAAGAGTTTTCTAACCTGAGAGACTTTACACCTCCTGCGCATTTTCATGCCGGAAGCATGGGCGGTGCACTTACATACAGTGAGCTTGTAAATGAATTGGATTCCATGAAACTCTATTTTCCGGATATCATTACAGCGAAAGCAAGCCTTGGTGATAGTTATGAAGGACGTCCCGTTTACATGGTGAAAATTTCTGACAACCCCGATAGCGATGAAGATGAACCAGAAGTAGAATTCGATGCGCTACATCATGCTCGTGAGCCGGTTTCCATGATGCACCTGATTTATTATATGTGGTGGCTGCTGGAAAACTATAACGTGGATTCACTGGCGACGTACCTTGTTAATGAGCGTGAAATTTATTTTGTACCGGTGGTAAATCCTGATGGTTATTACTACAATGAATCCACCAATCCCGGAGGCGGCGGCTATTGGAGAAAAAACAGAAGGGATAATGGTAACGGAACCTATGGCATTGACTTGAACAGAAATTACAGTTTCGGATGGGGGCTCGACAGTGGTTCTTCAGGAGACAGCAACAGCGACGTTTACAGGGGAACCGCTCCCTTCTCTGAACCGGAAACAGCCGTAATGAGAGACTTTTTTACAGCGCATGAATTTGTGACCACCGTCAGTTGCCATACCTCCGGAAACTATTTCATTCATCCCTGGGGTTATACGAATGATGACTGTGCGGATGTAGACTGGTTTTCTGCTTACAGTGAACGTGCCACACGATGGAGCGATTATTTTTACGGCAACTGTTATCAAACACTCAATTATTTCGCGAGCGGAACTACCATTGATTTCAACTATGGGGAACAGATTCTTAAACCGCGATCTATGGCATTCACTCCTGAGACCGGATATTCTTTTTGGCCGGATCCGAATGACATTCCTGAAATGTGCGCTAAGATTATAGAACAAAATATCCTGTGCACTTATCTGCCCAATGCCATTTTCACCATCAGCGCTTCCGACCAAAGCACAGCAAGCACTTCGAATGTTGAAATTCCGTTCTCGGTTTATAATGTCGGACTGCAACAGGGAAATGTACATTGCTACCTGCAGTCATCTTCACCGTATGTGATTGATGATGGTGACACAGTAACTGTCAGCAGTGTTGCGGTGCTGGCAAATGCAGCTTCATCATTGGAAATTCAATTGGATGGTGCTACGCCGAATCAATCGGTGATTGAAGCGCTGCTGATTGCTGATGATGGCCTCATCAAAGACTCCGTATATATTAACATTGAATTCTCAGGATTTCCGACACAGGTGATGCCGCTCAATGTTTCCCTGAAATTGCTCCCTAATCCGGCCGGTGATTATGTGCAGCTTGAAGGTACATGGCATGAGGCCTCTATTTCATTTTTTGATATGACAGGAAAAGAGCTGCACACGCTACATCCGTTACCGAACACGGTTATTGACATCAGCTTACTTCCACAGGGTCTTTATTATCTTGAAATAAAAACTGATGATGGAGACTTCCGGGTAAAACTGGTAAAGGAGTAAGAATTTATACCAACAACATCCTCATCGGATACAACTCACGCGTGTAAGGGTTATACACCAACCCAATAGCCTCAAGTGTAGTCACTCCCAACAACGTCTCATCACCTTCTTCACCAAAAATTACCGGGGCAGGCGCCCCGCTGCCTTTATATTCGAAGTAAGCATCTCCTGCTTGTCGTTCAATCGAAGTACCATCAGCCAAAGAAAATGTTTCTCGCCGGTAAGGCTTGAGACCTAACTCTTTTAATATTGGCGACGGAACCAAACTGTAGACAGCACCTGAGTCAATCAGGAACTCAACTTGCTTTTTCTTCTTTGAGTCCCTGTTTTTCTTAACAGTGAACATCAGGTTAGTTAATCCCATTGCCAAAAGATTTTATCGTCCTTGTGTTACTGTTTCTTCCTTCTTCACCTCTTTCTTTGCCACATAATCTTTCATCCACTGAGTTGTCACACTCTTCGGACGCTCGATGCCGAGCCCGAGTGCGCGATCCCATACAAGCGAAGCAAGAACGCCAAGTGCACGCGATACGCCAAACAACACCGTATAAAAATCAGACTCTTCAAGGCCATAATGAACAAGCAGCGATCCGCTATGTGCATCAACATTGGGCCAGGGATTTTTGATCTTTCCGGTTTCACCAAGAATTTTCGGAGCAACCTCATATATATTCCATACGATGTTCACTAACTCATCATCAGGACAATGCTCTTTTGCAAATTCCATCTGTGCAAGAAAACGGGGATCCGTTTTTCTCAGTACAGCATGACCATAACCCGGAATTACTTTCCCTTCTGCCAGAGTTTGCCGGATGTATTTCTCGATTTCCTCTTTTGTCAATTTGCCTTTACCGAGATGTTTTTTCATGTCGAGGATCCAGCGAATCACTTCCTGGTTTGCCAGGCCGTGCAAAGGACCTGCAAGTCCGCACATGCCTGATGCGAATGACATGTATGCATCACTCAATGCAGAACCAACTAAGTGTGTCGTATGTGCTGAGACATTTCCTCCTTCATGATCAGCATGAATGGTGAGGAACAATCGCATGTAACTATAAAAATCAGGCTGGTCATAGCCGAGCATGTGGGCGAAGTTGGCTGCCCAGTCAAGATCAGGGTTTGGTTCGATGTGTTTTCCTTTTTTGTACGTGCGGCGATAGATGTACGATGCAATACGCGGCAGTCGTGCGATCAGCGTCATCGCATCCTCATACATGGGATCCCAATATTCTTTTTTGCTGATGCCACTTCGGTATGCCCTCGCAAAATTCGATTCTGTTTGCAGCGATAAGATGCCGACGGCAAACTGCGTCATCGGATGCGTTTCTTTCGGAAGGCGATCCAATGCTTTGAAGACGTGAATGGGAACAATGGATCTTCGCGCCCACACGTTGGCAATGTGCTGCACATCTTTGTAGGTTGGAATCTCATCCAGCAACAGGAGATAAAACAATCCCTCCGGCAACGGCTCTTTGCATGATTCAAGGTGCGGAAGTTTTTCCCGCAGCTCAGGGATGGTGTAGCCGCGAAAACGAATTCCTTCTTCAGGATCGAGCAGCGAAGTTTCCGTAACAA
>DASRAJ010000141.1:0-13815 GCA_035638255.1 Chitinophagales bacterium
CATGCTGGTATACAATTGAAAGTAAATAGTTTCCCTCATCATCATTTCTAAAAGAACCGTTCTTCGCTCGAAAAAAACCTGTGCATTCGTACCAAGTAAAATAGTGCCCGTATTCACTGAAGAAAGTGTAATCAGCACAAAAAACAGGATTATCCTTTTCGTCGAAGCAATTCAAAAATATAACTCCGTTCGCATGAATAATTCTTGTACCCGGGGGGATTTTCACACTTTTCTTTAGCAATGAAAACAATTTTGTAATAGTATCCCTGCTTGTTATTGAGAACGGAGTTTTGCAAAGTGAATCGCCTAGCATACAGCGAACTTCGAGGGAAATTTTAGTTACTTTTTTGGAATCAATATCCACAGCATTTTTACAGCTCCAGAAAGAAAGAAGTAAAATGATAGTAAGACCAAAAAAAAGTTTCATGCAGATAATCATCCCTCAAATCTACAAGAGAATTCATTCCCTCGCTATGGATGAAGTGGCGACGAAGCTTTTTGAGGAGGAAGAAAAAAAGTCAAGGGTGTTGGGTACCAAGAAATTTCAACGAGATCAGTTTAAAATCTTTCTTAGACTGTGAGTTCGCACTTAGTTTTAATTCGTACACCAAGCTATAATCGCTGGCAATATCACAAGATCCCGCCAAGATTCGAAAAACATGAATATGATCACTACTCGTTTTCATTTGTATAGAATGGACGTCAATGATATCACCGTGAAACTCGTCTTCATCATCTTGATGGCATTTTTCTTCATCCGACAAATCAAATAAATAACGACCAGTTACAAAACCACTTTGAAATAAATAACCAAACTTTTTATCGAGGTTAGAATCAATGTAAACTCGCGCTCGCTCTGATTCATAAAACACCCGATCAGAATCTCGTCCCAGAAGAATCTCACCTGTGTACTTGATGCGAAACACAGGGTACTCTTCTTGTTTTTGTTGACCATTCAAATTAAATGTCAAAAAAAAATTCGCAAGAAATAGAACAAGAAAAATTTCTCTTTTCATTTTTTTATGCCGGATGATTACTCACAAAAAATTAACCGTCCTCAAATCTACAAGATAATTCATTCCCTCGCTATGCTTGAAGTAGTGATAAAGATTTTTTGAGGAGGTAGAAGAAGAAATTGAACGAAATTCCTTAGCGACCAGTCCAAATGTAAATGAGTGTTCCACCAAAGCAGTCATTCTCACCAGTCAAAATTTCCCTATTAAATAATTCATGCGCGTACATCCTGAACTCTTCATCAAATTCGATGTTGGGCGACTCAAAGAAAGTTCTTATTTCATACTTCTTATGCTTCTTAATTTCAGTAGCCAAAGAATCAAAGTTCACTTTTAGTTCGAGGTTTCTCAATTCATTTAAAGGATAAATACTGAGATTATTTATTGCTTGTTCATTCCTGAACTGAAAATATCTTTTCTTATTATTTAATGCTATGTTCAAAATCTTTGCTTCTGAAACTGAATCGTAAGAGAGATCATATTCTAGATGCAGCGCCCCAAGCAACCAATCTGCTCTGGTACAAACCTCAACTGATTTTTCAGTATTCATGTCTTTCGCTGTTACAACCAGAAAATAACTAAAGGTAGACGATGTGCATGCGTGAATTAAAGCTTGCCGATAATTTAGATAGAGCTTATCAGTTTTTTTACCAGTGAAAGACATTGATACCATCGCAAACAAGATTGTGAGAAAACTTCTTTCCAATATTTTATAGGGTTGTCGCATTGGTTTCAATAACTAAATCTCCATCAAATCTACATGAGAATTCATTCCCTCGCAATGGATGAAGTAGTGATGAAGATTTTTGGAAGGAAGAAATATAAGAAGAGTGTGGCATGCGAACTTTGCGCACAATTGCATGCCTATGTTCGCCCGCAAATCAACGGGAATTCATTCTTAGCTCCATGCATTATTCTCTGAATTCCTCTTTCCTTTCAAGTTCTCCGTTTTGTTTGTAATAAGTCCAGATACCAAAAGGTTTTGAAACAGGTCGCCTGTAAACCGTAAAGTTGCTGGTTTCTTCGCCGGTATCCGGGTCATTCACTTGAATATGAATCGTGTCCATAGCTGCCTTGTAAAATCCGTTTACTTTGATTTGTCCATTCTCGTAAAACTCCTGGTATAGTCCCATCATACAATAACCGCTTGATGAATCTGTCTCAATGAGAGCGATGGTGTAAGTTTCACTGAGTTGTCCGTTTTCAAAAAATGATTGCCAAAGTCCGATTGGTTGGCTTGCATAATAATAACCAATTGCTTTGGGTTTACCGTTATCATAGTATGCTGTCCATTTACCAAATCGCTTGAAGTACTCAGTATAAACGCGACCACCTAAATCTCCTTCAACAAGAAGGTTGTAGTTGCGGTCAAACAGTTTATAAGTTGTATAGTTTTTTGAAATGAAAACAATTTTACTTGAATCATTTCCAGCGTATACAAATGTTCCTGTTGAATCATTTTTCAAGACATGATCACAGCCGCGATCACAATAGAACGGTATCCAAATTTGTCCGTATGTGATTGATGTTATTGTCAGATAAAATAAGGTCGCTATGAACTTGTACATCGTAAAGAATATTGTTGCAAACTACATTGTACCTCAGCCTTCTCACTTTTTAGTTTCCGGCCCTCAAATCTACAAGAGAATTCATTCCCTCGCTATGGATGAAGTGGTGATGAAGATTTTTGGAGAAAGAAAAAGAAAAAATAGAGTTGAGTAACTCAACTTAACCATTATTTGATTGTAATGGAAAATGATTTGAAGATTCTTGTAGGGCAATCAGGACATGTTCCTTTCAATTCTTCAAAAATAATTTTGTCCCCGGATTCAAGATGACGAATTGCTTTTCGTTGTGCCTTTGATAATCGATCACCCCAGGTAGAAATTACCTCTACATCTTCCGCATGAATAATTTTTGTTTGAAAAGATGTGATACGGTAATAAAGATTGTAAAAGCAAGAATCAAAAACGACATTGACTGTATCGTGTTTCATCACTTCTTCTCTAGTTGCCAATGTATCTCTGATATAACCCAATCGCACGTAAGGATCACCAATTTTTTTTACTAAAAACACTTTGGCAAAAAGCAATTGATTATTTAAAAATACTGAGATCGTATCGAGAGCAGGCGTAAGCAGGGGAAGTTGTACTTCAAACTTCATTTTATTGTTATCAAGAGCGAGGTCCCCACTTGACGCCTTGAAAGTTAGTTCGCCTCTTAGCGGAACATCTGACTGAAAGTCAATTTCATTTGGAATTCCGATATATAAAGTGTTAATGTCAGGGTTGGTAAGCCTCAATTGCTTAAAGTGATATTGCCCAAAAGTCGCGTAAGAGAATAAACAAAATAAAATAGCACAACCATAACTTTTGCTTGATTTTCTAAAGTGCGTAAACATCGGATTGGAATAGAACTCAAAGCTACAAGAGAATTTATTCCCTCGATATGGATGAAGTGGTGATGAAGATTTTTTTGGAAGGTAGAAAGCGAAATCACGCTCGCTAATTATTTTACCTTTACTCAACTTCGTTTCCTCTCATGAGCATTCAAGAAAGAAATAAACGTATCCGAATTTACCTTCCGGGTATCATAAGCTTAATTGCTTTGCCCATGCTCTGCATTTGGTATTTCATGCTGCACCATTCGTTTACCAGGCAAACCGTAATGCAAGTTGCTTTTCCCGATAGATTTGAAAAGTTGCCTGCCAGATTTGATCTTCCTCACATTGAGAGGTTTGTTGTTATTAATTTAGATAACGATAAAGAGGATAAAATCAAATTGGACTCCGGGCAGCTTAGAGTCCGCGAGTTGATTTTAAGTCAGGATACAACCTGGGGAGTAAAATTTCATTTCAGTGATTACTCAAAGTACTGGGAGTTCATTCGCGCATTGGACATTTGCAAAATTGAAAGAGCTTGTTGCTTTCGATTCGATCATGATGATCTTATAGTTATCAATCGTCCTCCACGTCCGAAACCTGCAAACGAATTGAGTCCACCTCCACTAATAAGGATGTGATATTTTTTTCTATTTATCCATAGGGGTTAATCACCTTTGGCTGAAGCGTAATCAAATCTACAGAAGAATTGATTCCCTCGCTATGGATGAAGTGGTGATGAAAATTTTTGGAAGAAAGAAAGAAGTGCCATTACTTTTTGCTCCTCACTAAAATCAAAGAGTTGTCAGTTAAGCGTAAGATGGAGTAGCTAATCTCATCTGTCTTTTTCCAATCATTCAAGTTATCAGAGCCACTCATTTCGTCTTCATAAAATGATAAGAGTATTGTTTTGACCTTTTCGTTTAAAGACCATTTCCCTGCGATTTCAAAATAATGTTCAATATAATGATCATGGGCTTTGATAAAGACAAAAAAATATCTATTGTCTTTATCGAAAGAAAGTGTCGGGTTGTTTTTCAAACTGTCACCCATCTTACAACAGGCATTGACAAATCTTAGAGTATCGGTTGTAAATATCCTGGCAGAATCGGGATCGTTAATCGCCAACCAGGTTTCATTCACAAGTTTTTTAAAGCTTATTCGGTTTTGTTCATTTACCGGGGCAATATTTTGCTTAGCTATTTTTTTTCTGAAGTCGATGTTAATTAATGGCATCACCCTAAAATGTTTTTTTCCTTTATTGATATTCAATAGCCCCAGTTGAATTCCTTTAAATTCATTTGCCTTATTTAAAACACCTGCTTGTAATCCATGTCCTTTTTTGATAATGTTGAAAGGAGCTATTGAAGCACCATTGAAGTTTTCTGCATTGATCCAGCCTCCGGAAATGCTAAGACCATTAAAAACGCTGTCAACACGTTGACAAACACCCGTTATTGCAAAACCATTTGCATGATCACTCAAGCCAATAATTCCTGAAATCGAAACTCCATTGAAGTTATCATTTAGTTGAGCTATTCCTGCGAGTAATAAACCGTTGGCGGACCAATTATCTCCCAATAGACCTGAAAAACTTATTCCATTAAGATTTTCATCAACATCAGTATATAAAATTCCCAATGAAAGCCCGTTCATCCTGTTAAGCATTACACTTCCACCTAACTCAAACCCGTTGGTGCTTTTACATTGAGGATCTTTTTGACTGAGGCAAATTGAGATGCCATTCGTCAAAGTGTCTTTATCAAAAAGAGAAAGCTTAATTCCATTGTACATTATAAAATTACCCAAACCTATCCCGGAATGCTTGGTTCCCAATGAAATTCTGTAGTGAGTGTACGTTGTGGTATCACCAAATTTATTAAGGGCGACATCCTGGCCATGCAACTCAAAGGAAAATATCAAAAGGAACACTATTGGAACCTGTCTCATAAGTCGTTCTCAAATCTACATGGGAATTCATTCCCTAACTATGGGTGAAGTGGTGATGAAGATTTTTGGGATAAAAAAAGTTATTACTTCCTCTTCATTATTGACATAGCTCATCAGTTATTCCATTCTTTACTCCGATGGATTTAAAAAATTTTTGCAGCATGCACATTTTATCATCACAGAAGACGCCAAAGTTGGTATCTTTTGAGTGTCTTGTACCGCCACATTCCAAACAAACTTCAAGAAATGCTATTGGCTTAGTTCGATGATAGAAAATAATTGAATGCCGGGGATTGTAACAATCTGCATCAGGAACCACACTTCCTTCTCTTTTTGTTTTATAATCAAACAATATTGAAAAAAGTGAATCGCTTTGCTGAGTTGTCAGTACGATTCTATCTTTAATACCTTTAACAACAAAACTGCTGTCAACAATTAATTTATCATTTGAGTATGCATCTGATCGAACGGGATATGATACGATCTCGATTTTATCAGCTTGATCAAACGGATATGTATCAGTCAGTTTTTTAGCCGTCTTACTGTAAATGCAGCTTGTCTCTCCAGGATCATACTGATCTGATTTTTGAGTCTGTACTTTATTAAGAGCCTGATTTTTCTTAACGCTGGTCTCCCTACAGCTAAAGAAAATTATGGAGAACATCAACAGGGCTGCCGGCATTATCGTAGAGGAAGTATTTGTGTTCATTTGCGAACAATTAGTGCCAAATCTACAAGAGAATTCATTCCCTCGCTGTGGATGAAGCGCTGATGAAGATTTTGGGAAGGAAGAATAAAAACACTTTTGTCTTTGATCGTGCAAATAGCTCACGGATTAATTTTTGAATTTCCAAAATTTTGATGTGTCTTCAGAAATCAGCATCAGCGTGTCCCCGATAAATTCAATCCTGCCCACAAATGTCCAGTCCAAATAATTTATTTTGATCGTGTCCTGGTTGATCTCGTATTTGAATGATGCAAGTTCGTCAACATAATAAATTGAATCGGTGGTTATTTCAAATGAAGCATTCTCAGCACTGTCATCTGTCCAAACTCCAATAATTTTTTCGCGGATAAAATTTTCCCGGTGCTTTTGGTGGCCGGTCTCAGAGGTAATGGCAGTTGCTTTATCATTTGCATTTTGCTTGTAGTTACAGCGCATCGCAAAAAGAATCGTCAATAGGAAAACCAAACGTTGCATCATCGCTAACGGAAATTGTATCCATCAAATCTACAGGAGAATTAATTCCTTCACTATTGACTAAGTGGTGATGAAGATTTTTTGGGAGGAAGAATCAAATTATTCTTTATTTAAAATATTTCTCTGATATAAGTAATTCCTGTTAGTGATCCGGCAAATTCGCTCAGGTGTCCTTGACTATGAGCGTCTACGGTTCCTCTCACCGTTATTCTTTTGTTATTCAGATTCTCAAATTCTTCGTCATTGATTTTTAAGCTGTCATCAAATTCTATCCAAAAGGCTTTCTTATAATTATGCCCCCGAGAATCCCACCTGGATTTATACAATCCTACATGTTCAAATTCAGCTCTAAAAATCCCTGTAGTTTCAATTGGCTTTCCGTGAAAGTCATTTGGCCGGCTTAAAAGTTCAGCAAAGTCAACGATTTGAAATTTCTTGACTGTGGTTTTGGTTGAAGTGTATTCCTTTGAGTCGTGACATGACGAGACGAAAACCGATGATAGAATCACTATTAAAATTTTTCTCACAATTCTGCTTGATTACCGTTATCGAAATGGGCGTTCTTAAATCTATAAGAGAATTCATTTCCTCACTATGAATAAAGCGGTAAAGGATTTTTTCGTCATTAGTCGCAAAGTTCTGTTCCCCAATTCGTTTGTCCTCTGCCGCTCCAGCATTTCCAATTCTTTTTTATTTCAGTTACGATCCAGGTTCGTCCATTTAATTTAGCCTTCATTACTATTTTCTCGCCCGATTGAGAATCGTCCTCGAGTTCTTCATGAATCAAGGTTATCTCATAGCTATTGCCCTCCAATTTGTCTGTCTTAATCGTCAACTTTGGTTTTTCCTCACTGTCGGGCCAATCATAGAATAAGGTGATTAATTCCTCACTCGTTTTAATGTCTGTCCTCCCGGCAATTTTTTCATTAAAATTTTTCGGGTCAAGTGTTTGAAATGATTCTGAACAAGAAGTTAAGCTCATCAAAAGGACTAATACTCTTAATAGTTGTCTTATAAAATGAGTGTTGATGCTTGGATTCATGAGCAATTGACCTCCATCAAATCTACAAGAGAATTAATTCCCTCACTATGGATGAAATGGTGATGAAGATTTTTAGAAGGAAGAAAAAGTAATTGCGATGCTCAAATTCCTAACAGCATTTTGAATTCACTAAGATTGATCACCGTCACTCTCGGAAATTGAGTTTGTTTGAGGAGATTGAAATCATGATCTTCTGTAACTAAATAATCTGCACCTGATGCTATTGCACAATCGCTGAACTTATTATCAT
Organism: Chitinophagales bacterium; assembly: GCA_035638255.1. Lineage (GTDB taxonomy): Bacteria > Bacteroidota > Bacteroidia > Chitinophagales > UBA10324 > DASRAJ01. The sequence goes on from DASRAJ010000141.1 coordinate 7,837, forward strand.
CGGTATCCTTGATGAGGTTCCAGTGAAAATGCGGCGTTGTCTCACTTACATTCACTGCAATTCCAATCGCCTCCAGAAAATCATCAGCTACATGTAATGCGTATTTTTCTTTCAGCTTCTCTTCGTACTCAAGCAAAATTTCAGTGGAAACAATCAGGTGAAAGCGCTCTTGTAAAAATGCATTCACAATCCAATGGCCCGATGATTTTACTGATAGAGAAGAAATCCGGATGTTGGTATCAATCACAACGTGAATCATGAATCTTCCTTAAGCCATTTCTCCATCAGCTCCTGAGAATATCCTCGTTCATCCCAAATTTTATCGGCGCTATCAACGGCTCGCTCCATGAAATATCGCGCGAGCATGCGCCGTATGTCGAGCAATTCTTCTTCACTGATGTTTCGTGAAAACAATTTCAGCAATTCCAATTGCAGGTTGCTCAGTTTTTGCGATGGCTCAACCATGTAATGAATGATTATGAATACGAAAGTAAAGAAAGATTTTGTCCGCCAATGCTACAATAGAATTTATTCCCTTGCTATGGAATGTAATTGGATTGTTGAAAGTTTCAATTGCCTCCATCAAATCTACAAGAGATTCATTCTCTCGCTATGGATGAGGCGGCGATAAAGATTTTTGGAAGCGTCAAGTCCTCTAAAAGAAAAAAAACTTCCGTGCCTTTTCTTGAAAGAACGGAAGCAAATGGTTGAGCCAAAATTTTACTTAATGAACTGGCGTAAATGTTCATCCGTTGAGAGAACGCAATTATTCCACTCTTTTCCAGAAGTTGTCCCATGAGCCCTCACCATACATGACTTCATACGTTTTAGCAGCCACACTCACCAACAAATGTCGTTGTGAAACTTTGTCCGTCTTTTCTTGTGATCCTTAAATCGCCCTCAGTACTCCAACTCTCATCTCCCGCAGGTTTCTTGTATTTTACATGGATCGTGATTTTGAAATCTTCATTGCTATAAGTTTCTGAATAATCAGAATCACCAAAAGTGTTTGGCTCGCGAGTTGTTTTCGTCAACTTCAATCTGACAAGCTTCTTGTCAACAGAAACATAAGCGATACTATCGTAGCTATTGGCGAATAAATACTCCTTGTTTTTCGATGCTTCTTCATCCTTGAAAAAATAACAAGAGCAACCTTCAATGTCATTCGGAAGTTCTTTAAAGCTATCAAGGTAAAGTTTTGTAACAGTCGCAATTTTGTCTGTTGGTTTTTGCGCCGGTTGTACACAGCCAACTATTACCGAAAGCACTAACATTACTATTACAATTTCCAATTTGTGCATCTTTTAAAAAATTGCTGATTAACATTTTCATTCACCAAGAATTGACCGCCATCAAATCTACAAGAGAATTCATTCCTCCGAAATGGATAAAGCAGTTTGGGTGTACGACAAATTTCAGCCCTTGATATTTCACGCAAAGACACGAAGGCGCAAAGAGGAGGAACAGATAAATTTTCAATGCATTTTTCTTTGCGGCTTTGCGTCTTTGCGTGAAACCTGATTTTTGTCGTACACACAGCGGTTTAGTGCAATCCCATCTTCATTCCGCTAACTTTGCACAGCCTAAATTCGAAGATCATCACATGAGCCTCAAAGAACCACAGAAACAAGAATGGTTTGAAACGTGGTTCGACACGCCGTACTATCACATCCTCTATGATCATCGTGATGATAAGGAGGCGGAACAATTTCTCAATGCGCTGTTGAATCATCTTCAGCTTCCTCCGGAATCTACAGTGCTCGACGCTGCTTGCGGCAACGGACGCTATTCCATCTTTCTTGCAAACAAAGGTTTCAACGTGGTGGGCATTGATCTGAGTTGGAAGAACATTCAGCATGCAGGCAACTTTGAATCAGAGAACCTCACATTTTACCTGCACGACATGCGCGAGATGTTTTACGTGAATTACTTCGACGCTGTGTTCAACTTCTTTACCAGCTTTGGATATTTCAGCTCAGAGAAAGATAACCTTAAAGCGATTCGCTCACTGAGCAACTCACTAAAGCCGGGAGGAAGGTTGGTGATTGATTTCTTCAACAGCGAAAAAATAGTTCGCGAGATCATTCCGCTGCAGGACTTTGACAAAAACAACATTCAATTCACCATCAAAAAATCCTTAGAGCTAAACCGGGATGAATCAGCGCCGAGAGTGATGGTAAAGAAAATTTTTGTTCGCGATCACGGAAAACAATTTGAGTTTGAAGAACGGGTACAGGCGCTCACGCTCAAAAACTTTGAGCACTACTTTAACATGCATCATCTAAAGCTAAGGGAGGTCTTCGGAGATTATCATCTTCATCCTTTCGATCCGCAAAATTCTGAGCGTATGATTTTGGTCGCGGAGAAAATACTCTGAAGATGGCTTAATGGTTGAATGGTTAAATTGTTACGGTCAACGTTAGCCATTTGACAATTTAACCATTTAGCCATTAATGTGTCTTAAGTCTTCCGTGCATAAGTCTCACATCAACAAGTCTCACATCCACAAGTCTCACATCCGCAAGTCTCACATCCACAAGTCTCACATCCACAAGTCTCACGCCTTCTTATGAACCTTAGGATTCACCACCACCCACATTCGGTTGCCTTCAAGCTTGGGAAGCTGTTCTACAGCGCCGATATCTTTCAGCCGCTCTACAAATTTCAGCAGCAATAATTCACCGCGGTCTTTGAACACGATCATTCTTCCGCGGAACTGAACATAAGCACGCACTTTGGCACCTTCCTTCAAAAAATTTTCAGCATGACGTGTTTTGAATTCGAAATCATGATCGTCAGTATTGGGAGTGAACCTAATTTCCTTAGTCACGTTTTTTATTTGTTTGCTCTTGGCTTCCTTTTCTTTTTTCTTCTTGTCGTAAAGAAATTTATTGTATTCCACTACGCGGCATACAGGAGGATCGGCTGCTGCTGCTATTTCAACGAGATCGAGCCCACGCTCTTCAGCCATGCGCAGTGCTTCACGCGTACTAAAAACTCCGTTGGGAACATTATCGCCGACGAGCCGAACCTGCTGCGCAGTGATGAGGTTATTGATGCGGTGTTCTAATTCCCGCTTGGGTGGTTTTCTCCAGTTTAATGCCAAGTGATTGTGGTTTTAGTGAATAATGAATTTAAAGTTGCGAAGCAACCGTGATGATTTTTTATGAAAGATTTTTTTTTCAGAAGGATCATTGTACGACAATAATTTTCTGACAGGCGAGCATGCGACAGCTTAACATTCGCGCATGATTGAATTGGGAAAATCCGGGTGATAAGAAAGGAAGGGCGATAGTGAAATAATTCATCGGGGAATTAAGCTTCAGTGGATTTTATTTTTGCTAAAGTATACTGTTGGTATGCCAATAACAAATGTAACAAGTTTATTGGGGAATTTGGGTATTGGGAAATTGGGGTATCCGGTTGCGAGTTGATTTTCCTGATAACCTAATTTCCAAATTTCCCAATTTTCAAATATCCTAATACCCCTCATGGTATAGCTGCTTCATTCACAATAGCAGAAACAAATTCACTCATTGCCATTTGTCCCTTGTCACCTTCACCATGCTTGCGAACAGAAACTTTTTCTTCCTGCTGCTCCTTATCGCCGATGATGAGCATGTACGGAATCTTCTTCACCTCGGCATCCCGAATTTTCTTCCCGATCTTTTCTGACGTGTCATCCACATCAACGCGAATACGATGCTGCTTTAATTGAGAATAAATTTTTTGAGCATACTCAACATGACGATCAGCTATGGGAAGTATTGCGACCTGCTTCGGTGCAAGCCATACCGGAAAATTTCCGGCATAGTGTTCGATCAGAAATCCGATGAAACGCTCATGAGTGCCCAGTGGAGCGCGATGAATGACCAGCGGCGTTTCCGGCTGATTGTTTTTGTTGTTGTAGGTTAATCCGAATCGCAGCGGCTGCCCGAAGTCAACCTGGTTGGTGGCTAGAGTAAACTCTCTTCCGATGATGCTCCAAATCTGAACGTCAATCTTGGGTCCGTAGAAGGCGGCTTCATCTATCACTTCTACAAAAGGAATGTTTGCTTCTGTCATCACCTTGCGAACCATGTCTTCCGTTTTCTTCCACAGCTCCGGCATGTCAAGATACTTCTGACCGAGTTTCTTCGGTTCGTGTGTACTGAAGCGCATCACATATTTTTCTATTCCGAAAATTTTGAAGTAGCGCAGGTACATATCATTCACTGCCTTGAACTCCTGCTCAAACTGTTCTTCGGTGCAATAGATGTGCGCATCATTTATGGTGAGAGAGCGAACGCGCATGAGACCGAATAATTCACCGCTCTGCTCATAGCGGTAACACATTCCGTACTCTGCCAATCGCAACGGCAAATCTTTGTAGCTGCGTGGAACGGCGTCATAAATTTTGTGATGGTGCGGACAGTTCATCGCTCTCAAATAATATTTTACGCCTTCCAATTCCATGGGCGGATACATAGAATCCTGGTAATATGGCAAGTGCCCGCTCTTTATATACATGCTCTCCTTTGCAATGTGCGGCGTTCTCACGCGAGAGTATCCTGCTTCCTCTTCTGTCTTTTTCCCAAGCGCTTCGAGTTGTTCGATCATCACTCCACCGTTTGGCATCCATAGCGGCATTCCCGGTCCCACATCGTCATCGAAGGTGAATATCTCCATCTCCTTACCGATCTTGCGGTGGTCGCGCTTCTTCGATTCCTCCAGCAACTTCAAATAATCATCGAGTTCTTTTTGTTTGGGAAACGAAATACCATAGAGGCGTGTGAGTTGCTTATTCTTTTCATCACCTTTCCAATACGCGCCGGCGATGTTGGTGAGTTTCACAGCCTTAATGAAGCCTGTGTTCGGTATGTGGGGCCCGCGACAGAGATCAGTAAAATTCCCCTGCTGATAAAATGAAATCTCGCCGTCATTCAACTCGTTGATGGTTTCTACTTTGTATTCATCACCCTTGTCAGAAAAATATTTCAGTGCCTCGGCTTTCGAAACTTCTTTGCGGATGTAAGAATTATTTTTCGCGGCAAGCTCTGCCATCTTCACTTCGATCTTTCGCAGATCTTCATCGCTGATCTTTCGATCACCCAAATCCACATCATAGTAAAAACCATTTTCTACCGGCGGACCATAACCGAACTTTATTCCGGGATAAAAACTCTCAAGCGCCTCCGCCATCAGGTGCGCTGATGAATGCCAGAAGCCCGCCTTGCCTTCCTTATCATCCCACGTGAGGAGCATGAGTGATGCGTCTTCATTGATTGGACGAGTTGCATCCACCACTTTGTCATTCACCTTCGCGAGTAAAACTTTTCTCGCCAATCCTTCGCTGATGGATTTGGCAATGTCGAGCGCGCTCACGCCGTGCTCGTATTCCCGAATGTTTCCGTCGGGGAAAGTGATTTTGATTTTGCTCATGATGAAATTCTTTTCACATAATGACGCTAAGAAAAAAAAATTTTGCGGAGGCATCTGTCCCGATTTTTGTACCGGAACGCCTTCGCGTGATTTTTCGCTGCGAAGATAGGGAGGATAAGAGTTGTATGTTGGGAAAAAGTATTGAATCAATATCATGCTGCCGAATGCAAAACAGAATACTTTTCCGGTAATTCAAAAGTTGATTCCTCAAATTTTAAAATCTCTTAGAAACTTGTTTGGAAATGGTTCAGAAATTCGCTTATGCTCACGCAACCCTTCGACAAGCTCAGGATGACCGGCGCGCGGAGGTCATGTTGAGCTTGTCGATCTGTCCCGATCTTTTCGGGAAACACTGGGTGAAGAAATCTTTTCAACCCAGATTTTGCAGTTGAAAACTAAATGAAGTAAAACTAAGATTGGAATCAGAGATTTGACGGGTAAGAAAACCTTACCATGCAAATACAATATAGTGACAAGCAAGTAACGCCCTGGGGCGGGGTGATCCTGATGAAACAAATGATGGATCGCACAGGCATCAAGAATCAACTTGAGCAGGTT
>DASRAJ010000142.1:0-43963 GCA_035638255.1 Chitinophagales bacterium
ATGAAAATAGCTTGCGCCAATACTGAGGTTTTGAAAAAATACAGTGTAGTCAGAACAATTATTGATGATGTTTGGAATGGCAGCTACCACCTGTAACTCACATTGCACCACATTGAACTGAAAATCTCGCTTATGCTCTTGCAGCAAATTTCCGTTCCGATACTCACTTACACAAACTCCTACTACAAAATTTCCGATTGTGCCGGGTGTTACGGTAAGCAAGCCGGTAGCCGGGTCTATTGCCATTGGCGGATTCCCCCCCATTGGATCAGTTGCAGAATAAGGGAGATTGTATTGCACCAAAGGATAGGGAGGAGGAGGTGCAGGATTGAGATTACACATGGGTTCCGGAAAAAGTGCGTCAGCGCCAACGAAAGGTGCACATAGTGCATATACTAACTCATCACCATCAGGATCAGTTGCCGAGTGGTCGAATGTAAATGGCTGGTCAACACAAATAAGCGTTGGTGGAAAATTATTGAAGTACGGACTGCTGTTGCAAACAGCAAGTGAGGTATCGGGGATAAACGCAACGTCAGTGGCTCCGGTATTACTGGGGTCAAAGAGATTTACAATAATTGAATTGCGGCAGCATCGCTGATACACAAGAGTATAGCCTCCCGGGGAAGGGGACAATGTAACTGTACCCGAGTAGTCAGCTTCTTCAACGCAAATTCCGGGTGGAATAATCAGGCAGGGATTGCCGGGATCATTATCGAGTGTATCAGATCCCGGAAGGGCTAACAATAAACAAGTTACTTGATTTCCATTCGCATCAAAGACGAAAACGCTCGCGGGATTATCGAAAGGTGCTGCGCCATTAAAACAGTCGCGAAAAACTTTCAAGGTAACCTGGTACTGATCATTTCCGAGGCAGGCGTATATCATTTCACCTCCTACAATATGGGTGGCAGAAGCAAAGTGCCAGGGTGTTGCGAAGCATATACCACAGATTAGAATTCGTAGCGCTTTTTTCATGGACTATGCGATTTTTTTATAGAGCTTATTACCGTATTAGTGTTACATTTCCCTTTAAAAAATATTTCTTTCCGGTGGTCATTGATTTCCCTTTCAGGTAGTAAACATAGACGCCAAGCTCCGATTCTCTTCCATTGTATCTTCCATCCCATCCCTTAGTAGCATCGTTTGTTGTGTATACCAGTTGCCCCCACCGATTAAATACATCAAAAAGTTCGGTTTGAAACATTCCGAAAATCAGCGGTTGGAAATAATCATTTGTTCCATCTGCGTTAGGAGTGAATGCATTGGGACAAACCACAAGCGGATCTTCTTCAACAGTAATGGTCACGCTATCCGAAAGTTTACACCCGTCAGAAGTAGTAGCATTCACATAATACTTGATGCTTTGTGTTGGTGATGAAAAGGGATTGAAAATCGTGGTGTTGTTGAGAAAATCAGGCGGCAACCACTGATAATTCTGTCCTCCGATAGAGTACAGTTGCGCACCCGTTCCGAAATAAATCACCGTATCAGGAGTAGTGATGAGCGGGTTTGGAATGATCACAAAAACAGTGACGGAATCAATCATCGTAAGCGGACAACTTCCTGTATCATGTGCTGCAACATGATATGTAGTGGTCCAGGAAGGAAATGCAATGGGCGATGAACTGTGAGGATCGGTAAGTGTAGTTCCGTGATCCCAAAAATAGCTGGTGCCACAACAATCAAAAATCATTACGCTGTCACCGATGCAGATAGTTTCATCAGGACCTGCTGCAATATTGGGAAGTGGCTTCACCCCCACATACACAGTGGCAGAATCTGTGCACGAACCAAAACTTATAGTAACGGTATAAGTGGTAGAAGAAAACGGACTTGCAACAGGATTTGCAACATTCGGATTCGATAATCCTGCCGGGGGATTCCAAATATAATTTACTCCACCGGATGCATGCAACTCTGCCTGACCAAACGGGCAAATCACAGTATCACTTCCTGCAATTACATTCACACTGTCAACTACAGAAATTAAAATGGTGTCTTTATCCAGGCAGCCCCATACATTCGTGACTTGTAAAATGTATTGTGTAGTTACATCAGGACTTGCAAAAGGATTTTGTGCAATGTTGCTGCTCAAGCCGTAATTAGGAAGCCACAAATAACTTCCGACTCCGCTTCCGAAAACTTGAACTGTATCGAGATAACAGATGGTAGTATCACTGGCAGCGAAGGCCAGAGGTTGCTCATGAATAGTGACCAGGGTAGTAACAGTATCTATGCAACCCATTGTGTTCCCTACAATAAGCTGAATTAAAAATGTACCGGTAGTATCAAAAGTGAAAAGAGGATTTTGAACAACAGAGTATCCGAGGTTCGCAAAACTCCAGGCCCACCAGTCAATGTTTCCATAAGTGGTAGTAGTTGAATCAAGAAACTGAATTGGAAGTCCCACGCATCCGTCAGGAGCAACGACACCTCCATCGAAAGTGGGATACACATATACTTCCATCGTGGCAGTATCGCTGCAGATGGTGCCGGGATTCACATAGAGTGTCACGATGTAAACACCCGTATCAGTGTAAGTATAACTTGGGCTTTGCATATTAGAAGTGTCGTTACTAAGTCCAGGCACTCCGAAATCCCAATGATAAGTAATGCCGCCGGTGCTGTAATTAGGAAACAAAAACGTAAATCCGTCGCAGCCGTTAAACACTGTGGGCAGTGCGGCAACCGGAGGTAATGTGCATTGTGTTACGTTGAATTGAAAATCACGCATGTGAACTCCCAGCAACACTCCATTGCGATATTCACTCACACACACGCCTACTACGTATTGCCCGATAGCATCCGGCGTCACTTGAAGTAATCCCGTTACGGGATCAATACTCATAGGTGGTAGTGTTCCCAGCGGATCAGTAGCACTATAAGGATTTACATAAGTGACATTTGAATAAGGAGGAGTTGATGGAAGAGTCGGCTGCGGATTGTACGGGTCAGCGCCAACGAACGGCTCGCACAATGAATACACTAATGAATCACCATCCGGATCAGTCGCAGAGTGATCAAACACCAAAGGATAATCAACGCAAATTACAGTGGGAGGATAGTTGTTATAGTACGGGCAGCTATTACATATTGCTAAACTCGTGTCAGGAATAGTTGAAAAGATGGTGATCCCGGTGTTTGAGGGATCAAAAAGGTTTACGATGGTCATGTTACGACAACACCGCTGGTATGCAATGGTATACCCTCCGGGTGTAGGGGGCAAAATTGCAGTGAACGAGTAGGTTCCTTCTTCAACACAAATATTCGGTGGGACAATGAGGCAGGGATTATTTGCAGTGATTGGAATAAATACGTCTGTTCCAAGAGGAATAGCAGGATTCTGAATCAATGCTCCTGACCCGTTAAAAATACCAAAGTATGCGGGGTTGTCCAGCGGAGGAATACCATTGTAGCAATCCCGATAAACTTTGAGAGTGATGAGGTAACTATTGTTCCCGAGGCATTGATAATACAACTCTCCACCGACAATATGAGATGCTATTGTTTGCAGCGGAATTATTTCCGAGGCAATGAAAAAAAACCAAAAAGAAAAGAGTATACGTTTAATCATCGGCGCAATAGGGATGAAAAGTACAAATTCTTTTTACTCTTTTAATGAGTAATAATAATTTTTTTCACAACAGAGCCGCTGCCTGCATTCATTTGCAGCAAATAAATTCCTGAAGGCAAGCCATTCACATCCATTTTCACAATGCTACCGGCTTGTGTGCGTTGCTCGCTAATTTTTTTTCCAAACAAATCTCTTAATGAAAATTGCACTTCACCGGCATATCCATCCGGTGAAATCTTCACTGTGAAATTTTCAACGGCAGGGTTTGGATACACCTGTAATGCATCATCAAATGCCTGCTGCTGCTGGTCAATGCCTGTTACTTTGCTGTCGTAGAAAGTTGCACCTCCGCGAAAATTTCCTACCAGCAAATCCACTTTGCCATCGTTGTTCACGTCAGCACCGTTTACAGTAGCATCAATTCCCTCCCTGATGCCGTTGAATACCGTATCGTCTTTCGTGAACAAGTCGCTGAGATGATTATCAATGTTTGAATACTTATAGATAGTTCCTCGCTGACTTCCTACCAGTAACCGGTACCCGTTCCCATCATTATCATCAAACAAAAAGGGAACGCTGTAGCCGGTAAGGTACCCTGTTTGCCGAACATCTACGCTGCCAAAAAAATTATTGGGAGCGGAAGAAAAATCCGGAGCCGTGGCTGATCCCGTGTTTTCGTAGTAGTTAAGATTGCCACTTTGTTCCCCGATCAGCAAATCGAGCAAGCCATCCCGATTCACATCCACCAATTGAGGCGCAGCAAAATTTCCTACATCAATGCCGGCATAATTCGCTCCGAAGAAAATAAAATCTGCAGGTTCACCTGCGGGTGCGATGTTTTTGAAATAGAGCAACGATCCGTCTTCCTGCCCGAGAATCATATCATCATCACCATCGCCATCCATGTCACCGAAAGTGGGGACTACACTTTTTACACCGAGCGAACTTACGTTTGCATAATCTTTTGTGATGAGTTTGAACACCGGATGTTCCGCATCGCCGATGTTTTTATAGTATGCCAGCTCCCCAATGTAAATGTTCACGTTTGTGTTATCAAAGTATCCGCGATTGCCAACGATCATATCGAGCAGGCTATCCCCATCTGCGTCGAAGAAAACAGGATAACAGCCTTCACCAACATCAATCATATCACCATTCATGAATGTATCGCTTTGAAAACTGAATGTGGCCGTAATTGCGTTGCCGACATTTTTATAATACCAGCTACAAGTGAAATTTACAGAGCCACCGGCAGCATCAGGAGATACCAGGAGATCAACAAGCCCGTCATTATTTACATCAACAAGGAATGGTGCCGGAAAAATGAAAACATCAGCGGGAGTATCGTAACCCGGATATGCCGTGTCTTCAGAAATCATGTGCGCATCATTATTAGTTCCTCCATTCACCAGGTAATCGAGGTTGGAAAATGAAATATCTCCCTTGAGAAATTCAACATCACCATCGCCATCGTTGTCCCATGCAGTTTCTACTGAGCCGGTATGACGATCAGGAGATCGCACATCGTTCTGTTCACTTTGAAAAAAGGGACATGGCTGATTCAGCAAATCAGCTTTCTGAAATGAAGTTTCGAAAAAATCTCCCCAGCAATCATCTTCTTTTTTAAAGAGCAAGCTATCGCACCCGTATCCGCTTTCCTCTGAAAGATTTTCAAAATACATCACGTAGCCGCCGGTGATTTGAAAAGTGAGCACATCGAGGTCACCATCACCATTCACATCTGCAATCGCAGGAATGTCAACAGAACTCACGTACAAATTGGGATAAAACGTGCTGTCCTGAACGAGTATCGGATAGCGCAGCAAGCTATCAACACTCACAAACTGAATTTTATTTTCGAGAGAATAATATCCGCGATAAACCTGTATGCCGGGACCGGGGTCGGTTACGGGACCTCCTGTGTAACTGAATATATCGCAAATGCCATCGCAGTTGTAATCACGCAATAATGCCCAATCGTGAAGTTTCGGAAAACCTGCTTCATATTCCGGCGCATACTCATAGTCCACTGTGTTTGCAGTGCCATGATTTATGAAGGTGTAAATTTTATTTCCTGTACGATCGAAGATGAAAAGATCTTTGATGCCATCATTATTAAAATCACCATCAGAGAATTGCGGATTATTTAAACCGCCTGTCCATGGGTATTTCATAGCCACTCCATTAATGTCCTGAACAGGAGTGTTGTAATTTGCGAAGTACTGCGCCTCACTCTTAAAAATGAATAATGAGGATATAATAATGAGCGGAAATATTTTTTTCACATCAAAAAGTTTGAGCCAAAGTACGAATTTAAAGATTCGGATTTTGGATTTAACATTTTTTAAGATGTGCATTAACTTGCTCATAGAGTTTTGCGGGCAATCTGCCCGCAGAGTCCTGAAGGCAACAGTTAACCGGTTATTTCAAAACGGATACCCCACTGCAAACTGAAAGAGCAAATCGCCAAACACGGGTTTTAAGTTAAACTTTGTAATAGGAAATTCATCATTCACAGGTAAACTCGGATCATATACTGGTGTTGCAACATCAAGCCGAAGAATGAAATAAGTAAAATCCCATCGTAAGCCTACGCCGGTACCGACTGCTATTTGTTGCAGGAAAGAGCTGAAGTAAAATGTGCCGCCGGGTTTCAACGAATCATTTCTCAGCAGCCAGATATTACCTGCATCAACAAAGACTGCTCCCTTGAATTGTCCAAAAATATTGAAGCGGTATTCAATGTTTCCTTCCAGCTTAAAATCACCTGCGCTATTGTAAAAATTCAGTGTGTCGCGAAATGTACCCGGTCCGAGCGAACGCACGCGCCATGCGCGCATGCTGTTCGTTCCTCCCAAATAAAATTGCTTGATGTACGGAACGGCGTCAGCATTTCCATACGGTACGGCAATGCCGGGTGAGATTCGAAATACCAATGTTCTGTTCTGTGTGAATTTTAGATAACGGCGCACATCGAGTTCCCCTCTGGCATAATTTGCGAAATTGATTCGCAATATATTATAGCTGCCGCTGCTGTCGGCGTGCAGATTCAAAGAAGTGAATGTATCCAATCCATAAAACAGGGCATATAAAAAATTGCCGGCGGTTTCTAAATTAAGGCGAACAAAGGTGTAGTTGGAAGGATGATCAAAATCCTGATTGGAAAACACAAATGCTCCTCCAACACTGGGGATAAATTGTTTGGAAAAAGATTCACGTAAAAAAGGATCAGCAGTCAGGCGTTTCGCAAATGAATCAGAGTAGGTCGGGAAAACATAATTGATTCCATAGATCGGGAGAATAAATTTTTTCAGAGGGAATTCTACCTGTTTCCATTCCATCGAATAGGTGACCCCGTAGCTCTGCAGGGAATAAAAATTTGTTTGCTGAAAGTAACTTGCCTTGAAAGAAAGTCGTGTTACTGGATTGTTGTAGCAGGAAATGTGCGCATTAAGAAAGGGTAATGCAAACTTTGGCAGCACATAATCCAATTGTGCACTGATGTTGTAAAAAATGCTGTCATATCTCAAAGTCGGAAATACCGGAACCTGAACGCCACCCACCAGGCTCAGGTTAATACTGTTCGCACGGTGAATCAGGTTTCTGCTTTGATAAGAAATTTTTATTCCGCTAGCAATATTTGATTCCACCGTCCCCACGTCCACCTGCGTTCCGATCTGATGCTTCTTCGCCGGCTGCAGGTAGAAGTAAAAATCAACCTGGTTGTCCGCCACATTTTTGAAACGCGAATTGGCAAATTTGTAAACGCCCAAATCATAGAAGCGATTCATGGTACACTCAAAGCTGCTGCGTGAATACAAAGCGCCCTGCACCATGTACACTGATGATGAGAGTACATCATCGTCAATGAAATGCTTCGTGGTGAGAAAATAGATGCCATCATAAAAAATGGTATCAAACTTTACTGTGTCGAGTTCATACTCCGGATTAAAATCAGGATAGATGTAAATATTTCTCAGCTTATACTGTTGCTGCTCCATAGAAGTATCACTCCGCTGTACATTCACATACACATTCACACGATGGTCACCGATATTGGTATCCACCTGGAAAAAGACATAGTCTCTTCTGAAAAACAAATAGCCCTGGTTGAGAAACTCGCGACGTATGCGCAGTTGCTCCTTCGCCAATTCATCTGCATCAAAAGCATTATTTTTTTTCAGCACGGTAGTGAAGCGCCCTGCTGAAACAATGAGATCAAGCTTTGAAGAATCAGTAGGAAAAAAAATACTGTCTATCGTATAAAGAGGTCCCGTTTCGGCAAAGTACTTCACCGTGGCCTTCTTGCGTTTGATCACAAAGCTATAAGTGACCTTCGGAAATAAATAGCCCTTGCTCACCAGATAGCCGCTCATAAGCGATGCTGATGATGACATCAATGTAGAATCAAAAATCACAGGGGGTTCTCCGAGATGCGTCATCAGGTAATGACGGGATCCGCTGTCTTCAGTAGTGTAAAAACGATTATACGCCCAGAGATTAAACCTGAGGAAGCCGAGAATTTTTTTGTTCGGTTGTTGCTTGGCTAATGAAGCAAGCTTGTTTTCCAGTGTAAGATCCTTTTCAATATTTTTTCTGACCTTTTTGAGAGTCTTGGAAAACTTTACTTTCACCAGGTTTTGATTCAGCAATGCCTGATTCGCGGTTAAATATTTTGTATTGCTGCAGGAAGAAAGGAGCGCAACGGACATGAGAAGCAAAAGAATGTATCTTGCGCGTAAGCCGCTGCTGAGCATGATTTCGAAGTCGCTTGAAAAATACGTCAATTCACTAAAGCAAAAAAAGTACCGCGAAGAACGTCAACGTTTTATTGCGGAAGGAGAAAAGGTTTGCACAGAGTTTTTGAAAGAAGGATGGAATGTTGAACACATCATTGCAACAGCGGCCTGGATTGACAAGAATTCTCTGTTCGCAAAAAAATATTCAGAAGTTTTGCTCGAAGCTTCTGACCGTGAGATGAAACGCATCTCAGCGCTCGTTACTTCATCACCGGTAATGCTGATCGCTGAAATTCCACAGTGGAACCTGGACGAGAAAAAAATTTCGTCACAACTGCATCTCGCTCTCGATAACATTCAGGATCCCGGAAACCTCGGCACCATCATTCGCATCGCTGATTGGTTCGGCATCGAACATGTTTTTTGTTCTGAAGATTGCGCCGATGCCTTTAATCTGAAAACCGTTCAGTCAACCATGGGTTCGCTTGCGCGCGTGAAAGTGATGGAGATCAGTCTTGAAAAGCTTTTTCAGCGATTCAATCAACTCACTGTATTCGGAACATTCACTGAGGGAAAAAATCTTTTTGATACGAAACCTGTTCATCGCGGTTTCATTCTCATCGGCAATGAAGCTCATGGAATTTCTTCTTCTCTTGAAAAATTTATTCAGGAAAGAATTTCTATTCCAAGAATCGGTAAAGCTGAGTCATTGAATGCTGCGGTGGCTGCGGGCATTGTGTGCTCGTGGATGAAGAGAAAAATTTAGTGGTTACGTCATTTTACTTTCATAGGTTCGTAAGGGAAATAGTTGTACTCTCGTTGACTCACTTTCATACTCTCTGCACATGCGACACCTTTCCTTCTTAATTGCAACAGCATTATTTATTCTGTTTTCATCTGCCATCAAGGCGCAATACATTCCCGATTCAAATTTTGCTGCTGTCATTCAATCCATCTGCCCCACCTGCATTGATGGCAATCATTATTTAACGGCTGATGCTCAAACGCTCACCAACCTGACTTTCTTCGGGGATACTGTTCCTGACCTCACCGGCGTTGATGGCTTTGTGAATCTTGATACACTGAGATGTAATTCTAATCACATCATAAACATACCTGCACTTCCTCCTCATCTTAAAGTGCTTAATTGTGTGTGGAATAATCTTAACGGTCTTCCCGCTCTTCCATCATCATTGAGGTACTTAGATTGCAGAGGGAATTATAGCTTATTCGTTGTTCCAACTTTACCTGACTCTTTAACAACACTTATTTGCTCTTACTGCAGTCTTCACGATCTTCCCCAATTGCCGTTACCATTAGAGCACTTAGAATGCGGAGCGAACTACATAGACTCGATTCACCCCCTTCCTGCTAACTTGAAATTTTTTGGTTGCGCACAAAACGATGACCTTACATCATATCCTTCACTTCCATCAGGTTTGAAATATTTCAATTGCACCGATAACCCGGTGGCGACTCTGCCGGTGTTACCATCTTCATTGGATACTTTGGTAATGGAAGACGAATTCTACCTTACAGCTTTTCCAACTTTACCACAAGGATTACTGTATCTTGATTGCGGTTTCCTCTGGTCAAATATTCAGGTTCCTGATTTACCAGACTCATTAACATATCTGAATTGCAGTTATTCGGAAATTGGATTTACCTCGTTTCCTTCAATGCTTGAGACACTGATTGGCGAGTCGGCATTTTCAGAATTATTTCCATTGCCGTCCACGCTTAAGTTTCTTGATTGCAACAACAATTCCTTAACCTCACTTCCTCCGCTCCCTGACTCATTGACATACCTTGATTGTGGTGGCGGAATGATTTCCGCTTTACCTCCATTGCCTTCTACATTGCAATACCTCTATTGCGGTTGGGATTCATTAACAGCATTACCTGCATTACCAAATGGATTGAAAGAGATTGATGCTTCAAGTAACAAGCTGTTGCAACTGCCACCCTTACCTGATCACCTCACCTCGATCTATGTCGGGAATAATTTAATTACGTCAGTACCTTACATTCCATCACATGTCGCATGGTTAGATGTATCAGACAATCCGCTTACTTGTTTGCCCATATTACCTGACACTTTGCAGATACTCGGTGTTAGCAACACGAATATTTTATGCCTCCCTAACGTCACTTCATTTGTGAACTGGGGAAACCTTCCCATTTGCACCACCGGAAATATCAATGGTTGTGTTGTTCTTCCTCTTGTGGAAGGAAAAATTTTCTTCGATGCCAATGCCAATGGTATTTTGGACAGCACCGAGAACAGCGCCGTGGGTGTTATTGTTTCAGCCAGGAACCAAAATTCTATAGGGATAAGCGATGAAGATGGAAATTATGTTCTGGCACTTCCCATGAATACATCGGATACGATCGTGGTTCCCGATTTCTCATCCTATTACTTAGCCCCGTCAACCTTTTACACAGTAGCGTTTGACACTTCGTCGGCACAGGTGAATACGGGAAATGATTTTGGAATCTTACCTCTCAACATTGGCAGCGACATCAGCGTAAGTGTGATGAATGGACGGGTAAGACCCGGATTTGACTCGCAACACTCTATTACGGTTCATAACATCGGATCAGATGATGTGGACGGATCATTGACGCTGACTTTTGATTCACAGCTAAGTTATGTTTCGGCATCTGATACTCCGGCTTCTGTAATTGGCAATGAGGTGACGTGGGACCTTAATTCATTTCACCCGATACATTCAAAAACATTTTTACTCACCTTATTTGCTCCGCCGGGATTGCAGGTTGGTTCACATATTGTAAACGAGGGAAGCGGCACAATCACGAGCGCTGCAGACATTGACTTTACTGATAATACAGACAGTGATGCAACAATTGTTGTTTCGTCATTTGACCCTAATGAAAAAGAAGTAAATGAACCGGAGATCACGCAAAGTGAAATTTCAAACGGCGGATTTTTAGAGTACACCATCCGTTTTCAGAATACGGGAACTGCTGAAGCCACTTTCATTTATGTGATTGATACGCTGAGTTCAAATTTGGATGCCTCAACTTTTCAGATGATTGCTGCGAGTCATGATTACGATGTGACTCTTGCAAACGATTTGACGCAACCCGGAAAACCTGCTTTCGTGAAATGGCTATTTAACAACATCAACTTGCCTGATTCTGCCGATGACTTTAGCGAAAGCCAGGGGTTCGTTCAATTCAAGATAAAACCAAAGGCAGGTTTGACGTTGGGTGAATTCATTGACAACACTGCATTCATCTACTTCGATTACAATGCTCCGGTGAATACGAACACGATCAGTTCAGTAGTCACCGCGCCGGAAAATGTTTTAGCTATTAAGGATGGTTCCTTCTATGCAACTATTTATCCGAACCCGGCGGGAAATACAGCGTTTATTCATTTTGCGTCACCGGAAAAAATGGAAGTCACCATAAAAATTCTTGATGAAGCCAATGTCACGATTCAAGAAAAATCAGTTGTGATTCCGTCAGGAAATTCAGTCGCTAATCTTTCTCTTGTAGCGCTTAGCAGCGGGATTTATTTGGTGAGATTAAAATCGAAATTGGTTTCGCAGCAAACATTGAAGTTGGTGAAGGATTGACTATCTGTTATGCGATTGCGTCTCCAGGTACAAATTCAAATTGCCTCGGTACTTCGTAACCTTTTTTTTGGTTTTGTTCACGCTCATGATAAGAGTTCCATGAGATATTGGAATCATTTCAATTAACATGTAAGAGAAATTTCCGCGTTCGTGTAAGCTTTCATCCCGTGCGTCGAAAACCATGCGGACTGATGTAACCTCCTTCGTGTATTTTCTGTCTTCATATAAAGACATCTGCAATGAAACATCTTTCCACTCTGTTACCCGGCATCATCATTACACTCGCCGGCACCGCGCAACCCACACTTCAACAGAACAACGGCTTTCAACTCAACACCTCCATTCAGATTTTTGTTGAGACGAACCCAATCCAGGATGAGGGCAATGGCGGTGTGGATCAGACATGGGATTTTTCTTCTCTCATCTCAGTAAATGGTTCTACGGAATTTGATGGTGTGATGGCTTCCACCACCCCATTCGCCGCAGATTTTCCGGACGCTCAATTCGCATCCGCGAGCTTTGACTACTCAGGAAACATGATTTACAATTACTTCACAAATGATAACGCGCTGTATACTACCTGGGGTTATGAGAGTGATCAGTTAAAGTTAGTGTACACGAATCCGCGTGACATTCTTCATTATCCATTTACTTATGGCGATTCATTTTCTGATTCTTATTATGGACCTATATCAGGCGGTTACAATGCAGGTGTGATAGAGGAAATAGCAGATGGCTATGGAAATCTCATTCTTCCAACGGGAATTTTTCACAATTGTCTGCGGGTAATGGAAGTGAGAAAGGATACTCTCGATGGCGATCTCAATGTTACAACTTCGAATGACACGAGCTACAAATTTTATGTGGTGAATTATCCGGAACCGCTGTGCCAGGTAAATCATCATCACGCATCCAATGGATTTGATCTTGATGAAATTTATTGGCAGGATGTTCAACCAAGTGGCCTTTCAGCGGTGATTCAGGATGAAGCATTCAGTGCATTCCCAAATCCTTGTCACGATATTTTGAATATTGGCTTTCGTGATGATGACATAAATGCCGGCGTTAAAATCACCGATGCTTTCGGAAGAGTTGTTGAATCAGAGGAGCTTCAGAATCATTCTTTCATCTTTAATACTGCGATGCTTCCTGCAGGTATTTATTTTCTTTCGGTAGAAACGCACAAGGGTAAGAAGACATATTCATTTGTGAAAGAGTGAAATGGTTTTCTGTTAACCGGGATTTATGATTCACACAGGAAGTCAGTGGATGATTGAATTCCCTGGAAAATAAACTCTGCTTCACATGATGATTTCGATTTCGAATCCGATAGCTTTCAGATCATCCCAAAATTTCGGATAAGATTTATTCACCACCATCGGGTCTTCAATTTCAACTTTATCACACAAGATGGCAAGCGGAGCAAACGCCATCGCCATACGATGATCACCGTAAGTTGAGAAGCGGGGATGTTTTGCAGAGAAATTTCCTTCCACAGAAATATTTCCATTTGCATTAGTGATACTGATTCCGCATTTCGCCAATTCATTCCGCATCGCTTCTTCGCGATTGCTTTCTTTGTAAGCAAGATGTTCCAATCCGGAGAAGGAAATTTTTTGCGATAATCCTGCCGCGGTTACGAACAGAGCAGGAGCGAGGTCGGGAAATTGCTGAAGGTGAAGGTGAGAGGGAGGGTGTGAGTGAGTTTTTTTCAGGTGTATTGTTTCTCCCGATCCATCCGGAATGAACTCCGTTTCAACGCCGAAGGATTTCATGAACTGAGCAATCACTGAATCACCCTGGAAAGAATTTCTCAACAACCCGTTCAATTCAAAATCAACTTCATCAGCAAATGTTGCCATCTCGTAATAGTAAGAGGCCGCGCTCCAGTCAGATTCAATAAAAACATCTTTTGGCTGGTACTGTTGATGATCCACATGAATTGAGTTTACACTTCGGGTGTGATTCACGCCGAAATATTTCATCAGAGTCAATGTCATTTCAATGTAGGGCTCAGAGACAACATTGCCTGCAAGCTCAATAGTTAATCCATTGGGCAGGCAGGGAGCAATCATCAGCAAAGCGGAAACAAACTGGCTGCTGATGTTTGCGTTCACGCGAACAAAATCTCCGTGAAGCTTGCCGCCGGTAATTTTAAGAGGAGGGAAATTTTCTCTTTCCGGGAATGAAATTTCAGCACCTAACTGTTTAAGAGCTGTCACAAGGTCACTGATAGGGCGTTGCCTCATTCGTTCGCTGCCGGTAATAAACCATTCGCCTTCTTTGAAAGCGAGATATGCAGTGAGAAATCGAAAAGTGGTTCCTGCATCCTGCGCATCGAAAATATTTTGAGAAGAAGAAAGTCTGAAGGACTCCTCACGGAGAAGTTGCTGAAGCAACACTGTGTCTTTTGCATTGGCAATGTTTTTCTTCCCAAATGACGAATTGCTTAACGCCTCTATGATAAGCACCCGGTTACTGATGCTTTTCGAGCCGCTTAAAAATAATTTCCCTTTAAGGGAGCGATCTTTTTTTTTAATGCGGTAAATCACTTTTGAAATTTAAGAGTGATCGTCATTGCGAGTTCCCTCCCAATCAATCTGGATCATCGGGACGAAGCAATCTCCTGAGGAATACGATAACTACGAACGGATTGCTTTCCGAAAAATCGGAACAGGTCTTCACGCTCTCGCACAGTCCTTCCCCTTCGTTCCTCGCAATGACGATTTCAGGTTATTAATCATAAGAACGGATCATGAAGTTCAGCGCTTCTCTAATCATCACTTCATCAACTTCACAATCAATCTTCGGCTCACCGAATTTTTTAAGAAGCACCATTCGGATTTTTCCGCCGTGATTTTTTTTGTCTTGTTTCATAAAGCTGAGTATAGCATCAAAATCATTTTCAGAAAATGAAAGCAGAGGAAAATGTTTTTTAATGAATGACAAAGCTTCATCTCTCTTCTTCGGGCTCAATCCGCCAATAATGGATGACAGGTACAACTCACCAATCATCCCTGCCGCCACACAAAAGCCATGGAGAGTATTTTGATTGTTGCTTAGAAGAACACTTTCAATAGCATGACCAATGGTATGCCCAAAGTTTAACACTTTCCGAAATTTTTTCTCCATTGGATCAACCTCGGTCACTGCCACTTTTAATGAAATGGATTCTTCGATTAACGGCTTCCAGTTCACTTCCTTCATGCTTTCTATCACTCTCACTTGTTTCCAGAATTTTCCGCCTGCAATCAGCGCATGCTTCACTACTTCAGCAAAGCCACTCCTCATTTGCTCCTCAGGAAGTGTGAGCAAAAATGAAGGATGAATGAAAACATCAGGATTTTTAAAGACACCGATTTGATTCTTGAAATGCAGAAAATCAATACCCTGCTTTCCTCCTATGGCGGCATCTACCAGACCAAGTAAAGTAGTAGGCACATGAATAAAATCAATGCCGCGCTTGTAGGTGCCTGCAGCAAAGCCACCAAGGTCGCAGATCATTCCGCCGCCGAGATTGATGAGCACTGCATTACGGTCTGCGTTTTCTTCCGTCAATCTTTTCCAAACATATTCGAGCGCCTGAATGTTTTTGTGTCCTTCTCCCGCATAAATTTTAATTACGATGGCCTGTGCGAGCTCAGGAATCTCATTCATCAAAACCGGCAGGCAGGATACATTAGTGTTGTCGTCACAGAGAATAAAGTATTGTGAATATTTTCTTGAATGCAGGAGGGATGAAAAATTCTTGTGGAATTTTTTTGTGAAGATGCCTCCTTCCTGGTGATGTCGTTTCGATTTCAAATGAGTTACGTTTTGTCAACATTCGCAAACATAAGAAAAGCCCATTGCCGGTTTTCCGAAGAATCAATTTGAGCGTTTTTAAAATCGATAAACTTAATTAGCCGGTTGCGTAGCTGATACCGATACTTCCGTTGATAATGAGATTACAGACGTACTGCTTGTTCCTTTTTTGCAACATTCATCACATCTACCTGCTGACGAATGGATTCATCGTGAATAGAGATGTAAATCTGCTTCGCGAATTCCCGGTCGAGCCCCATGTCTTCTGCGAGCTGCAGCACGCGCTTTAAAATTTCCTCCCACCGGCTTACCTGGAAAACGATAACGTTGTTGTCGCGCTTCCATTCCCCGATTTGCTTGGAGATCATCATGCGAGCGGCGAGCGTTTGTATCAATTCCTCATCCATCTCATTGATCTTCTCCCTCAATTCCTGCAGGCGTGTGCGATGGTCATCGTCAATCGGATTTCTGATCACAAGATTGGAAATAATTTCAAAGAGACGGTCGGGAGTCACCTGCTGCCGCGCATCACTCAAGGCCCGCAACGGATCAATGTGTGCTTCGATCATCAATCCGTCGTAATGGAGGTCCATCGCTTTTTGCGCAACGTGTGCAGTGAGCTTGGTGTTGCCGCAGATATGG
Organism: Chitinophagales bacterium; assembly: GCA_035638255.1. Classification (GTDB taxonomy): domain Bacteria; phylum Bacteroidota; class Bacteroidia; order Chitinophagales; family UBA10324; genus DASRAJ01. Next base: position 16,368 of record DASRAJ010000142.1, read on the forward strand.
CTCGGGTCGCAGAACATCGGCAACTCGGGGCACATCGTTTTTAATTCGAGCGCCATTTCCCAATGCGGCTGATTGCGATAGGCTGTGACTTCGTACGAATGAAACCCGCGATGAATCGTTGCGAGTTTTTTCACACCGGCGCGATTGATTCTCTCGACCGCGCCAATCCAAAGCTGCAAATCAGGAAAGGCCGGATTCTTAATAAGCACAGGAACATCCACGCCCCGCAATGCCTCAGCTATTTCCTGGATTGAGAATGGATTCACGGTAGTTCGCGCACCTATCCACAGCATATCAATTCCTGCTTTCAAGGCTTTCTCGACGTGCATCGGCATTGCAACTTCTGTAGTTAGCATGGCGCCGGTTTCTTCCTTCACTCGCTTCATCCATTCCAACCCCACTACACCAACGCCTTCAAACATTCCCGGTCGTGTGCGTGGTTTCCAAATGCCGGCGCGAAAAATGAAATGATCAAAATGCTTGCTGATGCCGCGTGCGGTTTTCAAAAGTTGTTCTTCGCTCTCTGCACTGCATGGTCCCGCAATAAGGACCGGTTTTTTTGCGAATGGAATCCATTCGGTTATCGGAATTAAATCGAGATCAAGTTTTTTAGTGCTCATAGTTTTGAGGTTACAAATTTTCCTTTGCGATATTCTCCCAGTATAGAGAGGTTGAATGTTTTCTTTATCACTTTCGTCATTGCTTTCTCGTACTTCTCGTATTGCTCCCATTCAAGGTCCATGAGAAAAGTGTAATCCGTTGGTTTGCCGAGGATGGGCACCGACTGAATCTTGGTCATGTTAATCCAGTAATCACCGAAGATGTCAACCACTTTTTGCAGGCTTCTCGGTGAGTTATCCAGCTCAAAGCTGATGGAGCATTTGTTGGCGCCGGAGATTTTGATGTTCTTATCAGAAAGCACAATGAAGCGCGTGTAATTTTTTTTGTGCGATTCAATGTTGCGCGAAAGAATCGTCATGCCATAGTGAGTGGCGCATTCTTCCCCAGCAATCACGCCGACGTTATGAAGATGATTGATGCTCACATTGCGCGCACACTCTGCGGTGTCATTCAGCGCCAGCACTTTTTTATCGGGAAACTGAAGAAGAAAATCCTCGCACTGACGAATTGCCATGGTGTGGGAATGAATTTGCTCGATCTCTTCCATCCTGATTCCATTCATTCCCATCAGGTGCAGCTCGATTTGCATGTACACCTCACCGATAATGCGCAGCCGGAAATCGCGAATGATGTTGTAGTTGGTGAGGATGCTTCCGGCAATGGAATTTTCAATCGCCATCACGCAGTAGTCCGCTTCGCCATTCGTTAACTTCTCACAGGAAAGACGAAATGAATTGCACGGAACAATTTCAATGTAACGCCCGAAAAATTTCCGGGCAGCCACATCATGAAAGGATGCCTCAATCCCCTGGATCGCCACTCGTTTAATTCGCATGTTTCTTCTTTAAATAAAATATAATAGCAAAGGTAGATGAAAAATACGATGCGGGAATGAAAAATGATTCGCTGGAATCATTGATGGGCAAGGGTTTTGCGCTAACAAAGGTTAGTTTGGGGGAAGAAAAAATTTGGAGTTTCGGGTTTGTGGAGTTGAGGAGAATCGAACTCCCGACCTCGTCGTTGCGAACGACGCGCTCTGGCCAACTGAGCTACAACCCCGATTCCATAATGCAGGTTGATGTTGAAATAGTTTGTCCGTAGGGCTCCTTCGGAGAGATTGATTGTCCATTGGACTCCTGCGGACAGGTTGTTATTCATGAGCGTAAATCAGCGGCTGAAAATAACACTGCTGGTGGCAACTGTTTTTCCGTCCACGACTAACTGTACAATATATGTTCCACGCGGTTGGGGTCCATGCTTGTACAATACTTCATTCAATCCTTTATTAATTGTAAGAGGAAGTTCCTTAACTAATATACCGTTTGTATCAGTGATCCTGACCTTCACTTGAGCATTAGCAATTTCATTGTCAGCAAATACACTGATCATGGTCGCTTCATCGGCGGGATTGGGTTTCATCGGCATTAAATGAATTCCGGTCTGCTGTGAAATATTTTGAATGCCTGTGATGGTCACAAATTTTTCTCCATTGAAAAAACTTTCTATTCCATTACTATCCACAGATGCAACGCTAACCACAAAAATTCCGCTGCTGTCAAAATGGATGCTCCCTGAAGTTCCGTTGATAGTGTACACCGAATCAAAATCAAAAGAGTTGCTTCTGACACCCACACGATACTTCGAATACTGAGTTTGACTGTCAATGGTGATTTGAAGATCATTGCCTGAAGTGGCGAAAGAAAAATCCGGGGTGAATACTCCGATGGCTGCCATAGCAGCGGCATTAGCATTGATCTGCGCATTGCGCGTGAGGTAATGAACATCTACTAAAAAACTGTCAATGATTAAATCACCATTGGTATCATAACCGAGCACATCGCGTGTAGTGTGCTGGTTATCCTGATAGGTTGTGTCTGCAACGTTTGCGTTTCCGTTTTCATTCGCTGAAGTGAATCTCATAGCAGTAAATCCACGTTCGCGGAAGGGAATGTGATCACCACCTCTGCCTGTGCGATCTTCTGCTGTCATCACGGAAATTGTCATGGGCACTATGGCGAAAGGAAGCAGATTTTCTTTGTATTCCAACTTGATGAAGCGAACAAAACCTTTGTGTGCTGAATTGAATCCGCCGAATGAAAACAACCTGAGCTGAGTGCTGTCAATATCACCAAAGGGAGAACAACTTGGCGGCGAAGAAGTATGACCGCAAAGAATTCCTCCGACGATGTCATTGTTCTCCACGGCTTTGATCGAAATGTTCTTCTGTTGCGCATATACAGCGAATGCAATCGCTCCATCCAATCCCTGCTCCTCGCCGATGTTGGTGAGAAAAACTATTGTGTGTTTAAAAGCATATTTGCTCAGGACACGGGCGAGTTCGATCACCAATGCTGTTCCGCTACCGTTGTCATCTACACCTTGGGCAACACAGGCAGTATCGCACAATACTTCACAACGGCTGTCGAGATGTGATTCGATGATGATGATGGAAGGGTCGGTTGTATCCAATCCCGGCAGCACCGCAAAAGGACACCGGTGTTGCTTGATGGTGCAAATGGTAGAATCAAATTGCAGGTAAGAAGGAATCAACCGGTTGTCATTTGCATTGCTGATCTGCTGAAACTTTTGATATACCCATCTGCGAGCCGCGCCAATTCCCTTCACTGAAGAGATAGTATCAGAACCAGTATTGCGATTTTGAAATGAGGCAAGTCTGATAAGATCACTCAGCAGTGTATCAGAATTAATTCGTGTGAGAATTCCTGTGATAATTGTATCAGGATGATTGAGAATGACCGGCGGCAGAAACGTTGTGGGATCATAATTTCCAGTCATCACCTGTTCGGCAACAGGATTTGTAGAGAGAATATTGGTTTGTGAATAGGACGGCTTCAAAAGAAAACTCAGGAACAGGGTAATGATGAATGTAAATATTTTTCGGTAGCGTGAAAGCATTTGTGGAAATTTTCTTAAAACTAATTTTTTTTCTTCTATCATCCTTCTTCGCACCCTGCCAGATGCTCGGATGAATTGTAATCCCGATGTATCGGAATGAATGACTGAATGAAACGTTGCCTTTGTTATTCCTTCACAAACTTTTCCGAAGCAATAACTTTTCCTTCAGAAGAAATTCTCAATACATATTCTCCTGCAGTGAGAAGCTTAGTAGAAAAACTGAAGAGGTTATTTCCCGGCGCCACTTTTTCATTCATCAGCAGCTTTAATAATTTTCCATTTATATCATACACTTCGAAATTGCAAAGAGCGTAAGCACCTACGGGGAATTCGATGATGATGTTTTGCGAGGAAGGATTCGGATATAAATTCAATAGCTCCTGAACACCATTTACGGGCGGGACATTTGCCGGCGGTGGCGACAATGACAGTTGCGTGATCCATGTTGAAATGGAGTGGTTTAATCTTATGTATGATCCATTCACCCATACTTTGCCCGGTGAAGTATAATCACGCTGAGCACCCGTGTAATCACCCCACCGTTGTGTACCGTTAAAGGCGTAGTGATAGTTCTCTCCGTCTTTTACATTTTTAAAAGGTGAATATGATCCGTCGCCGTCAGTTACAAATGCTGAATAGCCGGGATTCAGATCCGCTCCACTTCGCAATACATTAATGATGGCCATATTATCAGAGGAACTGTTTCCTGCATAAGCGATATTCGGATAGCCATAGCACAGCGTATCATCAGAGATCACATGCAGCGTGATGGAAGGTGATGAGGCAACATTCGTGATTACTCCATGATAGAAAGCAGCCGTGGTCGTGATTGTATCTGTAGTGTTGCCCACAAACTGAATCCGGTCATTTTCGAAGAATGAGGCGAGCACCCGCGAATCATTCGTAGCTAAGTCGTTAATAGAAGGCTGCTCCGCATTTATGGGAACGAAGTAAGGAACATCCGATACGAGTGCCTCCTCCGTAAGGATTTGAGAAGGTGCATCAATGGTATCGGTAACATGCACGAGGAAAAAAGTATCGTTCTCGGCAACGAGATTTCTTTGACTAAGAAAATAAATGTCAGACCCGTAAAGATGACTCCCGCCTTTTACGGGACAAAGATTTCGAATGCCGCTGCCGTTGAAGTTAATGTCATAGTGCAATTGCGTGTGCAGCGAATCACCATTATATCCGTTGAACTTGTTCACCTGCCAGATCACTGTTCTTCGCCAGCCCAATTGCCAGGATTCATTATCCACTAAGTGATTTACAGTAATGAAGAGTTCATGATTGGTTAGTGCAATGGAAGGAAAGTCACTCCACAAAGAATCGTTCAGCGGATTGCCGGGTAACTGGTAAAGATTCCATGCTCCGTTGGGGTCATCTGTCTGTGAAAAAGCCACGATGATGTTGGTAGCTTCACTTGAAAATCCTGCCAGAAAAACGACAACGAATTTATTTTGATCGGGATCGTAAATAGCTTTGGGATCGTATTTCGACTGCAGATTCCCAAGTGCAGAACTAAAGGAGCCGAGTGAAACTACACCGAGTGAAGAATCATTATTCAGATCATATTTGAAGATGGTGGTGTTCATCACGCTCACGAGATAACCGGTATTAGAAACGGCGATGTCATTATCATTGGGAACAGAGCCGTTGGAATTATTTCCCTGCAGGTTGAACCAGACGTATGGCGTATCAATCACATCGCGAACGTCAGAAGATTTTGTTTCCGTCCGTGAGGACTCCTTCGGAGAAGCGTGAAGACGCTGCAGCAATTGATCCTTGAGAGAATTCAGTTGATCATTTTGCCGGAATTCATCCGCCACTTCTTCATTCTCCTGCAATACGGGATTCCAATCTTCATGTAATTCGCCTGCATTCACTGACGCTGTGCGCGCGATGGTGAATGACTTTGATTGAGCACGCGAGATAAAAACCGAGCAGCAGAGGAGTAAAGTAATAAGTAGCAAATGTCTCATTCGGAAAAATTTCCACTGTCAAAATAAATCAATTGAAACAACATCAGGCAAAATTTAGTGCAGATACTTTTTTTCCAACCATTGCTGCCACGTGCAACTTTCTTCCGCACGTTCCCTACACGTGAGGGCGCCGGTTGCAATTTTCCTTGCAAATGAAAATGGGAGCGGCAGACTGATCATTTTCTTTTTGCTCTTCAGGACATCAAGCCACGTGCGCATCATCTGCTGCGTAAACAGAATTTCATTTCCCCCGATATTTTCAATTTGCCGCGAAGGTGGTTGCCTGAAAATTTGAAAAAGTCTTTTTGCTACTACACCTGCTTCAATGGGCTGCACTTTCAAATTCTTCGGGATAAAAATGAAAGGATACTTATTCAATCCGGTGAAAATACCATCAATGAGATCATGAAACTGCGTGGCGCGCAGAATGGAAAAGTTTTGAAAGCCGCTTTGCTGAATCACTTTTTCAGTCGCTGCCTTGATGCGATAATATTTCATCGGGACAAGATCAGTTCCCACGATGGAGATGTAGATAAAATGCTTTATGCTATATTGCTTTGCTGCATCGAGAAGTTTTTTTGTTCCGTCAACATCCACTTTTGCATTCCAATTTGCAGTGGCCGAAGCAAGATGAAAAACAGTTTCCGTTTCTTCCAGCAAATCATCGAAGCCTTCATCACTTTCGAGATCGAGGTGCTTCCATTCATAAAGATCATTCATTGGTTTTTTTCTTCCGGCGATGAGGAATGGAATTTTTTCTCCTGAGAGAATCTTACAAAGTTCTTTGCCGAGAACTCCGCTGCCACCGGTTACTAAATTTTTTTTCACTCGTGAAATTTTTTGTGCGGTCATACTGAGAACCTATTACCACGTTGCGGGAAAAACAACTAATGATGACACTTAATTCGCCTGCGCACGCCTCTAACTCCTTAAGGAGAACAGCTCCCCAACTCGCAAAGCGGGAGATTCCCCTTAAAGGGGTCAGGGGCGAGCGAGAGAGGTGTTGCAACTTCATCCCTCAAATTCTATCTGAACAAAATCTCCTACGTTCAGGTTGAGCAGGTTGCGAGCATTGCCTTTGTTGATGGCAATTTCGAGGAAGCCGCTTGAGTTGAAGAAGCACAGTTTCTCACTCTCATCCACAGCCGCATAATTGATACTCAGTGAATCCATATCTGCATAGCGCTTGAATACGATCAAAAAGTTTCTCCCATTTCTTAAGCGCTGAAATTCTTCCCTGCGAATATTCACCATGGCGTTTCCGAAGCGATCGAAATACACGATGCTTCCCTTCATGTAGCCGTTCGAGATGATGGGCTTTCCCATCGTGCTGATTCTGAATTCAGGAATTTTCTCAGCGATCTCTTCAGGATTTTTGGAGAGCGCCAAATGCTTCGCAGCACGCACGTATACATCACACAGGGGCATCGTGCTGAATTTTTCTTCTTCATTTAACCGGATCCGAAAAATTTCTTTCGGCATTCGCTCATCCCAGATTAGGCCGAACAAACCATTATCCTGACCAATGAAAAAATATCCTTCATCCTTCACGATGATCGGCGAAGATGATTCATCATGAAAGGGATTCACACCAATGAGATGAATGGTTCCCTCGGGAAAATGCCGGTAAGAATTCTTTAGCACAAAAGCGCCGTGCAAAATATTGTAGGGCTCAATCTCGTGAGAGATGTCAATGATTTGCACATCCGGAATTGCTTTCAACAACTCACCCTTCACGACTCCCGCATAGTAATCGCGCGTCCCAAGATCGGTGGTGAGAGTAATAATCATTTTTGATTTCGGATTTCGGATTTTTGATTTCGGATTTGGATTTCGGATTTCGAATCGGAGCGTGGTTGCTTCAAGCCAACTATTTCTCCGAAGGATTTCTTCGGACAAAAAATTTCGAACAACCTCTCCGCAGTAGTCCTGCGGACAAAAATTTCAAACTCGAAATCTGAAACAAAGAACCAAATTTGTCTCTGCGAAATACGTTAGTTTTACTTCAAACTTTTATCATTGACAGAACTTGTTATTCACCTCGACGCTATTGATCCGGTTGATTTGCTGGGCATCAACAATTCCCGCGTTCAAATTCTCAAAAATGCTTTTCCCAGGGTAAAAATTACTTCGAGAGGAAATAAGATTAAGATCGAAGGAAATACCGGCGATCTTGAATTGCTCGAAGATAAGATCAACCAGATGATTCACTTCATTGAGAAGTATGGACGAATGAGTGATAAAACCGCAGAAGATTTATTAGAAGATGTGGACCCCTTTGATGTGGACATGCCGAAGTATGCAGAGGATGTGATCACCTTCGGCCCCAATGGAACTGTGGTAAAGGCGAGAACCCCGGGGCAGAAAAAACTGGTGGAGCTTGCGGAGCACAATGACATTCTTTTCGCCATTGGTCCTGCAGGAACCGGTAAAACATACACAGCCGTTGCCCTTGCGGTTCGCGCGTTGAAGAATAAAGAAATCCGGAAAATTATTCTCACACGACCGGCTGTGGAAGCAGGCGAAAACCTCGGATACCTTCCCGGTGATTTGAAAGAAAAGATTGATCCTTACCTGCGCCCGCTTTATGATGCCCTCGATGACATGATTCCTATTGAAAAGCTGAATTACTACATGAGCAACCGGGTGATTGAAGTAGCACCCCTCGCTTTCATGAGAGGAAGAACGCTCGATCACGCGTACATCATTCTCGATGAAGCGCAGAACACAACAGATGCTCAATTAAAAATGTTTCTCACACGCATTGGTCCTTCAGCCAAATGCATTATCACCGGTGACATCACGCAGATTGATTTGCCAAAGCATCAGCGCAGCGGAGTATTCAAAGCGCTCGACATTCTTGAAAACATCAAGGGCATAGCGACGGTGTATCTTGATGAACGCGATGTGGTGCGCCATCAGCTCGTGAAGCAAATCATCAAAGCGTATGGCGATGCAGAACCCAAAGAGGAGAAGCAAAATGAGGTCGCGAATTTGAAGCAGGATTTACCAAGTCAGGATTTGACGATACAGTAGGAAGTTTTAAAATCCAAAGCTCAAAATCCAACCTTCAAAATCCAAATCTCAAAATCCTCCCGATTGATCGGGATCAAGAAAATTTCAAGAAGAAAAATTCCAAAAACACAAACTGGTAGTTTGGGACTTTGAACTTTGAACCTTTCTTGAATTTTGATTCTTGATACTTGAGAAGTTTTCTATGTTGGTTGCTCCCAGGCTTCAGATCTTAATAAAAAACTCCTCCGGAAGATTTATTCACGGAGGAGTATTAGTTCGTTTCGGAATAAGATCAGTTTCGAAATAAGATCAATTCACCACTAAGCGATGATGCATGGTTTGCGTTCCGGCTTTGAGTTCAACATGGTAGGCGCCCGAAGCTAAATTTTTCAAATCAATCTTCACCTTGTTCGTACCTGCATGTGCATTGAGAATTTCCTGCTTCACAATTCCTCCCAGCAAATTATAGATCGTGAAACCGACTTGCTGATTTACTGAGATCGTGAACCTGGCTTCGACTTCACCTGAAGTTGGATTGGGGAACAATTCAAAGGAGGCAAGCGGATTTTCAAGCGGAGAAATGTTTACGCCGAGCAGGGTAGTGAATTGCTGTATGGCACTGAATGTTGACGTGTCCCCGTAAATGGAACAGATGCTTTGCACGCGCCAGTCATAACAAGTGTCAGCGAGCAATCCTTGCAGATCATACGAATTGGAGGTTAAAGCAACAGAGGTCCAGGTAGCCTCACTGCAAAGCTTGTATTCGAGAATGTAGCCGGAGATTTTTGGATTGGTTCCCCAACTCAAAAAAGCACTGTACACGCCAATGCTGTCTTCCTGCAATGAGGCATCGGGGATGAGGTTGCAGCGCTCCCACGCAAATTTGCGGGCTCTGTAAGAAGCATACTGGTCTGAACCATTGTACGGCCACGTAAATTCCCAAACAATATTACCGAGTGAATCCACCTCAGTCATTTTCGGCATAATGGAATAGTGTTGATTAATTCCGATAAGCCCCCAGTCTATAAATGTATTTCCGTTTTCAAGGCGCTGAACACTTCCCATAGCTAAACCATAAAGATTAAAACCATTTATCTGGGGATGATAAAACTGCCAGACAAGAGTAGCAGTTTTATTGACCTCATCCAGCACGTATTCTTTTGCACTTGATATTTGAGGAGTAAGATTGTAATCATTATTAAACATGGTGATGTGGCCATTGGCAAGACGCCGAACATCATGCTGCCCGCTAAAATAAAAACTGTCGAGCTCAACGGGATGAACATACAAGTCAGACTCATCATTGATGAAATGAAACTCATTGTTCTTTCCTCCCCAATGCCAGATAAATTCTCCCGTGCTCAAACTGATTTTTGCAACCTCGCTGTAATGACGTGATGAAAGCAGGATGGTTGAGTCATCGCTATTAAACTCAACGGAATTGGCGTGGAACCAATCCCACCAGCCATTAGTCCCCAGCGATACCGCCCCGGGAATTTGCCAAAACATGGCATCCTGATAAGCGTAATGATCAAAACTATTCCACTCAAAAATTACATTGCCGCTTGGGTCTAATTCCTGCACAACATTTCCAACCACATTCACACTGTCATTTCCGTAATGGGTGTCACCAAATTGATCAGTGTAGTGCAAGCCTGTGAGATCGGTGAGAAATGATGTATCGAGACCTAACATAAAGTAATAACCGTTGGGGAATATTTGGAAGTCGTGTTCATCGGCAAAGTAACCGTTCCCCATTTGAAATGTGGTCACCACATTGTAGGCTGAATCTGCCATGTAAAACAGGCGGGCATTGGCATCAAAGTACGTTAGGTAGCCATTGTGGTTGATTTCAAATCCTAATCCTTTTGAATTGTCAAAGGAGTAATATAAGGAGTCGCCACTGTTTGAAATAATCGTTCGCGCCCAGCAAGGAGTAATGCTTGACCAGAAGTTGTAGAAAAAAATATCTCCCTTGAAAGCATCACTCGTATTGGTAAGAATGTCGTAATTAATAAGGCTGGTGCATAACAGGCGTGACCCCCCATCATTGTTCGCGGCAGGCTGAGCAGGATGATCAGGATGTGTTGCAAATTGAAAAGATGTTCCCTGAATCACGATGCCGTCTTTTCTTCTGAACCCATCTGCGATGCTCACGCTCACCGTTTCGTCCCCCTGAAACACCGGCTGCGGATAAATGCAGATAGTTTTGCCGTCATCCGACAAAACAATACGTGCAGTATGTGATCCGCTTTTTGTTCCTGTTATTGAAACCAAATTATTTTTTAAAGAAGACTGATCAATAAAGCCGCCGTTTTTCAGGATGATGGTAGTCTGTTTGTTTTTCATCTTGCTGTTGGGCAGCGGGGAGATGTAAGTGAATTGTGCAAAGGCAGGCATAGCAGCCATGAATACCATAAAGCTGAAAATAAATTGTACCGTGTGTTTCATGATGAATATATGTTTTATGGCGGCGAAGATAAACGAACTGACTCACATGGGATTCGGATTGCGGATTTTGGATTTCGGATTTGTTCAACACGTGTGGGTTCAATAGATAGAGTGTCTTTTTATTTTCCAATAAGACACTTAAGGAGAAGCATAACTGCAACACATCTATCTTCTAACATCTACCGTCCATCACTTCTTTTTTTCACCTACAGAATACTTATCTATTTTTGAACTATTCATTTTATCACCAAAAAAATCTATCATCATGAAAAAAACTTTTCTCTCATCATTGATTTGTTTAATGGCTGTTCATGCGTGGGCGCTCACTACCATCACCACGGGTAAAATTACGGGTAACCCTTTCTGCGGGGGAGAAACTATAAGCGTCCCATACACGGTAGATGCTCCTGCTGATTCAGGCAATGTTTTCACGGCACAGTTGTCGGATGCAACAGGCAGTTTCATCGTTCACTATAACATTGGGTATTTATCCGCCACCGGCTCAGGAACAATTACTGCAACCATCCCTTTCGGAACAAAATCCGGAACGAAATATCGCATTCGGGTAGTGTCATCAGCCCCTCTTTTAGTCGGATCCATCAACACAAAAAATCTAAGGATTAATCCCAAACCCGGCGAAACGACTCTTACCGGTATTACAGCTTGTTCTGCTACTTTAAATTGGAATGCCCCTGCGACTGCGGCAAGCTTTAAGGTGCGTTACAGAAAAACCGGTGATCCTGAGTACGGTGCTATTATTAATGTTGGGAATGTTACGAGCTATACGTTTGCCAACCTGGCGGCAAACACCAGCTATGATTTCCAGGTAAGATCAGTTTGCGCGAACGGGGATCTCAGTAACTGGAGAAAAGAAACTGCCTCTACTGTAGGGTGTGGTGTGCCGACAGGAGGTGTTGAAACCGGTAATACCCCCGTATCCATAACCTATGATTGGAATAATACACCGTGCGCTACAGGTTACAGGATTCGTACCCGCATCACCGGCGATCCGGATTGGGAGCTATTCAATTCATCCACTTTCAGCACCACGACCATAAACGGACTTTATCCGGCTACTGATTATGAATCACAAATAGCGGCCATCTGCGGCACTGATACCGGGGAGTATTCAGCATCGATATTCGGCAACACTACTTACAGGTTGGCTGCATCTGCAGACGGTTCTGTGAGCTTTGGTGTTTTCCCTAATCCTTCTAATGGTGAATTCTCATTACAATTCAATGGAGCGGCAGACAACACTTCTGCAGAGATTACGATTGAGAATGTGTACGGACAAACGATTTATTCCGCCGTAAGAAATTATTACCAGGGCTTGAATGAAGAAAAGATTTCCATTCCCAATGCTGCGAGCGGAATGTATTTGGTGAAAGTGAAATCAGGCGGTGAAACGCTTGAGGCTACGATGATGGTGAAGTAAGAAGACAGCAATAATTTTTTCTCGAAAAGCTCTGATGTGAATCGGAGCTTTTCTGTTTTCAGTTCAGTTCACTCCACATAAATGTCAATTCCCGGAAGTAAAATTTCTTTTTGCAAATCAGGATTGAAGATTTTTATCTTGCTAATAATGATGAAATCTTTTGGTTTGCAATGGTTGAGACTAAATGCTACGGACGCGGGAAGATAATTTCCAGTGAAATAATTATCAATACCACCATCATGAAGGAGACTCACTATCACATGAAATCCGATTACATCATACTTTATTTTTCCATCGTAAGAAGTAATTTCAAAATGCGCTGAGTCAAAAGATTTTTTGAAAGGATAGTGTAGATGAACAATGTGCGAATGAAAGGCAGTGTCTATGATAATAGTGTCCCTTACAATGAATCCTTCCGAATCCTGAAGACCCACTGTGGCTTTTTCATAACAACAATTCCATTCCCACTTATAAAATGAAACATGATAGAAGCAGGGGTGTTTCTTCTGCGCCTTCGCAGAAATTCCAAACACCATCAATACAAAACAGAATGTCAAAAAGCGCATGGTGAAGTTTTAAAATCGAAAGTAGAAAATCAAAGTTTCTTTTTCGAAAAGCTCTGAGGTGAATCGGGGTTTTTCTGTTGTTAGTTTATTTCATTCCACAAAAATCATTATTGCAGGAATGGTAGCTTCCTTATGAAGATTGGGATCAATGATTACTATGTCTTCAAGCCAAATGATAGGACTTTTTTTAGCATGATCAAATATTTTAAGTGCATCCTCATTCAAATAAGCTCCGATACATTCTACAGATTTTGCTTTTTCGAATTTTCGAGCAGGAAAGATTGAAAAACTCTTTACTTCATAGTTGATCTTGCCATCCATAGATGTTACTTTCAAACCAACATTATTAAATGAAATTTTATCTCTTGCTCTCAAATAAAAATACTTAGGATGATTAGTTGTATCAATAACTACCGTATCCTTTAAATAGTTTTCATTTGGAATGGCGCGTGAAATAGTATCTCTTCCATAACAATAATTCCACTCCCAGGGACCAAAGGAAATATGGTAGAAACATTTTAAACTCTCCTGCGCCTTCGCAGAAATTCCAAACACCATCAATACAAAACAGAGTTTCAAAAAGCGCATGGTGAAGACTTAAGAAATAAGACTGAAGATTTAAGAATTAAGACCATAGCACTGAAATTATTTTTCGAAAAGCTCTGATGTGAATCGGAGCTTTTCGTTTTTCATTTCATTTCACTCTACTTGAATTTCAATTCCGGGAAGTACAATTTGTTTTTGCAGATTGGGATCAAAAATTCTTAAATATTCTAACCAAAAGTGATCTCCGCTTTTAAAATGGTAGAGTTTCTTCAATGCGCCTCTGTTCAAGTTAGCGCCTTCGCAATATGACATCCCCCAAAATGAGTCGTAAGGATTGGTGCCGAAATCAAAACTCAACACTTCATAGTTGATCTTGCCATCCATTGATGTTACTTCAAAGTGTGCATTGGCAAAAGAAGTGCTGTCTTCTCTTTCCAGAAAGAAAATATGCGGATGATTAGCAGTATCAGCAAAAACAGAATCCCTCGACAGAAATCCTTCTGAATCATAAATGGGCATAGTATCCATACCTGAACAATAATTCCATTCCCATTTGTAAAATGAAACATGATATAAGCAGGTTTCTTTCTGCTGCGCCTTCGCAGAACTTCCCACCACCATCAATACAAAACAGAGTTTCAAAATGCTCATAACAAAATCGAGAAGTTTAATTCTTAAATTTTCAATTTCTTTTTCGAAAAGCTCTGATGTGAATCGGAGCTTTTCTGTTTTCAGTTCAGTTCATCCAAAATAATTGTAATCCAAGGAAGTAAAATTTCTTTATCCTGATTAGGATCAAAGATTTTTATTCTGATCATTATAAGACCAAATTTTAGTATGTTGTGAAATCGATTAAATGTAGAGAACTTCGGAAGATATTTTCCTTCATAGTCATTTTCAAAATATTCACCGTCTGTAGGAATCACCAAAGTGTGAAAACCTTTTATCTCAAATTCTGTTTTCCGGTCGTAAGTAGTTACTTCAAAGTGTGCTGAGTCGAAAGAAGCGCTGTCTTTCATCTCAAAATCAAAAGAGTGAGGATGACTACCAGTGTCAATAACTACCGTATCCCGTATACGAATTCCTCCCGAATCATGAGTCCTGAAAGTATCCCTTCCATAACAACAATTCCATTCCCACTTGTAAAATGAAACATGATAGAAGCAGGTGTCTTTCTCTTGCGCATGCAACGAACTTCCCACCACCATCAATACAAAACAGAATTTCAAAAAGCGCATGGTGAAGTTTTAAAATCGAAAATAGAAAATCAAAGTTTCTTTTTGGAAAAACTCTGATGTGAATCGGAGCTTTTCTTTTTTTCACTTCAGTTCAGCCACAATAATTGTAATAAAAGGAAGCAGAATGTCTTTTTGCGAAAGATGATCGAAGATTTGTATTCCGATAGCCATGATCCACTTTTCTTTTCTGAGATTGTTGAGATCACTCATAATAGATTTTGAAAAGTATTTCCCAGAGTAATATTTATCAAAGCCCAAATTGCGAGGACCAGGGACAATAATGCTAAATCCTGTTACTTTATAGTTGATATTCTTATAGCAGGAAGTGACTTCGAAATGGGCAGAGTCAAAAGATTCCTGGAATGGATATTTCAAACTAAAGGAACCAGGATTATTATATTCCCTTACCAAGGTATCAGTATAAAAATCACTTCTCGGATCACTTAATTCAATTGTGTCACCAGTGTTATAGTAACAATCCCATTCCCATTGATAAAATGAAACATGACAGAAGCAAGTGTCTTTCTCCTGCGCCTTCGCAGAAATTCCAAACACCATCAATACAAAACAGAGTTTCAAAGGTCGCATACAATCATTAGGTATTGTATTAAGGAAAGGTAAAACTATTTTTTGGAGAAAATTCGCTATTCATCCATTCACCATTCACCATTCACCATTCACTATTTTCGCCGCATGTATTACAACCACATCATTGAAACAATCGGCAACACACCGCTCGTCAAATTGAATCGAGTAGTCAAAGGCGTAAAAGCGACGGTGCTTGCAAAAGTGGAAACATTCAACCCGGGCAACTCCATTAAAGATCGCATCGGTGTAAAGATGATTGAAGAGGCAGAGAAGCAAGGATTGCTAAAACCAGGAGGCACCATCATCGAAGGGACCAGCGGCAATACAGGAATGGGACTGGCTCTTGGCGCCATTGCGAAAGGCTACAAATGCATCTTCACCACCACTGATAAACAATCGAAAGAGAAAGCAGATATTCTCAAAGCCTTCGGAGCCGAAGTGATCGTGTGTCCGACTAATGTTGATCCTGCTGATCCGCGTTCCTATTATTCTGTTTCGAAAAGATTAGGAGAGGAAATCCCTAATAGCTGGTATGTGAATCAATATGACAACCTCAACAATCGCAGAGCGCACTATGAAACCACCGGTCCTGAAATCTGGAATCAAACAGATGGAAAGATCACGCACTTAGTCGCCGGCGCAGGCACAGGAGGAACGATCACAGGCATCGGGCAATTCCTGAAAGAGAAAAATCCCAACATCAGGGTCTGGGCGATTGATACGTATGGCTCTACGCTGAAAGCATTTCACGATACCGGAAAAATTGAACCGAAAGAGATTTATCCGTACATCACGGAGGGAATCGGTGAGGACATCATTCCGAAGAATTACGATTTCAGTTTGATTGATCACTTCGAAAAAGTGACGGATAAAGATGCTGCGCTGATGGCGCGCGAGATCACACGCAAGGAAGGAATTTTTGTCGGCTACTCATGCGGCTCAGCAGTACAAGGATTGCTGCAATTGAAAGATCAGTTGAAAGAAACCGATTTGGTGGTTGTCATTTTTCCTGATCACGGCAGCCGTTATGTAGCAAAAGTTTACAATGATGAGTGGATGCGTGATCACGGGTGGCTGCAGGTAAAAACGATTCGTGATATTGTGGAATCGCGCACAAACAAAAATCTTATCAGCATACAGCATGACCAAAATGTAGCAGAAGCAGTTTCAGTTTTGAAAGCAAATGACATTGATCAAATGCCGGTGATGGAAGATGGAAAAATGATCGGCAGTATCAGCG
Source organism: Chitinophagales bacterium (assembly GCA_035638255.1). Lineage (GTDB taxonomy): Bacteria > Bacteroidota > Bacteroidia > Chitinophagales > UBA10324 > DASRAJ01. Next base: position 32,969 of record DASRAJ010000142.1, read on the forward strand.
AATCAGGATTGCTCTCGAGATTGATGGATGACCCCAATGTAAAAGCTGCAGCGGTGAAGGAGGTGATGGAGAAAGCATTTCCTGTCGTGAAGTTTGATTTGCCGATTGAAAAACTTTCAGGCATGATCAGCAGAGAAACACCGGCGGTGGTTACTGCTGATGCGCTGAACCAATTGCACATTATTACGAAGAGTGATATTATTCAGGTGATGACGAAGTAAGTTACGATACACGATTCACGTAACACGATTCACGATCACATTCATTTGCGGGTTGAACCATTCACTTCAAATCCCTTCAGGATGGGTTTTTTAGAGAGTCTTTTAGCGTCTTCATACAGAGTTTATTCTCTCCTTGTAGTCCTTTTCATTTATGGTTGGTACTTCTTAAAAATTAAAGACAATAAGATTGTTGATCTGCTTGACATCCTTAACCTCGTTTTTGTTTTTGTCTCGTTACTAAACGGTGTATTGCTCGTAAGGGATTTGATGATCCAATTTGGAGATAATAAAAATGATTATGAGTTTCATGCCTTTACGAATCGGTTTGCCGGTCCTTATTGGTTCGCCTATTGGAGTTTTTATTTCTGTTCAACAATAGTTCCTCAAATATTTTGGTGGAAAAAATTTCGTCGAAGTTTCATGTGGTCACTCATTGTTCTTGTTTTGATTAATGCAGGTGAAGCTTTTGAGTGGTTAATCAGGCTCATAATTAATTTGAGAAGAGATTTCATTCCCAGCACCTGGCAGTTAAGAGATCGGTTTTATGGAAGTATGGATTTTTATGCCATGGTATTTTTCTTAATCGCAATTTTAATTGTTTATCGTTTACGAAAAGCAAATGGCACTGCGGCGGAATGAAATAGGAAAAAAATCCGATCCTTTAATTCCTGCGTTTGCTGTAATTCGAACAACAATTGCAGTTTTATTTCCCAAAGCTTTCCATCTTTGTTACCAACTAATTCAAAACTTCAAAAACCCCTTCATGAAAAAACTTTTTATCCTCAGCTCATTTCTGTTACTCTGTCTTGCTGCCAGAACACAAAGCATTGACGATGTGCAGGCATATTACAAGGCGGATGGAACGCGGTTCCTCGCGCTGCTAAATGATAAATCCATTTGGTGGTATATGGATGGTGATTCATGGAAGAAAGTGGCGACGACCGGCTTACCGGGCAATACAGCCATAAAATCTCTCGATGTCTACATCAAGAACTCCGGACTTATTGCCGACACCCGCTTGATTGTCGTGATGGATGACAATTCTATGTGGTGGTATAAAGAAGGAGAGAAGTGGGAGCAGGTTCCGTCGCAGGGACTTCCTGAGGGAAAGCCAATCAAGATTTTTGAATCGTATGTGAAAACCGTGATGGGGATCAGTGAATCGCGATATGCTGTGATACTCGACGATAACAGCATCTACTGGTATTCTCCCGGCGACAATTGGGCAAAAGTTCCTCCGAAAGGATTGCCATCCGGATTCAATGTGAAGTTCTTCAAAAGCTATGTGAAGTATGGAATGATGGGCAGTACCGAAGCTCGGTATGTAGTAATCCTTGACGACAATTCCATTTGGTGGTATGCCGATGGAAATGACTGGGAGAAACTCGAATCAAAAGGGCTGCCTGCAGGACAAGACATCACGCAATTCGATACGTACTTAAAAATGAAAGTGGCCGGCATGCCTGAAGCACGACTCGTCACTGTGCTCGCTGACCAAAGTATATGGTGGCTGGCAGTGGGTGCTAAGGATTGGGAAAAAATTGATGTGAAAGGATTGCCTTCCGGTTATAAAATAAAATCCTTCAAAGTCTATCAGAAATATGCAGGCATTCCGCAAACGCGGTTACTCGCACTACTTGATGACAATACGATGTGGTGGTATGATGATAAGCAAGGATGGACTGCTGTTCCTACCACCGGATTGCTGACAAAAAAATAAGTGCGCAATATTTCATTTCAGGTTTTCAAGTTTACCGCTTTTGAAATTTTCGAGCCAGGCTTTCAAAGTTAGAATTGAAGGAATTGATTGGCCAAGAAGGACCTTTATGAGTTTTCTAAACCTCTGATCGTAGTAAACTTTCTTTGGCTTCGAGATATCAAGTAGTTTTTTCAGATATAGATTATGATCTGATCCAAATCCGAATAATTTATCAATATCAATGTGAGCATCTTTTGCACTTGATAACAGCCAACTTTCGATTGAAGGACAAATGAAAATAAGATAATGAGCGCGCTTCAAATGCTTTTTGAGAAGAAGATTGTCCTTTGATACAACCAGTTGGAATTCTGAAAAATATTTTGGTAATGAACCTTTACCTGGATCTTCATCAATTATCCCCAAAGCAATCTCATCCTTCCGTCGGCCCATTAAATCACGGGCAACATTCCCTTTCCCATATTGATGATTATATCTTCTGGCAGGAGGAATACACACTTCAATTAATACAGTGTCAAGATTGCATTCAGGAATTATGGATGACTCTTTCATCAAGATATCTGTTCACGTGAAAGATTAAGTCATCTCCGTAGTCAAGTAATTCAGATAAATCCCCTTCAGAAAGTTTTTTCACAATAGTTTGAAAATTTTCTTTGTCATAACCACACACAAAGACTGAGAAATCATTCTTCGGAGTTTTCTCGATAAATGTATTGAGCAGGTAAGGACTATGTGTTGTAATGAAAAATTGAGGTGATGTTGATTTGATTATTTCAATTGCCACCCTAAGAATGTATTCCGGATAAGAATGTGCTTCAGGTTCCTCGAGTGTAACGACGAAGGTATTGCTGTATCGAATGGCAGCTACCGTAAAAAATAATCTTCGAAATGTATCCGCAAGAGCCCTGTATGGCAAAGTGTAAACAAGACCCTTCTTAATTCTGAGTTGAAATTTGATATCACTTTCTGCAGTATCAACTACTAACTCTATAGGAAAATCAGAAATTATTTCTTCAATGAAATCTCTGAATTCCGGATTGTGCTGAATGACCTTAAACAAATTATTTCCAAATGGAGATTGAAGCTTACTGAGATAGTTTCCTACATCATGAAATTGAATATCGTCCTTAAAACGGTAAGGATGAATTGGGGAGGAATAGTTCGAAGGAAATCCCGAATTTTTTTGTTGAACAAAATTTTTGTCTAACCTTGTTACATGACTTCCATTCTGAACTTTCCACTCGAACAAACGAATTTTTTCATCAGCATTGTAGGCGATCTCTAAACCGGAAAAAGCATGTCCATAGTTAACACTTATTGTCTTCGATAAATCGCCTAGGTGAAATAGTTCAGAGGCATCACGCACTCTGAAGAGTTTTTTTATGTCTATTTTTTCAATCTCCTCTTTAGTGAGTTTTTGCTCATTGCTAATTTGAATCAGATCGTTGCTTAGTAAAAGCCAAGATAGATCAGAAAGATCTAGCGCCTCAAGAATATTTGACTTGCCAACATTCGGTTCGCCAATAAAAACATTGATCCGGCTACAAGCTAAGTTGAGATTCTTAAGCGATTTGTAGTTTTGAATTTGAAGACGATCAATCTTTTCCATTGCTATGCAAAGTTACAAGTAAGTTCAATTATGTTCTTGTCCCTCGCTTTAATTAATTAACAGTAGTTTAATAAAATGACTGTAAATTCTTTTGTTGATCAGCTCGGTAGAGAAATCCAAATCCCCTTTCCTCCTAAAAAAATCATCTCCATCGTTCCCTCGCAAACCGAATTGCTTTTTGATTTGGGATTGGAACAAGAAATAATTGGCGTCACTAAATTCTGTGTGCATCCAAAAGAAAAAGTAAAGTCAAAAACCAAAGTCGGCGGCACAAAGAATCTGAACATCGAAAAAATAAAATCACTTCAACCTGATCTCATCATCGGCAATAAGGAAGAAAACGAAGAGCAGCAGATCAGGGAGCTGATGAATGATTTTCCCGTATGGATGAGTGACATCAAAACCCTCGATGATGCTTATGCAATGATACTGTCAACAGGAGAGGTGCTGAACAGAATGGAGTGGGCGGAGTTGCTTGTTAAAGAAATAAAGTATGCAGTTGGCAATTGGCAATCAAATATGGAAATTGAAAAATTGAAAATTGAAAATAGGAGCTGCGCGTATTTGATCTGGAATAATCCGATGATGACAGTTGGTAATGATACCTTCATCCATCACATGCTTGGCGTTGCCGGATTGGAAAATGTTTTTGCTGATAAAAGCCGTTATCCTGAAATCACGATTGAAGATTTGAAATTGAAAGCTCCACAATTTGTTTTGCTTTCTTCAGAGCCATTTCCTTTTGGACAAAAACATGTTGAAGAATTGCAGGAACAGCTTCCTTCTGCAAAAATTCTTCTTGTAGATGGAGAAATGTTTTCGTGGTATGGAAGCCGCTTGCTGAAGGCGCCGAAATATTTTGAAGAATTATTTTTCCGGAAAGCAAAACAGTAATGAAATTCCCGGGTCACAGGTCAATGCATTTTTTTCGATTCGGATTTAATGGCGGGAGTGTTCTCTGCAGAATCCTGCGCTTCCCGGTTTTCCTTAGAGGATTTGGCATTTACCACAGCATGTTCCTTAGTTCCGCAGATCATTTCCATCAAATCACTCAATCGCTGCTTCAATTCTTTCCGGTCAACGATAAAGTCGAGGAACCCATGCTCGAGCAGAAATTCTGATTTCTGAAAGCCTTTCGGCAATTCCTTTTTGATTGTTTCCTTGATCACTCGTGGTCCGGCAAAACCAATCAGTGCATCGGGCTCAGCCATGTTGACGTCGCCGAGCATGGCGAAAGAAGCAGTAACGCCGCCGGTAGTGGGATCGGTCATCAGTGAGAAGTAGGGGAGTTTTGCTTCTGAGAGTTGTGTAAGCTTGGCAGAAGTCTTCGCTAATTGCATCAATGAGAATGCGCTCTCCATCATGCGCGCGCCTCCGCTCTTTGAGATGATGAGCAGCGGAATTTTATTCTTGACACAATAGTCAATTGCCAAAGAAATTCTTTCACCCACCACGCTTCCCATCGACCCGCCGATGAAGTTGAAGTTCATGCACGCACACAGGAGTTTTCTGCTATTCACTTTTCCGATTCCGACTGTGATGGCCTCAGTTACATCCGCTCTCGCTGCGGCATCATCAAGACGATTCTGATAGGTCTTCAGATCTTTAAACTCAAGAAAATCCTTTGGCTTCAGGTTTTCGAAATATAACTTCACTTCACCATTGTCAAAAATGATTTGAAAATATTCAGTAGAGTTGATGCGCGCGTGGTAGTTACAATTCGGGCATACATAATTGTTGGTCTTGAATTCATCGGAAAGAATGGTCTTTTTACAGGAAGGACATTTCCACCAAACACCTTCGGGAACTTCGAGCTTGTCCTCTGCCGAAGTGGTGATGCCTTCTTTTGTTCTCTTAAACCAGGCCATTTATTGAGCTATGAGTTATGAGCTATGGGCTATGAGTTGTGAGTTATGAGTAATAACTCAAACACAATGCTTTTTTAGAGTAAAAGAGATTTTTGCAGGTTGAATATCATCTTTTGAATGTGAATCAGATTCTGAGATATCAAATCAAAATTTTCATGAGAAATGAATGCCAGTTCATGCGCAATAATAATTTGTGTTTCCAACTCGCAACATGAACCGTTCGCTATTCCTAAGAAATTATTGAACTCCTTATCTGTATTTCTTCCGGCACCTTCAGCAATATTTGAGGGAAGAGAAACCGAGGATCTTTTTACTTGTGAGGTTAATGCGTAAATTTCTTCTTTAGGAAAGGATCCCGTTGCCTTATAAACCATCTTAACTAACTCGATACCTTCCTTCCAAACATTCAATTCTTTAAACTTTCTCATTTGGTTTATCTGATTTGATTGTATTGAAGTTTATTAAACACTACCTCACCAAAATCTCATCCCTCATAGCTCATAGCCCAAAACTCATTACGCAAGCCCAATCGCTTTTTCCAGATAGACATCCTGTATTGCATTGAGCAGCTCAATTCCATCCTTCATGGATTTCTGAAATGCTTTGCGACCGGAAATAAGTCCCGTTCCCCCGGCACGTTTATTTACAACTGCTGTGAAAACTGCTTCAGCCATGTCGCTTGCTCCTTTCGATTCGCCGCCTGAATTGATTAATCCTGCCCGACCGGCATAACAATTAAGAACCTGGTAGCGGCACAGGTCAATGGGATGATCGCTGGTGAGTTCGCGATAAACTTTGGGATGTGTCTTCCCGAATTTCAGGGCTTCATAACCGCCGTTGTTGGTGGGAAGTTTTTGCTTGATAATGTCAGCCTGAATGGTAACACCGAGATGATTGGCTTGTCCTGTAAGATCAGCGGAAGGATGGTAATCCACTCCGTCTTTCTTGAAGTTTGCATTACGCAGGTAGCACCAGAGTATAGTTGCCATTCCCATTTCATGAGCCATCTCAAAGGCTTTGCTCACTTCCTGGATTTGCCGTGCTGATTCTTCTGACCCAAAATAAATGGTAGCACCCACTGCAGTAGCACCCAAATTCCAGCAATCTTTAATGGTACCGAACATGATTTGATCATACTTATTCGGGTAAGTAAGAAACTCGTTATGGTTGAATTTTACAATGAATGGAATCTTATGTGCATACTTACGTGACACCGAACCGAGTACACCGAATGTTGAAGCGACAGCATTGCATCCGCCGGCGATGGCCAGTTTTACAATGTTTTCAGGATCGAAGTATTCCGGGTTTGGTGCAAAGGAAGCACCGGCACTGTGTTCGACCCCCTGATCAACAGGAAGGATGGAGAGATAACCCGTGTGTGCCAGGCGACCGTGATTATACAACGCCTGCATGCTTCGCAATACCTGGTTGCTGCGATTTGAATTTGCCCACACCCGGTCTACAAAATCAGGACCGGGAGCATGCAACATTTTCTTGTCAATGGTGGTGCAGTCATGATCGAGTAAATACGCTGCCTTATCTTGTAGAAGTGATTCAATTATGTTCAGTGTGGTTGAACCGTTGGATGCTTTCGTTGCCGGTGACATGTTCATTCTATTGGGTTTGATGATTGAAATATAAGGCGATAAAGATAGAAAGAATCGGTTGTAAGATTTCGGATTTCCCGAATCCCGATGCACCGGGACGGGACAGGTCGGATTTTGGATTTCGGAATAGATGCCCTTAAGTCGGAAGATGATTCCTATTGATCGGAAGAATATCGAACAAGAATTCCGGTCTATAAGAAGAACGATGAAGGCGCGGCGCAGCCCTCTGTGCTTAAAAACGTCAGACTTGCCAGTCAGGGAGTTAGAATTTAATCAGCTTGATTTTCGCAGTTTTATTTTCATTATTGTAGTTGAGTAAGTAAAAGCCGGGCAATAAATTTTCAGTGTTGATTCTTGTTTCTGAAGTCCCGCTCGGGCGGGATTGCCGTAGGATTTCTTTTCCGAGAATGTCAAAGAGTATCAACTCTCCTTGTGCTGCTGTTCCGGTTACTACAAATTCAGTGGTGAAGGGATTCGGAGAAATAGCAATTGTATTTTCCTGTGCACTATTTTCAGCAATGCCAATTCCAAAATCAGCATTGTAACGCGCCACTGCAACATCACAGTCACCGGCAGGCATGCCACATCCCACCACCACAATTTTGCCATCACTTTGGATGGTGACCGAATAAGCACCACTCTCAGTTCCGATAGGCGTATTTACTTCTCCGGCGGAGCCGAAGCTGTTATCCAAGCTGCCATCGCTGTTGTAGCGGATTAATTCAAAACCATAGTTATTACCATTGTAAGAATTTACTCCCGCTACCACAATTTTGCCATCATTTTGGATAGCGATTGAATTGAGAATGCATGAATTATTTCCGGCCGTAGTTACCTTTCCATCGGAGTCAAACGTGCTATCTAATGTGCCATCGGCATTATAGCGGGCTAAAGCGAAAAAAGAAGTGAAGCCATTAAAGCTTGTTCCGATTACCACCAGTTTGCCATCATTCTGGATGGCGACCGAATGAGCACTATTGTCATTTTCGAAATCAGTAGTTACTTTTCCATCGGAGGAAAAGGTGCTATCTAGTGTGCCATCATTGTAGTAACGCGCAACGGCAAAATCCTCTGTAGAATCAGTAAGACCACTTCCCACCACCACAATTTTGCCATCACTTTGTATGGCGAGCGAATAGCTAAAATCACTGTAACCTCCAAAATCCGTAGTCACTCTTCCATCGGAGGAAAAGGTGCTATCCAATGTGCCGTCGCTGTTGTAACGGGCTAAAGCAAAATCATGGTCATAGCTATAGTACCCACTAAATCCTGCTGCCACAATTTTGCCATTACTCTGAAGGGCGACTGACCTCATCTCATCACCTTCGTATGTTGCAACCATTCCATCGGAGTCAAACGTGCTATCTAATGTGCCATCGGTGTTATAGCGCGCTAAAGCACGCAGACCTGCTACCACAATTTTACCATCGCTCTGTATTGCGACTGAATAGGCAAGACCAGTGATTACGAAGTCTGTAAATACTATTCCATTTGAACCGAACGTGTTATCCAAACTACCATCGCTGTTGTAGCGGAACAAAGCAAAACCAGAGTAAATGCTATAAAAATCACAATATCCCGCCACCACAATTTTGCCGTCACTTTGTATAGTGACTGATTTGCCAACTGCATTACCACTTGCCCAATCCGTAGTTACTATTCCGCCTGAGCCAAAGGTGAGGTCTAATGAGCCCGGTTGCCCGTGGGCGGTATGCTTTGCTACAATTCCAAGGCAAGTGCTAATAATGAAAATGCAAGTTGTTTTTTTCATTTTGTGTTTTTAGGTTGATATGCTTTCGCTTCTGACTCTGCCAAAGATAAAAATTGAAAACTTCAGATGATACTCTTTCCACTGACTTAACCCTCACGCCCTTCCATAGACCGCGTCGGTAAAAAAAACCGACCGCGGTCTCACCTCATGCTCACCCATAGACCGCGTCGGTAAAAAAAACCGACCCGCGGTCTCACCCTCACTTCCCCCCAACATTAATTTTTCCTTAACCAAAAATCCAAAACCAAATCAGCTTACGTAAATCACGTCCTACTAATTTCTTCACTTAAACAAACACTAATCATGAAACGAAAGCTGAACACTGTTTTGAAAGTGATCATGGTGGTTGCGGTAATAGGGTCGCTCCTGTATGCCAGCAGCAATCGCGATCGCTTGAGTGCGTCGAGCCATCGCGAGGCGCCACTCATCAGTAAAGATCCGCAGGCGGATAATACTGACCTGTATTGCTTCCGCTCCCCGGAAGACCCTGATCGTATCATCATCATCGCCAATTACATTCCCGGCGAGCTCCCCATGGGTGGTCCGAACTACTACTCCTTTGGTGAAAATGTGCATTATGAAATTCATGTCAAGAACAGCACCTCCACCAGCGCAGATGACATTACTTACCGTTTTGTATTTGCGAACAAAAATGAGGATAAGACTACCTTCTTCAATATTCGGTTGGGAGCTCAAAATATCAGAACGCAATGGCGTTGCTCAAGAAGCTTGAACGGAGGACCCTTTGAATCCATCGCTCATGGTGATGTGCCTGCCAATAACATAGGTCCGCGTTCAATTAATGATCCTGTGCTTGGCTTGGGTGTAGCTTCTTATGATGATCTTATAAACTCTTCTATTAAACACGAAAAAAATGGTAATGGTGAAATAATTTATTGCGGACCGGCTGATGATCCTTTCTTTGTTGATCTGGGTGGTGTCTTTGATCTTGGTCAGACACGCGCAGGTGGAACCGGTATTGATGCTCCGCGTGATGGTCTCGCAGGTTACAATTGCCACGTGATTGCAATGAGCATTCCTATTTCAACCTTGCAGAAAGACCATAAGACTGTTCAGGAAGCGCAGAATATGCTGGATGGTGACTTCGTGATCGGAGTGTGGGCTTCTGCCAGCCGTCCTCAGGTAAGAACCCTCCATCATGACGGAACTTATTCTGAAGATTTTCCCTATGTCCAAATTAGCCGCCTTGGTATGCCGCTGACAAATGAAGTGGTAATTCCAATAGGCTATAAAGATTACTGGAACTGGACCAATCCTGCTGATGATGCTTATTTCCAGCCATATTTCACCAATCCTGAATTGGCGTTGTACATGGATGACGACCAATTTGGCACTTTCATTCCCGGATTGGCTCCACTACGCATTCAGCAGAATTCACTGGGTCAATTTGACTTCACAAACGGCCATGGTGGTTTGTATCCGCTGAAAGGCACCGCAGCCGTTGCCGGAACAGCGCTTGATGACGCAGTCTTTGGAACTGTGCTCCTCCAGCCGAACGCCCCTCGCTCCGTTGATCTTCTCCCGATCTTCTATACAGGTGTTCCCAATCTTTCTCCTTACCAGCTTGCCACAGGAAAAGCTGTCGGCAATCCATTGAGTGCAGGAAAACCATTCGTAAATAATTTCCTTCCCACCTTCGGCGACATGCTCCGCCTCAACATGGCCGTGCCTGTTACTCCGCGTGACGATCCGAAGTTCAGTAATGATGGTCTCATTCAGGCATGCGTACTCGGCTTAACTGACCCTGCTTATAATACTACTACCGATCTGCAATTCATTCCTAACATGGATGGCTTCCCGAATGGGCGCCGTTTGGAAGATGACATAACCCGTATTGAATTGCAGGCAGTGGGTGGTGTTGTTCTTGCAGCCCTTGGTTTGTTTTATGATGATTACACCATTGGCGGGAATCCTGTTACCCCGGATCTCGTAAACGTGCTCTCATATACAACCGGAGTGAACTCGAATGATACAACATTTAAAACCACGTTCCCCTTTGTTCAGGCCCCGTGGTCAGGATACAATTACCATTACAACTACACCTATTAATTTAAGAACCGGGAACCAGGAATATAGATGTAAGACTTAAGATGTAAGACCTAAGACTTAGAATCTGATTCCTCACCTGGTTTGGAAAAAAAACAATTAGAAAAAATCTAAACAAAAAAATAAACAACATGA
>DASRAJ010000143.1:0-8688 GCA_035638255.1 Chitinophagales bacterium
ACGACTCACGACTCACGACTCACGACTCACGACTCACGACTCACGATTCGCGATTCACGACTCACAACGCACATCGAACTATCCACGCGAATCGAGTTTAAACGTTTCCTCAAATTTTCTTAAAAAGGTGTTAAATCCTGAAAAGAGATTTCCTGTGCACTTACTTTTGGTGAAAACTTATAAACCAATGAAAAAACTTCTTAGTACGCTCGTAATTGTTATGGCAATTTCTGTTGCAGCAATGGCGCAAAATACTCCTACACCTGCGAATACTCAACCGAAAGCAGCTCCCGTTCAACAGGTAACTCCTGCGAACGCAACTCCTGCAGACAATCCGAATGCAGGTGATTTTCAATTCACTGAAGAAACATGGGATTTCGCTAAAATTCCTAAGGGCACACCAGTGAATCATGATTTCAATTTTACCAATACCGGTAAAGAGCCGATCGTGATCAGTAATGTGCAGGCATCATGTGGTTGCACCACTCCGAAATGGCCGAAAGAACCAATTCTTCCCGGCAAAACTGCTGTGATCAATGTTCAGTACAACGCAGCAAATCCAGGTGGATTCAACAAGAGCATCACCATAACTTCCAATGCAAAGACACCGAGCAAGGTGATTTACATCAAAGGAACTGTAGAAGCACAAAGCGATCAGACAACTCCGGATAAGCCAGCTAACATGCTGACGACTCCTGATAACCATTAATTTATTTTTGGGTTAGAAGTAAAAACCCCCGTGAGAGTTCTCGCGGGGGTTTTTATGTTCAGAGATTTCCGGAAATCACATCCATCTCACTTCTTCACAAATTTCATCGTTTGATTGACAGCGCCGGTACTCACCTGAGCAAGATAATAACCGGCAGGTAACGCGGAAATATCCATTTCCATTTCTTGTTGTCCTGCTGAGAATGTTTGGGTCTTGTTAAGCATCAATTTGCCTGCAACATCATAAATGCGCACTACAATTTGCTGCTCCTGATCCAAAGCAATTTTCAAATGTAATACGCTGCTTGCCGGATTGGGATAAATCTCAAAGGCTGCGGCATCATCATTTTCTTCCGTCAGTAATTTTGCAGGAAGCGTGGTAAATGTCTTAAGCGATGTCCAATCAGAAACATAACCATTGGCACAGTTGGTTCGCAACCGGAACTCGTATGATTTATTCGCTGTAAGGCTCGTGATTTTCTTGCTTGTGTCAGTGGTATTCTTCAGGTTCCAGCCTAACTTTCCAACTTTACGGTATTGAAGATCATAAGAAGCCGCATTCTTCACCGGATACCAGATCACCTTTGCTGAAGAGGAGGTGATCTTTTTAACTTTAACCTGAGCGACATTCACCGGAGCACAGGGATTCCAAACATATTTGTGCACACGATACGCCTTTTGTCCATACTCATCAAACTTCATTTCCCAGGTGATGTTCTTGGAACTATCAACTTCCGTCATCGCAGGACGATCCTGGTGAATATTATTTGTTCCCCACGATATTATGGTGTTGCCATTCGGCAAACGCTGAACACTTCCCGTGGCAGGGCCAAAGACGGGATATCCGCCAACATAGGGATGCTCATAATGCCAAACAAGTGTTGCTACGTGATTCACTTCATCGAGTTGATATTCCTTGGCGCTGGAAATTGGTGGTAGGCCATAGTTGTCATTGTTGTAAAGTGTGATATTCCCATTGGCGATTCGGCGGGCATCGTGTTGGTAGGTAAAATGTTCGGGAATGTTGTCGTTCACAAAGGTGAATTGATTGTTTTCACCTCCTAATCTCCAAATAATATCTCCCGTGCTGCGATTGATCTTTGTGACCTCAGAAAAAAACCGGCTGGAGAGCAACACGTTGCCATCGTTATCACGCGAAACAGCATTTGAATGAACACAATCGACATTGGAACTGGTGAGTATTGTGTGAGAGTCAGCATCAGTAATTTGAAAATGATCCCAGCCGCTCCATTCCCACACCACATCTTTGTTGGCATCAAGCTCCTGAATAATTACCATGTTTAGCATGGCATTGGATTGACCACCATAGGGAGTCATGTCGAACGGCCGGTAGTCATCAATAAGAACCAACGCGTGACCATCGCTGTACATTGATAAATCATGAGGGTTGAGATTGGAGTAACCATTACCCGCCCGCAGTGAATCTATGACCTTATAATTGGAATCCATGACCATCCATTGGCTATCATGATAATCGAAATAGGTGAGGTAGCCGTTGTAGTTAATTTTGAAATCGTGACCTTGAGTACCCACATCTTTCGCATACACTACTGTGCCGTTATTCTGTATAATAGTATTGAAACAATTCGTGTTGTTCGGATCAAAGTCATCCTGGTTAGAGTAAAAAATCTGTCCCGGCGTTGCATTATTATTTGTTGAAATAATATAAGAAGGAAGTGAGTCAAGATCAATGTCACGCACATCTGACGGCGGTGCAGAGTTAAATCCAAATTCATCTCTGTGAATCTCATGCGCAGCTTGCCTGTTTAATTCCTCTTGCTCAAGCTTAACCGCTTCACGAATCTGAAATGAAAATGATTGTCCGTTAATCTTTTGTCCGGTTTCCTTTTTCAATTTTGAATGAATGATCACTGAAACTGTTTCATCATAATCAAAAACCGGTTGCGGTTTTACTACGATGGTTTTCCTGTCATCAGACAATCGTGCTGTCCATGTGTGTGCACCGCTTTTTGAACCGGTGATTTCAATCCAATCCGTGTGGCGAACTGAAGATTCATCAATCAATGCACCATTCCTGATCGCTAATGTTATTTGCGGATTATGACCCCTTGAATCCGGCAAAGGATTGAGATAGACAAATTGCGCGCTTGCAATTTCCATGAATGAAAATAAAGCGATGAGAAAAAAAAATGTACGGGTGAACAAGGATGAAGATTTCATGAGGTTGGAATTTGAAGAATCAAAAAATCACATATTGCGACTGAACATCTAATCCGTCTTTTATTCCTTCACAAACTTCATGGTTTGGTTGACGGAGCCGGTGCTCACCTGAGCGAGATAATAACCGGCAGGCAATGCAGAGATATTCATTTTCAGTTCTTGCTCCCCGGCCGGAAATATTTGTGCATCGGTGAGCATCAACCTGCCCGCAACATCATAAATGCAAACTGCAATTTGCCGGTCCTGATCTAAGGCAAAGGTCATAGTTAATAAGTCACTTGCCGGATTCGGATAAATCTGAAATGCCGGGGCGTTATCATTTTCAGCCGTCAGAAATTTTGCAGGATGTGTAGTGAATGTATCTACCGGCGTCCAATCAGAAAGATATCCGTTGGCACAGGAGGTTCGCAAGCGGTACTCATAAGATGTGTTTGCTAAAAGTCTGCTGATTTGAACGACGGCATGAGTGGTGTTCTTCAACCTCCAGATTGAATTTCCAAGTTTACGGAATTGAATATTATATGAGATTGCATTCTTCACCGGCGTCCAATACACTTTGGCTGAAGTGGTGGTGATCTTTTTAACCTTAACCTGGTCAGCAGTCACAGGCGCGCAGGGATCCCACACGTATTTATGTGCGCGATATGCCTTTTGTCCATATTCATCAAACTTCATTTCCCAGGTAATGTTCTTGGCACTGTCAACCTCCGTCATCGCAGGACGGTCTGTTTGAACGCTATTTGTTCCCCACGAAATAATAGTGTTGCCGTCAGGCAAACGCTGAACACTGCCCGATGCGGGGCCGAAGACGGTATGTCCATTCACATCGGGATGCTCATAATACCAGACAAGAGTAGCTACTTTGTTCACTTCATCCAACTCATATTCCTTGGCGCTTGAGCGTGGTGTTGGAAGATAGTTGCCGTTGTTAAAGAGGGTGATGTTTCCGTTTGCAATGCGGCGCGTGTCATGCTGATAAGAAAAGTGCTGGGGAATGTTGTCGTTCACAAATGTGAATTGATTGTTCTCACCACCCAATCGCCAAATGATGTCTCCGGTATTTCGATCAATTTTGGTCAGCTCACTGAAGTGGCGACTGGAGAGCAAAACATTGCCATCGTCATCACGCAAGACAGCATTCGAGTGAACATAATCCACAATAGCATTGGTGAGTACAACATGAGAACCTGCATCCGTTATTTGGAAATGATCCCAGCCGCTCCATTCCCAAACCACATCTTTGTTGGCATCAAGTTCCTGAATAATCACTCCCGTTACTGTTGCATCCGGCAGACCTCCATACGGAGTCATGTCCATCGTTTCATGATTTTCAACAAGTAACAGTGTGTGACCATCAGGATACATGGAGCAATCATGAGGGTTGGTTGTCAGGGGATAGCCATTGCCGGCACGGAATGAATCAATGATGTTGTAATTGGAATCCATAACCATCCAATAGTAGGATTCAAAATTGAAGTAGGTCAGATAACCGTTGTAATTAATTTTGAAGTCATGACCGCCAAGCCCCATGTCTTTCGCGTACACAACAGTACCGTCATTCTCAATAATGGTGTTGAAACAATTCGTGTTCTCCGGGTCAAGGTCATCCTGGTTATTGTAAAAAATCTGTCCCGGCGCAGCGTTGTTGTTTGTGCTGATGGTATATGTTGGCAATGAGTCGAGATCCAAATCACGGGTAGTTAAATCCTGCGCAGAATCAAACGCGGATTCATTCCGGTAAAGTTCACGATCAATTTGCCTGTTTATCTTCTCCTGCTCCGGAGTGATCGCATCACGGATCTGAAATGAAAATGATTGTCCGTTAATCCTTTGTCCGCTTTGCTTTTTCAATTTTGAATTGATGATTACTGAAACTGTTTCACCATAATCAAAAACGGGTTGTGGTTTTACTACGACGGTTTTCCGGTCATCAGACAATCGTGCTGTCCACGTATGAGCTCCGCTTTTTGAACCGGTGATTTCAATCCAATCATTGCGGTGAACAGAAGATTCATCAATGAAGGCACCGTTCCTGATTGCTAATGTTATTTCCGGATTATGATGCTTTGAATCCGGCAAAGGATTGAGATAAAGAAATTGTCCGTTTGCAATTTCCGTGAGTGAAAATAAAGCGACGGTAAAAAGAAATATGCGACTGTATGAGGAATAGTTTTTCACAAGGTTGGTGTTTGTAGAATGAAAAAAATCACGTTTGTGTTTTGAAAATCTAATCCATCTCTTATTCCTTCACAAACTTCATAGTTTGATTGACAGCGCCGGTGCGCACCTGAGCGAGATAATAACCGGCAGGCAACGCAGAGATATTCATTTTCAGTTCTTGCTCGCCGGCTGGAAATGTCTGTGCATGAGTGAGCATCAACCTGCCCGCAACATCATAAATGCAAACTGCAATTTGCCGGTCCTGATCTAAGGCAAAGGTCATAGTTAATAGGTCACTTGCCGGATTCGGATAAATCTGGAATGCTAACGCGTTATCATTTTCGGACGTCAGAAATTTTGCAGGATGTGTAGTGAATGTATCTACCGGCGTCCAATCAGAAAGATATCCGTTGGCACAGGAGGTTCGCAAGCGGTATTCATACGATGTGTTCGGTAAAAGCCTGCCGATTTGAACGACGGCATGAGTGGTGTTCTTCAACCGCCAGGTTGAATTTCCAAGTTTACGGAATTGAACATTATAGGAGATTGCATTCTTCACCGGCGTCCAATACACTTTCGCTGAAGTGGTGGTGATCTTTTTAACCTTCACATACGTAAAGTCTATTGGGGCACAAGGGTCCCAAACATATTTGTGTACGCGATATGCCTTTTGTCCGGCCTGATCAAAGTGCAATTCCCAGGTGATGTTACCACTACTATCAACTTCAGTGAAGGCAGGCCGATCCGGATGGGTATTATTCGTTCCCCATGATATTAATGTGTTGCCATTCGGTAAACGTTGTACACTTCCTGTAGCGGGCCCGTTGACACCATATCCACCCACGGGAGGATGTTCATAGTACCAGGCAAGAGTTGCAACGTGATTCGCTTCATCGAGCTGATATTCCTTGGCAGTGGAGCGTGGCGGTATCAAATGGTTTCCATTATTATAGAGCGTAAGATTTCCATTTTCAATTCGTCGCGCATCATGCTGATATGAAAAATGTTCAGGAATGTTATCGTTCACAAATGTGAACTGATTGTTGAATCCACCCAATCGCCAAATAATATCGCCTGTATCATGATTGATCTTGGTGACTTCACTTAAGAATCTGCTGGAGAGCAACACATTTCCATCATTGTCGAATGAAACCGCATTGAAATGAATAAGATCAACAGCCACTGAAGTGAGTACCACGAAAGTATCAGCATCAGTAACCTGAAAGTGATCGACACCTCTCCATTCCCACACCACATTATGATCGGCATCAAGTTCCTGGATTACACCCATGTTTACAAGAGCGTTGGAGAGTCCGCCATAGGCAGTCATGTCCATGACCTCGTAATCGTCAATAAGAATTAATGCATGATGGTCGCTGTACAATGATAAATCATGAGGGTTGAGAACATCATAGCCATTGCCCGGACTCATCGAATCAATAGGAGCGTAATTGGAATCTACCACGATCCATTGGTTATGAGTATAATCAGTGTAGGTTACGTGACCGTCATAATTAATCTTGAAATCGTGACCATTGATGCCCATGTCTTTTGAATAAACAATTGAACCATCATTCTCGATAATGGTGTTGAAGCAATTGGTGTTGTTGGGATCTAAGTCATATTGGTTATTGTAAAAAATCTGGCCGGGTGCGGCATTATTATTTACAACAAGAGTAAAGGATGGAAGTGAATCGAGGTCGTTGTCACGTGTATTTGATTCGGGTGCTGAATCATCTTCAAATTCGCCGGCGTGTGTTGTTCGGATAGCTTGCTGCTTCACTTCCTCTTGCTCAGGTGTGAGCGCCTTGCTCGTTTGAAATGAAAATGAAGTTCCGTTAATGGTATGTCCGTTTTGCTTCTTCAGTTTTGACTGAATAGTTATTGAAACAGTTTCATCAAAATCAAAAACAGGGTTGGGTTTTATTATGATAGATTTCTTGTCATCAGAGAGCCGTGCAGTCCAGGTGTGACTTCCGCTTTGTGATCCGGTGATCTCAATCCAATCTCTGCTTTTTAGAGAAGCTTCATTGATGATACTTCCGTTCCTGATTGCTATTGTGGTCTCCGGATTGCGGTTTTTTGAACCGGGTAAAGGATTGAGATAAACAAATTGCCCGTTAACAATTTCTGTGAATGAAAATAAAGCGACGCTCAAAAAAAATAGCCGTGTAAATGAAGAATAGTTTTTCATAGAAAAATTTTGTGAAAGGAAAATTGACTGATGTTTTATTACAATATCAATGATATTTCTCATCAGGGCAAATCTATTACCGAAAGAATGAGAAACAAAATAAAGCAATAGAGTCGCTTCTGACATTCAAGCCTTATCAAAAACATCTCCAATACTTCGCTTTCATTGTGAGGTTAAGGAACAAAAATATCTTTGAGTGAATTTTTAAATCCGGACTGTTGCACTTCCCAATTGATTTTCATTTCGGCTCCCTCGTAATTCCTTCTCACCTCGTGTTTGAATTACTCGCCTACACCATTGGCTTCAGGTATTTTCTTTATCTGAGAAAAAACGCTGAAGATCTCATCAGCAGTGAAAACAGAATTTGGATTTTAATCGGTGCTGCCATCGGTGCATTGCTGTTTTCACGCATCATCGGCATTCTTGAAAATCCGGAACTGATAAAAAATTCAAGCGCAGCAGTACTCATTGGAAACAAGACCATTGTTGGCGGATTGCTTGGTGGATTGCTTGGAGTAGAGATCACGAAGAAAATGATAAGGGTGAAAACTTCTTCGGGGGATTTGATGGCGTATCCGATTATTGTTGCAATTGCTATCGGCAGAATCGGATGTTTCCTCACCGGATTGAATGATGCTACTTATGGAGTTCCATCCGCGCTACCCTGGGCGATTGATTTTGGTGATGGCATTCCGCGGCATCCGGCTCAGCTTTATGAAATTATTTTTCTCATTGCACTTTTCATTTCTCTGAAGCTTATTGAAAAAAAATTTGCGCTTGCAGATGGCGTAAGGTTCAAATTGTTCATGGTGAGTTATCTGCTCTTCAGGTTGCTGGTAGAATTCATCAAGCCGCGGTTTCAGTACGTCTTCGGGTTGAGCCTGATTCAGCTTGTATGTATTGCAGGATTGATTTACTACTATCGTGTTCTTCTTTTCCCGAAAAAACTTTTCATTCGCACATCAACCTCTCTTGTTCATGGCTGAAAGAAATTACACCTACTATGACTTCACGCTGAGCATCTGCTCCGTTTGCCTGCAGCGTGTGGATGCAAAAATTATTTTCCAGGATGATCGTGTGTACATGATCAAGCGCTGCCCCGAACACGGCACACAAAAAGTTTTGATCGCCACGGACATTGAGTATTACAAGCGCTGCAGAAATTATCTGAAGCCGGGCGAGATACCGAAGAAGTTCAATACACAAACTCATTTTGGTTGTCCTTACGATTGTGGCTTGTGTCCCGATCATGAACAGCATTCCTGTTTGACATTGGTAGAAGTAACGGATCAGTGCAACCTGAAATGCCCAACATGTTATGCCGGGTCAGGACCGGGATACGGCAGGCACAGAACCTTAGAGGAGATTGAAATGATGCTCGATGCCGTGGTAGCAAATGAAGGTGAGCCGGATGTTGTGCAGAT
>DASRAJ010000144.1:0-7462 GCA_035638255.1 Chitinophagales bacterium
GATCCTTATTACGGATGGATCTGGCTGCCGGATAATGTTTGGGGCCCTGCATGGGTTTCATGGAGACAAGCACCAGGATATTATGGCTGGGCTCCTATGGGTTATGGAGTAGATTATTATAATGATTACAACCACTGGACATTTTGCGGTGACCGTGACTTTGGCCGGCCTTATCTGGACCACTATTATGTTGATCCGGCGTACAACACGACCATCATCAATAATTCAACGGTGATAAACAATACGTACGTTGACAATAGCAATAATACTACCTACGTATATGGTCCGGATGCAAGCCAGGTTCAGCGTACAACAGGAAGAACTGTTAATCGTGTAAATGTCCAGGAGAGAAACACACCCGGACAAAGTTTGAACAACGATCAGCTCACTATATATAAACCAAGGATCACTACAACGGGAGCGAATGCAAAATCTCTCAAACCTCCTCACGTGGTTGATATGGCGGATGTGAAGACCGGGTCGAATGGTAATGCAAACTTCGCCCTGGCGAATTCAGGAACATCGGACAATAGTGATCGCAGGGTGCCAACTGTCCAGCAGGATAATTCAAATGCCACAGCTAACAATAAGCCGGCACAGCAGAAAGTATCGCAGCAAAATAGACAGCAACCAATGGTCACGACACCTGAAAAAAATGTCAACAGGCAACAACCATCAAAGCAACAGTCGCACAATAGCCCCGCTACAAATGACCAACAGGCTAAGGTGAACTCAAGTGAGATGAATGACAATAGAAAATCCCCGGCTTCAAACGGAACGGGTACTGCTGTCAACGGTAATAACCTGCAACGTGTGACTACCACACAGGGTAATAACACGGAGCCGCGAGTATATAATAATACACCGGCGAGAAATCAGCAGCCACAGCAACATACGACTACGCCTCAGAATAATGGGAGGCAAGAGTCTGCAGCGTCCGGCGGAAAAGATGCCCGGGTAAATACGACCGCTGCTTCAGGAAACAGAAATGCTTCCGTGCAACAAGTGCAACCTCAGCAAAGAGCGCAGGCACAACAGAAAGGACAACCGCAGCAGCAAGCACAACCTCTGCAAAGAGGACAGTCACAACAGGGAGTGCAGCAGCAGGGAACTCAACAGCAACAGTCTAAACAAAATGGACGCCGGAGCCATTAGGATAAAATAAAAGTGAGGTCATGGAAAAAATCCCTGCATAGATTTATTGCAGGGATTTTTTTTGTTTTATAATATCCCGGATTTTGTCTGCAGAACTCTGCATGCGGTTGAACCCGGATTTTGCAATTGGCAAGATTTCCTTTATGACATTCCCAAATATTTTCTTCGTTGCTCACCATCGCAAATTTTTTTTGTAGCACAGAATATATATCTGTGCTACAAAAAATTTGGGTAGCTGACCGAAAAATCCGTGTTGAAAGTAAGAACTGTCGGTTCTCGGAGAACCGACAGTTCTGTGTGAGCGAAGAAAATTTTCGAGGACTTCCTTGCTTCAGTCGCCCGTGACCGGACAAACAACGAACCTCATCTTTGACTTACTTGCAGAACTTTTCTGTGCCGCATGAACAGGACAAATCAGAATCTTCAAGAGGTACTAACGTACTACGTGGATACCGGGCTCGATTACGGCGAGTGGAGTCGTGAGTTCAATATGCACTTCGGTTATTACCGGTTTGGGATGAACCCGTTCAGGCGTGAGCGCATGCTTGATGAAATGAATCAGCAAGTATTTAATCACCTGAATCTTGCACAAGAAGATCGGTTGATTTATGACCTCGGCTGCGGCCTCGCAGCTCCGTGTCGCTCATTTGCAAAAAGATTTCCCGGAAAGAAAATAAAAGGAGTGACCATTGTTCCCTGGCAAGTAGAGAAAGCAAATGAGCTGGATCGTTTGGCAGGATCCCATACTGCTATTGAACTCGTACTCGGTGACTACACACAATTGCCTTTTGCAGATAACTCTGCTGATGGTGCGTATGCATTAGAGAGCTGCTGCCACTGCGAAGGATTGGATAAGGCAGACTTTGTAAAAGAAATGATGCGCACGCTCAAGCCGGGAAAACGGTTTGTGATTGTAGATGGGTTTATTAAAAGTGATCCTTCAACATTCAGCAGACTGCTCCGGTATTGCTATCATCAAATTACAAAAGGATGGGCGCTTCCCTCCTTCCCTCATCTTGGATTATTTATAGAAGCGATTAAGCAGGAAGGCGGTGATCAGATTGAAGTGAAAAATTTTTCTTTCCGGGTGGCGCCCTCTGTCATGCATGCGCCTTTCACGGTATTGTTCTTCTTAATAAAAAAAATGTTGCAGGGTGAGAAGCTCAATCCTGTTCGTATTGGTCACCTGAAGGCATGCATCCTTGGATTGGTGCTTGGTGTACACAGGCACCGCTTTTCTTATTGTTTAGTGACGGGTATAAAAAAAAGGTGAGTGAACATTATTCCTAAGCACACTCTGTTATATTTTCCGTCTTCACCAGGCCTGGTACAAGAAAACCTAATTTTCTCTATGAACAATTTTGAAATGAGCTTCTGTTGGTTCTGAAAATGCATTGCACTTTTCAAGATACTCCTGCATTTCATTCATATCCTCATCGTAAATGTTTGCGCTGAATTCATGCACTCTTTGTAACATCCGAATGTAAGGGTCAGAATCCGATTGTCTTGTCAAACTCCTTAGTGTGCCCATATAATCGTCTCTGAAGACTGCAGGAATAATAATTTTTGATTGACCTTCCTTTACCAATTCAGCATTCATAAATACTCGTGCAATTCGACCATTGCCATCGAGAAATGGATGAACTTCTGTAAGTATAAACATTATATAAGCTGCTTTTGAAAAAGAGGACTGCAACCCTTTATAGAAATTAAAAGCCTTTATCAAAGTCCCTCTTGTTAAACTAAAGTCAACAAATGAAGTTTGACCGGCAAAAACATTCCGGTCTTTGAATTTTCCGGGCTCCTTTTCAGGTCTGGCACTGAGCAAAATTTTGTGACGCAATAAGAGCATCTCCAGAAAGCTTTCAGGTGTTTCCGGAGTCATGATCATTTCCTGCCTGTTCGAAACCAAATGATAGGTGCCCAATATATCATGGCTATCGCCATATCTTGCAGGGAGCGGCCGGTCGGTTTCAATAATTTGCTTTGCTTCGGATATTTCAAAGACGGTTCCTTCAATATAGTTGGAAAAGTAGCTCTCGAAGAAAGCAAAGTTGTGGAATGATTTTGCTGAGATGTTCTTATCAGGTCTGTTCTTAAATTCCCTCTGTTGCAACTCCCGAAAGAGTTCTTCAAATAATTTTAAACGATGATGATCATAAGGAACACCAAAAGCCCGTGCACGGGCAAGAGGTGAAGAAAGAATTTTCGAAGTATGAGTGCTGAGCAAGGCGCCAATCATTTTATTGAGTCGTTCAAACTCCTTATGCATCCTGAGTTTTTCCGAAATTGCTTTTGCCTGGTCTCTTACTTTGCTAAGTTCAGCTTCTCCATTTACCTGGATGATTTGTTCCAGTTTTTCTTCTATCTCCGGCAATCCAAGAGTTTTAGATGCAGGTCCGGGCTTTTTAGAGGATTGTAAATTTTCCAAGAACGCCCTTGCTTTCTGCGAGGCAAGCAATTCTCCGAAGAATGGATTGTCTCCCTCAATAGGTTTATGGCCCCGAAGAAATCGAATCATGATTCCCGGAAGGTTGATCTTCTTAGTGTATTTGTAAGTGAGAAAAATATGTCCTGACTTGGTTGGTTGAAATTCAAAAGCCGAGCGATGGCTCAGCATGGAACCAGGATAAAGTTTACTTAGAATCTGAAAGAGATTTCTTCTCACAATTTCTTCGACAGGTTCGGTGAGGTTTGAAGAATAAATTCGAGGGGCAATCTTGCGAATTTTGCCCTCCTTCGCAAGTTTTGAAATATGCTTCGAAATCTTTGGGTCAGAAGAACCAAAAATTACTTCCTGCAAGTGGAGTGGTAAATTATTTTCCATTATCAAAACTTATAATGGTAAAGATGGAAAATATTTTCCACAAAACGATACTTATTCGCAAATAATTTCCATTAAACGCAGTTAGAAGCAAAAATTTTCCAGTTACGCCGTATTACTACAGAGAAATTTTCTTGTCCGCAGGACTCCTGTGAGAAAGTTTGTCCCGCAGTACCGCGGGATGAAATTTGA
This sequence comes from Chitinophagales bacterium, assembly GCA_035638255.1. Taxonomy (GTDB): domain Bacteria; phylum Bacteroidota; class Bacteroidia; order Chitinophagales; family UBA10324; genus DASRAJ01. The sequence continues at coordinate 4,172 of DASRAJ010000144.1, forward strand.
AATTCCAATGGCTATGAAGAAATAGCAAACAGCCCCAGCACACCAAGCAAATAAATCAGCATGACTAAAAATGAATCTATACCCATGCGCATCAGTTGCCTTCGCGGGCGGAAGATGAGCCCGCAGACATAGATGTTGGTAAGAAGAATCGCCAATGCAGTGAGATAGATGTCAGTCTTTTGCGCCTGCGGAAGTACTGATTTACCTGAGATAGAAGTAGCCACTAAAAAGAGCACGGGCAAAAATGCGTTGCCACCGAAGATGTCGCTTACCGCCATTTGGTAATCCTTTAGTTTCATGGATGCCAGTCCTGTTGATATTTCAGGCAATGCTGTGGCTGCTGCTAATATAGTGGCGCCGAACAATACACCCGTCATTCCTATTTCCTTTGCTATTGCCTCACCGGTTACTTCAAGTCCTACACCGCCCACCAATGTTATAACCGAGCATATAATAAAGATGGTAATAATTTTAGGCGTACTCATTCCTCTTTTGATCGCTTCCTCATGCCTCTTTTTCATGCTGTGTCCTCTCGGTTCTTTTTGACTACCGGGGGCAGTACCTTTTTCATGCCATGGCAAATTGGTTCGCGCCTTTCCAATGAGGAAGATGCCCACTACCCACACGACAGCAATTGCTGCCTCTACCGGTGATATGCCAAAATAGATCACGGAAGCATTCAGTTGATTGCCGATGACTACTAAGGTTAAAACGGTGATCACCATCAACCCTTCCAGCACTAATACCAGCGACGCCGCTTTATAGGTGAGGGCATCAGTCTTGCCTAAACCGAAAGCATCCAATACAACAAGCACGACCGTTTGTATAGCAATGCCACCGAGAATGTTGCCGATGGCAAGTTCGAGGTTATGATGGATGGCGGCACTGACGGTGATGGCAGTTTCGGGGAGGTTGGTTACTATAGCCAATATAATAAGACCGCCGAATGCTTCGCCAATGCCGAAGCGGGTGGAAAGAATATCCGTAGTGAATGATAATTGGATCCCTGCAAACCATATTGCAGTAGCGCAAGCGGCAAAGATTAGGAGGAGATAAGGAAAAGAGAGGGATTCAATCATGAAGGTTGATTGAGTTAAGGAAGCAAATATATGGAGCCTCCACTATCAGGTCTTAGCGAGGGTACTCTGCGAAAGGACTCGTGCGGGAATGGAGGGCACAAGTTCGGCGTTCGAATTTTTACCGCAAAGAACGCGAAGCAAAACGCAAAGAATAGCGCAAAGAAAAAGTTACAAATTATCCGGTGCTAACCTTTGCGTTTTTTCTGCGAAATTCTTTGCGCTCTCCCCAAAAAAATCGGGAGAGGTCTGCAGTTTATTTTATTGAACTGCTCGCAGAGTCCTGTTCACAGAACCCTGCGGGCGGACAAAACGTGGGTTTATCAGCCCCGTGCAAAGGGTGGATGTTGATAAAAATCTTTTCAACGAAATCTTAATGCTATTCTCTGCCATCCCGGTTAAGGGGATTTCTTATGATTATAATGCAATCAGGAGAAATGATTGCAATGGTAGCAAAATAATTTTTAGGGAATTTTAAGCCCGAAAAGCAGTATTTATGCACTAGATAACAAATGCAGCGTTCCGGCTCGAACCCGCAACGCTGCATAATAAATCTCGAAGACTATGGATACAAAATTAGCCAATGGCGTACTGCGTCCAATAAAAGATACTGACGTTATCCACAAGCGTCTGGAGGATTATGTGCGCAAGGATCTTAGAGACCGCTTTGATGATGAAAAGGACAATGTGAGTGCAATTCACATCATTGATGAAACGAGATTCAGGTTTGAATTTGATGACCTGGCAGCAGAGATGATCCGTGATTTTTGCATTGATGATGACTGCAAATACCTGTGGAAGCTTCATGAATACGCACTCGAGCAGGAAGAAAATAATGCAAGGGTGATTGAGATGTACCGGGATAATTTTTAATGGAGGTAAACAGGCTTCATTCCCAGTGCATCATAGAAGCATTGCGTAAACCGCACTGAATAGTCATAGACATTGACACTCTCAATAATGAGTTCGGCTCACACTGGTAATCATGCCTGCGCGATAAGCTCGCCCGGGTGCTGCTAAGCCACCTTGCACTCTGTAACATCACCATCATCTGAATAAGAATCACCGGCAATGGGGGTGTCCCTGAATTTTTTCCTCTTACCTTGTCTCTTTGCATTTAGTTCCTGTGACGATGTAGCTCCTGCTGATTATGTTTTGTTCGTTGATAAAAAACCTGTCGGCATTATTGAAGCAAAAAAGAAAAGAAGAAGGACAACATTTGGTTTCAGACGTTGAACAGTAATCAATTCATAAGTTGAATCACTAACTTTGTAAAATCATTTTTCGAAAACACTTCTTATGAAAACACTTGAGCTTGAGGTAGACGAAGTAAAATCTCCTGAAGAGGTTGTAAATTTTTTCAAGGAAAATGATATGAGTGAAGGAGACACTCTCAAAATTTCCACTGATGAGGAGAATCTCGCTTTTTCAGCGATCCTTTTCATCATCGCGTTAGCTATTGTGTTTTATTTCACAAAAGAAAAAGTGAAGCGCATTGTAGATGGTGAGAAAATGCTTGATGATCTTTTTAATGGAAAGTCAGCCGAAGAAATGGAAAAACAAATTGAAGAAGAGTATGGAGTGAAGATAGAGATCGAGCATCGTGAAAATGACGAACGAAAGGATTGGGGAATGCTCTCAATGCAGGGATTAAGTCATGCATATGGAGATGATGAGCCGGATTATTCTGATGTTCCTTTAATAGAGACCAACCCTGACTATAAGCCATGGAAGTAGGAACGATAGTGAAAGCTGCTTTTCTCCAGGCGGACCGGCAGATCAAAATTCGTCCTGCTGTAATAATCAAGTTGATTCCACCTTACAACGATTTTCTTATTTGCGCTATAAGCACGCAAACTCATCTGTTTGTTGAGGGACTCGACATAAGAATTGAAAAGCACTCTGCTGATTTTACTTCAAGTGGTCTCCTTCAGGAAAGTATAATCAGAGTTGGGATGCTTGCCTCAGTGCCGAAGAATATGCTGCAAGGAGCGATAGGAAAAACCAGCCAGCCAATGTGCGAACAAATCCTTCGTCAACTTCGCAACTTTATATGAGTGAAACATCCTCCATTATGTGAAGTAGTTACGACTTAATCTGACAGTTGGGATTAACTTTAAAAGTTGAAACCAATTTAAGTGAACCCCAAAACTGTCAGACTTATGAACAATGAAACAAAGCTAATCAAAACCAAAGCAGGGCTACTGAAGTTAGC
>DASRAJ010000145.1:0-13140 GCA_035638255.1 Chitinophagales bacterium
CATCATATTTAAAAATGCCATCGGTATATTGATCGGTGTTGAAGCCACCGCACCAACCCGTGGCATTATCATAAAATTCCACCTCACCATGCTGCACACCTGTGTCAATTTCAATCCAGCTATCGCCACCGTCGAGACTATATGATGATCCTAAATCTCCATTCACGTAATCAATCCCGGTGCTTATCAAGGTCGTAATGGTGTAAGGAATGTAACTAATACTTCCATAATGATAAGGACCGCTGGGGCTGAGAGTTGTCCATGTATTTCCTCCATCCGTGGTTCGCACAAACTGGCGATCATCAACTACATTGCTTGAATTGACATGATAAACCTGGCTCCATCCCAAATTTTCGTTGGCGAAGACTGGTTTTGGAACAAAGTAGCCGCTATATCCCGTAGAAAATGCTTCCCATGTTTGCCCCTGATCAGTGGACTTCAGTATGCGACCATCAGTAGTTCCGCACCAAATGATTCCATTCCGTACACAAAAAGATGCCGTTAGTCCTGTTTCATTGGCTGTGGGATCAACAATGCCGGCACCGCTCACGGCATTCCAATTACTGCCGCCATCGGAAGTGGTGTAGATTTCATACTCACCATTTAAAGGATCACCAAGTGCAACTCCCGTATTAGCATCCCAGAAATAAACCACATCGGGAAACGAGACATTGTTAGTGCTAAATATAATTCCGGCTCCTTGTTGTGTCCAGTTGGCTCCTCCATCAGTAGTTTTATAAATGCCTCCTGTATATTGAGCCGTGTACCTGAACAACATGGCCCAGGCAGTGTTGGCATCAATAGCAGAAATACATGACCAGCTCCACGTTGTAGCGGCGGGTACAGTGCCACTTATCCAAGTGGCGCCGGCATCCGATGTGACGCTGAAATCTCTGCACTTGGTACTCGCGCCTGTACCGTCATAAGCAGTGATCCAAACGGTGTTGGGGTCAACAATAAAAATTTGAGTGACACCTCGTGATGCGGCTGCAAAGGACGTTGCTTGTGATGTCCATTGAGCGCGACTGTCCAACGTAAAAAGACAAAGAATGAAAAGTAGTAGGAGCTTTCTCATGTGGTTTGGTTTTAGAGTTTCAAATTTAGGAATCGAATTCGTAAGTGAAACAATTTTTTCAGTATTCCCCTTCAGAAAACCTGCTCTTCATTTTCCTCCTATTTTTGAAACATGAATTTCCCCTCAAAACTCATTGAACAAGCCGTAGCAGAATTTGAACAGCTTCCCGGGATTGGAAAAAAAACGGCCCTCCGCCTTGTGCTTTATTTGATGAAGCAGGATGTTGCAAACGTGGAGCAGTTTACAAAAGCCATTGAGAAGATGCGCAATGAAATTCGCTTCTGCAAAATCTGTCACAACATTTCTGATCATGACATTTGCAGCATCTGTTCCAATCCCAAACGCAATACTTCATTAGTATGTGTGGTGGAAACCATTCGTGATGTGATTGCGATTGAATCCACCAATCAATACTTCGGGTTGTATCATGTGCTCGGCGGTGTCATCAGCCCGATGGAAGGAATTGGCCCGGATGAGCTGAAAATAGAATCACTCGTTCAGCGTTCGGAAAAAGAAAATGTGAAAGAAGTGATCATGGCATTGAATCCAACCATTGAAGGTGACACCACCATCTTCTACATCTCGAAAAAGCTGCAGCATCTTCCCGTAAAAATCACCAGCATCGCCCGCGGTGTTTCTTTTGGCGGCGAATTAGAATATGTGGATGATGTAACACTGGCCCGTTCGATTGTTACGCGGATGCCGTATGAGAATTATCTTGTGAAGAATTCAGAAGAGAATGGTTAAACTGCTAAATGGCTAAATTGTTAAATGGTTAAATGGCTGTTTGGTTATCTAATTGTAGAATGAAGGGAAACAATTTAGCAATTTAACCATGTAGCAATTTAACAATGCAACTCTCCATCATCATCGTCAACTACAACGTCCGCTTCTTTCTGGAGCAGGCCCTGCTTTCGGTGAGGAAGGCGGCTAAAAATATTGCTGCAGAAATTTTCGTGGTGGATAATAATTCAGTGGACGGGAGTGTGGAAATGCTTCGTAAAAAATTTCCGGACGTCACTCTCATTGAGAACAAAGAGAACGTTGGCTTTGCGAAAGCCAACAATCAGGCGATAGCAAAAGCAGAAGGTGAATTCATTCTGCTGCTGAATCCTGATACTGTTGTTGAAGAAGACACATTCGAAAAATGCCTGTGCTTCATGGATGCGCATCCTGAAGCAGGGATCCTGGGCGTGAAGATGCTCGACGGCAAAGGGAATTTTCTTCCCGAATCAAAGCGGGGGTTTCCAACACCGTTCGTCGCCTTCTGCAAAGCGTTCGGCTTGTCGAGGATTTTTCCGCACTCAAGAACTTTCAATCGCTATCATCTCGGTTTCCTCCCTGAAAATGAAACCCATGAGATTGATGTGCTTGCAGGTGCCTTCATGTTTCTGCGCAGAGCGGCATTGGATAAAGCCGGCCTCCTCGATGAACAATTTTTCATGTATGGAGAAGACATTGATCTCTCGTATCGCATTGTGAAAGCGGGCTACAGGAATTTTTATTTTCCTGAAACAAGAATCATTCATTACAAAGGTGAGAGCACGAAGAAGGGCACGATGAACTATGTGCGCATGTTCTACCAGGCCATGATCATTTTTTCGCAAAAGCATTTTTCATCTGGCAGCAGAAGTTTTTATGTGGTCATGCTGAAGCTTGCAATTTATCTGCGTGCGTTTCTCGCTGTTCTTTCCCGCATTGCAAAACGGTGGAGTTTAGTGCTGCTTGATGCGATCACGATTTATGTAGGCATGATCCTGATCAAGAACTATTGGGAGCACCACATCAAGGTTAGCGAAGGACTGAAATACCCGAATGAATACATCTTCATTGTAATTCCGGCTTACATTTTTATCTGGCTGCTATCTGTCTTTCTGAGTGGTGGTTACGAGAGAAATGTGCGACCGGCCCGCATTGTTTGGGGATTATTTATCGGCACCATCGTTATCGCCGCCATCTATGCGTTCCTTCCTGAAACACTTCGCTTTTCAAGAGCTATGATTTTGCTGGGCGCCGCCTGGGCTGTGTTTATCACGATCGTTATTCGAATCGTGGTGCATTTGATTCAGCATAAAAATTTACGTCTCGGGGAAACAGAGGAGAAAAAGATGATCATTGTAGGAAGTGAACCGGAAGCCAACCGCGTTGCCGCTATGCTCAACCAGGCGAAGGTGAAAAATGATCTTATCGGGTTTGTTTCTGCCAATGGTGAATCGAATCACCCGGCACAGCATCTTGGTGATCTTCACCAGTTGAAAGAGATTGTTACCATCTATAAGATTGATGAGATTATTTTTTGCGCAAAAAATATTTCGTCTCAGAAAATCATTGAGTGGATGACGAGCATCGGTCCGGAGCGGGAGTACAAAATTGTTCCCGAAGATTCCCTCAGCATCATTGGCAGCAGCTCAAAAAACTCACAGGGAGAACTTTACACGATTGATATCAAGCTTGCGATTGCCTCTTCTTTTAGCAGAAGAAATAAAAGATTGTTTGATCTGCTTGCAAGTGTGTTTTTATTCGTTACGCTGCCGGTGAATGTTTTCATTGTCCGGCATCCCTGGAACTTCATCCAAAACATTTTTTGGGTTTTGCACGGAAGAAAAACATGGGTGGGCTATGGCGGAAATGAATTGCAGCAACAACAGCTTCCCTCTATCAAAAAAGGAATTCTCACGCCTCTTGATGAACTTAAAAATGCTTCGCTCAATGACGCAGCCATTGCGCGCATAAACTTGCTGTATGCGAAAGATTATTCAACAGCGAGGGATGCAGAACTATTCGTGAAATGTTTTCGGAAATTGGGAAGCTGAACAAAAATCTCATAGTCATTCAGAAGGAAACTTCTTACAATTTGCGCAGATGTCAAGGTGCTAAGAAGTTTCCTTACAATGACGTTACACACTTCGTGTCATTCCGACGTAGGAGGAACCTGTTGTTTAGCCTCGATACGGATTCCTCCTACGTCAGGGAATGACAGCTTCGCTTTAGAAACGCCATCTCTATTTTTTCCATTTCAAAAATGGTTCGTACTCTGAATGACACGATATATTGAAACGTCGTTCTAATCTGCCGTCCATCGTTTCGATTTCTTCATGTAACGAATGAAGAGATAGCACAACAAAAGAAAAACCAGGGCACTCATAAAGAATGGCAATATCGAGGCGAACGCGCCAGGTGTATGATGAGTGTAATACTGTTTCATCAATAATAAAACAGCCCCGCTCATCCACAGGTAAGAGGAGTTATATTCCTTTACAAGAACCCGTTGCATGCTGAATCTCATGGAGGAAAATGTTTTTGAGAAGCCGGAAAGATTCGGTAGCCACCGGTTCACTTTCGCTTTGTATTCGAGATAAGGCGTTCCGAAATTTTTCTCGAGGTAATTTTCTTCCGCCATAACTATTGCCTCGTAAAAAAAGATGAACAACGGAATCATCACTAAAATGAAAGAGCGGGAATTTGCCATTACACCCAGCCCAAGCAAAATCAAAATGTTGCCGATATACAGTGGATTTCTGCAGTGAGAAAAAATTCCGTCGGTGATGAGACCGGAAGAATAAATTGTCCGCTCCTTTCCTCCATGCTGAATATTCACCAGCCCCATTACAAGAGCGCGAATGAATTCACCGGTGAATGATATGATTAAGCCGGCTATGATTGCAGTCCACCCGTGTGAAAAAATATCCGGCGACGGAACAAAAAGCAGCAGGTAAAAGACAGGGAATAAAAAATTGCGATAGTGAAAAATCCAGTTGCCGAACTTGACCATGACCTTGCTTCGCCGCGAAGTTAGAATTCCATCTTCTGCAGGGATGGAAAATTTCAACCCTTGCTTCCCATACAGGAAATTTCTTATTCAGAATCCGGAAGAAGAATCTTAGATTTGCTTATCAGGTTTTCAGAAGTGCCATAAAGTTACTTCGGCATAGTGGTTGTTAATCTTTTCATGTTAACCTAAAAAAAATTCTATGAAGAACACAATGTTAAAAATCATGGCTATGTGGTTGTTGACCTTCATCTGTGTAAATGGCCATGCACAGGAACAACCCAATCCAACAAATCAGAAGCCGCCCGCCAAGCCCATGCAGCAAAGCCCTAAAGATGAATTTACGCAGAAGCTAAATGAGTTTCAACCGAAACTTAATGACTTGCTTGCAAAAGCAAAAGAGAATGCCACCACCAATCCTGATTTATCAAAGGAAGTAAATCAGCTCAATGATATGGTCGCAGCATTCAAGAGCAAGCTTGATAAATTCGATACGTCACCACGTGATCAGCAGAGTGATTATGCCTCTTCATTAAACAGTGATTGGGATGCCATACAAGCGCAATTCAGCAAGTCTATGGACAGCTGGAGCAAAAATCCTAAGAATGATGCGCTTGAAAAAGAAAAACAAAACAATCAACCACCGCCGAAATAATAAAACTGAACTGCCAACAGGAAGGGGCTGTCACCAATTGACGGCCCTTTTTTGTTTGAAGTGATTAAAAAGCAAATTATTTCTCCATGCATTTTTCTCTTTGCCTTTACGTTTGAGGAGCAGATGGATGCTATTGCTTTTCTTCTTAATTTAATTGATCAGAAAGCAGAATGACTTACCCACCCCGAATTGTCGTATTCCTGCCTTTGCTGTTGAGCATCTTTTGTTCAACATATTCCTCAGCACAAAAAGCGATGCGACTCAAATGGACAAGTTCAGGAGTTTTTACGGTGGGCATTCGCACGGGCCTGGTTTTTTCGAGTGACAATAGCGGATGGAATATCGGGCAGGGCATGGGCTTGCAGGCGCGCATCATGGCAACATCACACATCAATACTGAATGGTACTTCGAATATTTTCATGGGGGATACACGTCGCAGGGCGTAAGGACTGACGGCCATATCGGAGGATTGGTCTTGTTATATCCTCAGCACAGACTTCAGCGTGTGGCTCCGTTTCTTGCTGTGGGCCCCAATGCTGATTATTTAAAACTTCGGGAGCGTATCAACAAGAAGAACTTTGTAAGCCGCTGGAGTCTCGCAGCGAACTCAGGTATCGGCATGCATATCAATCTCACACGACGAAGTGACATGACGATTACTACCATGTATATGCTGCACTTCGGACAAGAATTGATCTTACCTCTTGAAGACGCCAGCGTGATCACCATTCCCCGCAGCGGGTCAGGAACAGATGGGCATTTTATCGTGAACATTTCTTTCAATTACAAAATAGCTGACCTATGGAAAAGATTAAAGTTTTGATCTTGCTTCTGCTGTTGTTTTCTGCAGAAATTTCAGTGGCGCAGAAATACGGCGCCGCACCATTTGTCCAGAAAGGATTGATGAATATGTCCACCGGGTTAACAGGCGGCATCATGACATTCAACCAGGTTCAGGATATCTATTTCAACCTGAGTTTTGCATATTGCGTTGAGCACCAAATTGGAGTGCGTACCGATCTGGAGGTTTTTCTTCCTGATTACAATTTTGAAGGACAACTGCAAAAGAATTCCTGTCTTCTGGTAGGTCCTGAATTTCATTTTCCTTTTGGTCGCTTCGACCTCTCCCTCATCTTTGAACCCGGCGTAGCATTCACTTACTTAAAAGATGGAGCCGCTGACAAGAAAACGCAAACTGAACCTGTGTTCACCATGTCACTTGGATTTTATTACTACCTATTCCGGAATTTTCATGTCTTTACTTCCGCCGGTTATTTGCACGGAAACTATTTTTTGGAGAACACGGATCCATTTCGTCTTGATGAAATTCGTATCACGGGTGGATTGGGCATCAACATTTTTGTGAATCACCAGGAAGCCTTCGAGCGCAAGCGCGTAAAGTTTTAATTCTGCAAGTAAATTTTAATATTTGATTTCAGCTTTTTGAATTGGTCTAAGTTTGGAGATTCTTCCGTAACTAAAAATTCCCGATGTGAAAAACATGAAGCGCTCAATTGCCATACTATTTATCTCAGCATTTTTTTCATTCACCGCATTCGCGCAGCAATCGAAACCCTCACCTTCTGATACTGCACAAAGCTTAACTCTGAAAGAGAAATGGACAAAGCATTACAACGAGATCAATACCCAGCTTGATGAATACTTAGCCAAGCTTAAGGTGGAAGGGAGCGATCATCCGGAATTTACTGAAGCAGTAAACAAGCTTGATAAGATGATGACTGCTTTCAAAGAAGAAATTGACAAGTGGGATATTGCTACAAAAGACCAGCGGGCAAATTACTCTGACGAGCTGAAGGAAGACTTTAAAAAGCTTAAAGCGCAGGAAGAAAAAGTGAAAACCATGTGGAATAAGATGAACGCTAACATGAAAAAGAAGAATTCAGGGGAGCATGGCTGAGAAATGTTTTAAGGATTCACATCTTCGAATCTGAATGTCGCATTGGTAAAAAGTCCAACTCGGTTGAATAGTAAATCAAAACATCATGAGTAAGTCGACAGAGCTTCTTGGCATGATTGCCGAAAAAATTCCGGGTGCAAAACTTTCAAAGATGTTTGGCGCCGATTGCATCAAAGCGCCGAATGGTAAAGCCGTGTGCATGGTTTGGAAAGATGACATGGTTTTTAAACTTGCCGGTGATGATGAAAAAGAAGCTATGAAGATCAAGGGCGCTCATGTGTTTTCACCCATGGAAGGAAGAGCGATGGGCGGGTGGATTCAAATTCCGGTTGCTTATCAAAAACTCTGGCTTGATCTGGCGAAAAAATCAATGGCATTGGTGAGCAAGATTAAGGTGGAAAAGAAAGAGAAGAAGAAAAAGTAAGAAACGTGCGGCGTTAAGAAAAGCGTGGGACGGCTGCAAACCGTTCCACGCTGTTTTTGTATCCTCTATTGAAGCACCGTCATTCCGTATTGTGCAAAGAGCTCAACAACCTTTTGCATATCAGGTTGCGAAGTTGACAACACACTCAACTGATCGAAGAACTCCTCGAATTTCTCACCCGGGCTTATATACCATAATGTTTTTGCCGGCAAGCTTCCCACATTCATAAATGCGTGCGGCACGTGGCGAACAAAGTTGAGGTAATCACCGGCAGATGCTTTGAATTTGCGATCCCCAATCATCACCTCCAACTCCCCGCTCATCACATAGATGACTTCATCTTCATCTTCATGAACATGCGGCGGCACACCGTTTCCGGCAGGTGAAATGATTTCAAAAACATAGTGATTGTTGGCGTCAGCGCTGTGCAGCTTCACTGTCACATCATGACCGAGAACATTCATTTTCTTCCCTTCCCTGGAAGAAATAACTCCTGGATTGCTGATTGTAGTTTCCATTTTGTTTTCGTTTTTTTTATGAAGCAAAGATGTGGCAGCTCAACAGCTCAAAGCGTTGACCTATGTTAAGAAAGGAAAATCGTAAGAAACTTATTTCCCGGAAAGTTTTTTCCTGATGCGGCTCAGTGATTCAGGCTTGATGCCGAGATAAGAAGCAATGTAACGTTGAGGCACGCGCTGAAAAACCCCTGGGGATTTTTCAAGCAACTTCAGATATTTTTCTTCAGCGTTTTCACTTCGTGCATCGAGCAAACGCTGCTGCGTAGCCGTATATCCTTTGCGATGGCGCAACGTGACATACTGATTGAACGGCTGAATTTCTTCCCGCGCTTTTTCAAATGAAGCGAGGTTCATCAAAAACAATTCGCAGTCTTCAACTGCCTGAAGGGAATTTTGTGTAGGCTCGTTGGAGTAAAAACTTTCAAGGTCGCCGATCCACCATTCTTCAAAAGCAAAATACAGGATATGTTCGTCGCCCTGCGCATCCGTGGAGAAGTAGCGCAGGCACCCTTTGTTGACGAAACCAACATATTTGCAGATATTTCCTATGGTAAAGACAAATTCCTTCTTCCTGAAAAATGTTGATTGCATCAATGCAGTAAGCGAATCGAATTCCTCATTCGAGAAATGCACTACGCCTTCAAGATGATTTTTCAGCAATGAGAATTCTGTTTTATTTTTCACGATGGATCTGTAAAAATAAATTTCATCATGAATAAAAATTCTGTTGTGGATGATTTTTTGAAAAAGAAAAAACATCCCATGACTGCCGGGATCAACCGCGTGCGAGAAATCATTCTTGAAGTAAGCGATAAGGTAGCGGAAGTGATTAAGTGGAGCGCACCCACTTTTATGTATAAAGGAAACATTGCCTCGTTCTTCATGAACGCAAAAAACTTTGTCTCGCTCATGTTTCACGCAGGTGCATCGCTTCCCGATAAAGGGAGGTTACTCGAAGGCGAAGGAAAAGTTTCAAGAGTAGCCCGCTTTGCCGACATGAAAGACATTGAGAAAAAGAAGAAAGCACTGCAAACGCTGATCAAAGAATGGATCAGGATGAAAGATGCAGAGTGAGATAACTTCTGTGGATCTACAAGTTCACTCATTAAAGCAAATACCCGGACGTCATCACAAATTACAAATTTCAAATTTCAACCTAAAAACTATGGCAAAAGAAAAAGGTACCAAAGAAAATCCCTGGAAACTAAAAACTCCTCCCCGCACATCAGAATATGAAATGTATAAAGATGTGAAAGACGGGCAAGAAATTATCGTGTGCACCGTTGGCAAAACAGTGTTGCACTACGATGCGAGCGCCATCAATGATCTTCATGCGATGTTGAGAAAGCACGGCGACTGGATGGAACTCGGCAGCGCCGATGAACAAAAGCCCGCCAAAGACGGAACCGTAGAAGCGTGGGCACGCTCACCAAAGAATCCTGTGGGCGGGTGGTATGGATTGAAGAAAGGATTTCGGGGACGATTCGGTATGTACATGCCTCCGTTGATGGAAGCTCTCGGTCTCGCTGAAGTGGAACACAACCCGAAGAACAATCGTATGCGTGCGAAGTGAATATCGTGAATGGTGAATGGGTGAATGGTGAGTACGCCTACTCATTTCATTCCTTCTGTTTATCTTTCAATTGCCAAAACAAAAATTAAAATGAAAAGTCTCAGAGACAAACCAACGCGTGATGAATTAGTTGCCCGCGTAGATAAACTCACACCCGAAACAAAAGCGCTGTGGGGAAAAATGAATGCAACACAGGTGTTGCGCCACATGACGATGGGTGTGTTGACTGCAACAGGGGATACGAAGATTGCTCCGGTGAAATCACCCATGCCGAAATTCCTGATGAAAATTTTCCTGCTTAACATCAAACCACCGAAGGCAAAAGCGGAAACATTTAAGGAGATGAACATGGTGGCAAACGGAATTATGCCAACAGACTTTGAAGCAGAACGTGCGAATCTGAAAGCTGCGATTGATAAAGTATTTCAAGCACAAAACTTTCTTCCCGAAACACCCATGAGCATAAAGATGAGAAGTACCGATTGGGGAAAGCTTGGATACAATCACACTGATCATCATCTTCGGCAGTTCGGTGTGTAAATGAGAAACACTATCGAGACCAGGCGCTTGCTTCTCATCTCCTGTGATGAGGAAATGCTTCGCGCTGTTTTATCAGGTGATGAGGTGATTGCAAAACTGCTCAATGTAAATGTTGCTTCACCCTGGACGGAAGCCGGTGAGGCGGCGTTCAAATTTTCTCTCGATAAAATTTCTTCTTATCCCGAAGACAGAAAATGGTGGACCTACCTGCCGGTTTTGAAAGAAGAAAACATATTGATCGGCAGCGGTGGCTACAAAGGGAAACCGGATGCAGACGGCATGGTAGAATTCGGCTATGAAATCGCTGGGGCTTATCGCAATCGCGGACTTGCAACTGAAATGGCGCGGGGACTCATTGAGCATGCTTTCGAAAATCCGGAAGTAAAAATTGTTCGCGCCCATACGCTCGCCGAAGAAAATGCATCCGTGAAAGTGCTGCGCAAGTGCGGATTGGATTTCATAGAAGAAATTCTTGATCCTGAAGATGGAAAGATTTGGAGTTGGGAGATCATACGAAGCTTTCAGAGCAAATAACCATGAGTTCGAAATCTACTTCTCCAAAACATTTCATTTTCTATTTTCTTCTTGCAACCATTCATCTCGTTGTAATACTATGGGGATACAAAGTTGAGCTTGTCAGCATGATTTCAAAATCATTGCTGATGCCGGCCCTGATGGTTGTCTTCTATCGGCTCACGAGGAGAAGAGAAACCGCTCAACTAAAATTCGTTTTTGCAGCGCTTGCTTTTTCATGGGTCGGGGATGTATCTCTTATGTTTCAACAGAGCAATTCCAGCTTCTTTCTCATCGGACTTATTTGTTTTCTTCTTGCTCACGTCGCGTACATCATCGCATTCATTCATGACGGGCGCAGTCTTAAAGACCGCGATCGCTCCCTCCTCGCGAGAAAACCGTGGATCATTTTATTCTTTATCGCCTATGCAATTGTCATCTTCTTCGTCGTACGCAATGGGCTTGGAAACATGCTTTTGCCTGTGCTGGTATACATGAGTATCATCCTGCTCATGGGTATGAGTGCATTAAATCGCTTCGGGAAAATTTACTTGAGAAGTTTCAATGAAGTTTTTTGCGGCGCATTGCTTTTCATTATGAGTGATTCATTATTGGCGATCAATAAATTTTCAGTGGCCATTCCATCAGCTTCGTTTCTTATCATGCTTACTTATGTCGCGGCGCAATATTTTATTGTGAAGGGAATGATTGATGAAGCTGCTGCTGTTACTCAATCACGCTAAGTCCCGGCATCAGGTCTCAACTAAGAAGCTATTTGGATTTCATTGAACCCGGATTTTGCAGTTGACATTAGGTTTTAAGTGATAAGGGCAGTTGTACATCACGAGTTAGTTTGAGCAAGCCATCCATCCAAGGTCGCTTTTGCCTTCTGACAGTCATTTTCAATATCTTTTTGTTGCCTTGTTTGACGATCCAACTGCCAACTGCAAAGCAGTTGATTCTGATGGTGTGTAATCGTTGCTGGGCGGGAGTTTGCGTGGTTACATGCTTGAATAAACTCATCAGGTTATAGGCGATCATTACAAAGCGCATAGCCGCTTCGGTGGCGAAAAATTCTTTCATTGCAAATCCTTGCAAAGCAAAGTCGTACTTTAATTCCTGAATGCGGTTTTCGGCATCTGCTCGCTCTTTGTATTGTGCCCAAATGGTTTTAGCCGGAAGGGTCTGATTAGTGATGAAGCAATGGTAGCGATAATTTTGGTACAATAGCGTGTCGTCAAAGAGCTTCAGTTTTTTGCCTGTTGCTTTTGGGCGCATGGCAATGTGTTGGCGAATCACAATCACTCTTCGCGGCTTGGTCCATCGTTCTGCCTTATAAGTGATTTCTGAAATCCAAATGCCGGTATCCAGTGCGATCCAATCCTGGATGTCTTTGATGCGTAGTTGCATCAGTGCATGCATGCGACCAGCAATCACGTAAGCGATGTTTTTGTTTTCAAGATATTCAAAGATGCAACCAGAGGCAAAGCCTGAATCGGCTCTGAACAAGCCAATAGTTTTGGTTTTGAGAATTGAAAATGTTTCTTCCAGAAATTCCAGGCAACTGCTTGCACTTGCCGTATCACCGCTACGCAGCCAGCAGTTGGCAACCATTCTCAGCTCGCTAATGAATGCAAACAGCGGATGGTGTGACGCACGCCCGTGTTTATGTGGATTGTATCCTTTACGACTGCCTTGTTGCTCACCATAGCGCGTGATCACTGATGAATCTACATCGAGCGTATAGTTATCAAATTTGATTTGGTCGAAGAACCATTGTTGCAGTGTAGTGAAGATGCGGTTGTTTTCTTTCCAACTAAACTTCTTGAAGAATCTGCCGAATGTAGTTCCGCTCGGCACGCGCTTCCATCCGAATATCTCGCGCAATGTTTCATCCAATCGTACAATAGCGGTCTGTGAAAATGCAGTCGCACCAATCCACACACTCACTAAAAATGATTCTACAATGGTCAGTGCATCAATGCTGTTATTGCTTTGACTTTCGGGTAAGCCAACCTGCTCAAGTTGATTCTTGATGCCTGTGCGATCCATCATTTGTTTCATCAGGATCACCCCGCCCCAGGGCGTTACTTGCTTGTCACTATATTGTATTTGCATGGTAAGGTTTTCTTACCCGTCAAATCTCTGATTCCA
>DASRAJ010000146.1:0-52006 GCA_035638255.1 Chitinophagales bacterium
GATTATTTCGGGAAGCTTTATGAGTTCGCCGTGAAGCTGATCAACAAAGGGTTGGCGTATGTGGATGATTCTTCCTCAGAAGAAATTGCTGCGATGAAGGGAACGCCGACCGAGCCGGGAAAAGCAAGTCCGTTCAGAGATCGCAGCATCGAAGAAAATCTTGATCTCTTTACGCGCATGCGTAATGGCGAATTCAAAGATGGTGAAAGAACCCTTCGTGCAAAGATTGACATGGGTTCACCCAACATGCAATTGCGCGATCCTGTCATGTACCGCATCAAGCATGCACACCATCACCGCACCGGCGACACGTGGTGCATCTACCCGATGTATGATTTCGCTCACGGGCAAAGTGATTCTATTGAAAACATCACGCACTCCGTTTGCACACTGGAGTTTGAAGTTCATCGTCCGCTCTATGAATGGTACATTGAGCAGCTTGAAATTTTTCCTTCCCGCCAATATGAATTCGCAAGGCTCAACATGACGTACACAGTAATGAGCAAAAGAAAATTGCTGCAACTCGTGAATGAAAAATTTGTAAGCGGATGGGATGATCCTCGCATGCCCACCATTTCCGGATTGCGGAGAAGAGGGTTTACTCCGAAAGCCATTCGTGAATTCTGTGAGCGAGTAGGGATCGCAAGAAGAGAAAACGTGATTGATGTCGGGTTGCTCGAATATTGTCTTCGTGAAGATTTGAATAAGCGTGCAGTGCGAAGAATGGCCGTGCTTGATCCGGTCAAACTCATTATCACCAATTATCCTGAAGGGCAAGAAGAAATTTTCAGTGGTGAAAACAATCCCGAAGCTGCGAGCAGCGGCTCCCGTGAAATCCCTTTTTCCAAAGAGCTTTGGATTGAGCGGGAAGACTTTATGGAGCAGCCGACAAAAAAATATCACCGTCTTGCTCCCGGGTTAATGGTAAGATTAAAGAGTGCTTACATTATAAAGTATGAGAAGCACATCAAGGATGAAAACGGAAATGTGAAAGAAATTTACTGCACGTACCTTCCGGAAAGTAAGAGCGGTAATGACACGAGTGGCATTCATGTGAAAGGAACCATTCACTGGGTAAGTGTGAAGCACGCAATTCAGGCGACAGTAAATCTTTACGACCGCTTATTCAAAGTTGAAAATCCCGATAGCGGGGAGGGGGATTTCAAAGAGCACATCAATCCTGATTCGCTGCGCGTTCTTTCAACTGTGTTTATTGAACCTGATTTGAAGAATGCAACACAGGGCGAGTACTACCAGTTCATTCGCAAAGGATATTTTTCTCTCGATAAAGATTCAACTGAGGGAAATTTAATTTTCAATCGTGCGGTAACGTTGAAGGATAGCTGGGCTAAGGGAAAGTAATGTTTGGGGTTTGATGTGAATTTTCGAAAAAACTAATTATACAGTGAGCAGAGTTAAGTGAAGGAATAAGTCACGGTTACTTTTTCACTTCCCTATAGTAAAATATCAAGTCCAGCTTTGGAATTTCTGTAACACCTATTTGCCGAAACATGGTAACAAGTTGTCCGCGATGATAAGTACTGTGATTGAAAACATGAGCAAGGACCTGGTAAACAGATGATGTAACAATTCCACCCTGGAAGGTTGCATATTTTTTAATGGAGCGTAATTTCTCTTTATCGTAACCGTCAGTCAACTCCTGTAACCGTTTTGATGTGTTCATCAGTCCTTCAATTACTTCTGCATTTGTTCCTGAAAAAGTTTCAGAAGGAAACGCTTTGAGTGAAACACCTTCAAGCCGGTTTATCCAAACCAATTGCGCATCCCAAAGGTGAAGTAATGTTTTTCTGATGGAAGGAAAGCTGCTGATGATTTCCTTTTCAAGCTGCTCGTCATTAAGTGCAGAAGCCACAGAGCAAATTCTTTCTGTTGCCCAAACGTTGAAAGCTGCGTATTCGCGAATGAATTTTTTCACCTTGATTTTTTTCGTGAAGATAATTTGATTGAATTGCTTAATGGTTGTATTGTTAAATGGTTCTAAGAAATCAGAGCTCTGGCAGCCATGTAACCATATAGCCATTCAACCATTTTTCTGTTCTGCTACCTTTGCTTAAAATCAAAAGTCATGGATTTAAAATTCGGAAGCATCTGCGTCCGCAACCCGCAAACGAAATTTGATTACGCCCAGCCGCACATGGAGCCGATTATTGCTTCCACTACTTTCTCTTACGATGATCCTGAAGCATTGATGGAAATTTTTCTGGGTGAGAAAAAGGGATTTATTTATTCGCGTTGGAGCAATCCTACCATTGAATTGGCAGAGAATAAGATCGCATCACTAGAATCATGCGGGTTGAAAGATGAGAGCGGAAATGCACTGCCACTGAAAGCCCGCGTCTTCAGCTCAGGCATGGGAGCTATCACAACGATGTTCATGTCAACACTCAAAGCTGGCGACAAAGTAATTGTACAGGGAACTTTGTACGGCGGAACGAATGAACTACTTACAAAAATTTTATCGCCGCTCAATATTCAATCGGTCATAACTGATTTGAAAGATTTGAAAAAGGTGGAAGCGCTTGCTGCAGATTCAGCAGTGAAAATGATTTACATCGAAACACCGGCGAATCCCACGATTGATTGTTATGATATTGAAGCACTCACAAAAATTGCGAGGAAGAAAAATCAACTTGTGGCAGTTGACAACACCTTTGCAACTCCTTACTTACAACAGCCGTTTTCATTCGGAGTTGATTTCGTTGTCCACAGTGCCACAAAATTTTTAAATGGCCATGGCAATTCTACCAGCGGAGTTTTAATTGCCAAGGACCTTGAGTTCATGAACAAAACTGTCTTCACTTACTTAAAGCTTTTGGGAACTAACAGCAATGCTTTTGATGCATGGTTGTTATTGCAGGGAATTAAAACACTGGAAGTAAGAATGGAACGTCACTGCGCAAATGCTATGGCAGTTTCAAAATTTCTTTCCGCTCATTCTAAAATTTCAAAAGTGAATTATTGCGGACTTCCCTCCCATCCCGATCATGCAGTGGCGAAGAAGCAGATGAAAAATTTCGGCGGCATGCTTAGCTTCGAATTGAAAGATGGACTCGAAGCAGGAAAAAAATTACTGCGCAACATTGAGCTTTGCCAGCTCGCAGTTTCACTCGGCACTGTTGATACCATCATTCAGCATCCGGCAAGCATGAGTCATGTCGGAGTGAAAAAAGAAATTCGTGAACAGTACGGAATCACTGATGGACTTATTCGGCTCTCGGTAGGAATAGAAGATGTGAATGATTTGATTGTGGATTTAGGAAGCGCATTGGAAAAGGTTTGATTAAAATTGATTACGGGTTTATCATTTGCTTTATGATTTTTCAACGATTGATACTTATTATTTACATCACGGGATGGTCAATCGTCAATGCTCAATCCAAAAAGCAAATTGATGCTCCGTTCTACAATGGTGACAGCACACTTTCCCTCAACACACTTCCATATTATAAATCTCATGGGAAGCTGATGAAACAGCTTGGATTATCTTCATTAGAAACATCTTCGGCGCTTTTGTCATTGAGAATTATAAGTGGGAATCAATTAGTAGAGTTGACCAAAACAGAACAAGGAATTCAGGGCAAGGTTGTAGTATTTGTAAACAAAATAATTAACGAGAAGAATCGAAAGAAGGTGCTAATTAAAAAAGAATATCACCTCGATTCAATACTATCCAATTCTCTTTTTGCAGCACTTCATCAATTTGATATTTTCTCCTTTCGTGATCAAACTAAAATTGAGGAGTATCCATCTATTTCAGATGGATATCGTTTTATCATTGAAGCAAGCACTCCGTTTTTATATAAATATCTGCATCTAAGCACCCCTGAAAAAGATTATGATACGATTCCGGAAGTAAGATATTCGCTAATGATCATGGACAGCATCGAAGAATACACTCACTGGACTAAGCTTCGTATCGGCTTCATAGATAGCCTGCCTTGCGCCCATTACACTTTTGGAATGATGGAACTAACTTGTTCCCAACCCTTTCGCCTTCACATCAGCAAATCTTTTTCCGATTCAATAGAGATTATTTCATGGAAGGGTCCGGATAGTAAATCAAAATTTGAAATTGAACTTCCCAAATCAAAATATGTAGCGAACACTACAAAGAATTACGAACGCAAGTTTCACATCTTTGATGACCGAAATTTTGGAGTTGCAATAGTTGATGATAGTGATAGCACATTTAGCGAGGGAAATTTGTATGCAACCTGGAAGCAATCAAGCGATACTACTCAAACTATTAATCTTTCCGTTCCTGAGAAACAAGAATATTATGGGGTGGGCAAAAACGGAGAATGCTGGGGATACATTTTTGACGGAAGATATTTAATTTACTTCAGGGGAATAGATTGTTTGAATAAGCAGAAAATGAGAACCGCGATTCAATCATTCAAAGTTATTCCTTAAAAAAAAATTTACTAACTCTTCAATGCTCTGGAAACAAAACTGGACTCTCGAAAAACTTCACGAAGCGCATAAGAACACGATGCAGGAATACATCGGTATTGAGTTCCTCGAAATCGGTGATGACTTTCTTCGTGCGCGAATGCCTGTAGATCATCGAACCGTGCAACCGATGGGATTACTGCATGGAGGAGCGAGCGTGGTGCTGGCTGAATCCCTTGGCAGCTTAGCTTCACTAATGATTATTGACATGGAGAAAAATGCTGTAGTAGGTTTAGAGATCAACGCGAATCACATTAAGGCGTCACGTGAAGGATTTGTCTATGGAATTACAAAACCCGTTCACATCGGCAGAAGTACACATGTGTGGGAGATAAAAATTTACAATGAACAAAATCAATTGACCTGCATCAGCAGGATTACAAATGCGATACTGGAGAAAAAATGATCTTTCACAAAGATTCTTTACTGCTGTGAAACCAGAATGCCTGATTGCATCATTTCATTTTTGCTGATCACTTTGTAGCAATAAATTCCTGAGGGAAGATTACTTGTTTGAAAAGTGGTTGATTGTTCCGTGACGGTGGCATTCATCACCTCTTTTCCCAAAACATTGAACATCCTCAATTCGCAGTTCTTCATTTGTGATACATTGTTCATGAAGATGGTGATGGACGTACTGAAAGGATTTGGAGTTATGGTGGCCGCTTCATTTGTATTTGGAATAGAAGAAGTGATCTCTGTGGCGAGGCAGCCGGGAGGCATGGTCGCAGTTATAGCAGCAGTATTTAAAGCTCCGTCGGTTGTAAGCGCTCTTCCGTTAAGTGTGGTTCCCAGGTCTAAGCTGATTGCGCCGTTATTGCACACAATCGTTCCATTAAAAACTGATGAGTCAGTGATGTCCACGGCCCCGTCAATCTTCCAATACACATTTTTTGCCTGCGTTTCATTGGTCAACATAACATTTGAAAACGTGCTTGTTGAAAAGGCGCCGTTTACCTGGATAACAAATATAGCATCGGGCTTGCCTCCGGCATTGAGGTAAAGGGTATCTGTAAAGGTTACAGCTCCATTCATAAGGTAAGTATGGGGGGTAAGCACCAGGTTATTTCCAAACTGAGCAGGATACAACAATTCAATATCATAAGGCAGGGTGTTGAGATAAGTATAGACATTCAGCAAATCAGCCGCGCACGCCGCAGTAGAACCATCAGGTATGGTATGAACAGTACCCGTTACGTACAAAGGAAGGAAGCCGGTAGTCAACCCGACATTCGTTCCAACATCACCTGTAACATAGGTTACCCCGCTGTTTGTGACCGGCCCATTACCGGAAAACAGTGCATAACACTCTGTGGAAAGAAGTGCAGGAGCACCCGGTCCGGTGAGTATGGGACTTCCGCAGCCGGTTGGAGTAGATGCAAGAACGCCGTCAACAGTAATAGCCCCTGTGGTCGAAAGTGCTCTTCCTTCAAGCTTGACACCGGCGCTCATATTAATTGCTGCATTATTCGCAATTACAGTTCCCCTCATGATAGTTCCGGAAGCCATGCTTACCAAACCTTCCACTTTCCAAAACACATTGCATGCATGAGCGCCATTAATCAATTTGATTTTTGAATCTGCATTTGTAGAAAGAGGCGCCTCGATTTGAAAAATAAATACGGCATTGGAATTACCCTGTGCATTTAAAGTAAGATTTAAGTTCAGGGTTGTTGCACTGGAAATAGAATACACACCTGCAATAAGCGTGTCGCCGTTTCCAAGCAAAGGTGCGGGAAAGAAGGTTGCCGTGGCAGTGTCTAATTGGTTATAAGCAATCAGCAAGTCTGCTGCGCATTGCGCACTTGCACCATCATTATCGTGCATCACGCCATTCACGTTTCCGAAGGCCGTGCTGAACCCATTATTTGTGCCTACATTACCTGTAAGCTGTGAGATACCGGAGTTGCTCACTGCTCCATTCGTAGAAAAGAGAACAAAATCGGCTGCAGTGCCTAAATCAGGCGCCTGTCCGAAACTTATATTCGGAGGACATAACAGAGTAACGGCAGCAATAACAAGTAATAATTTACTTTTCATATTAAATTGGATTTAAGATGGAAATTATTTTTCACGACGCAAAGGTCGCCCCTTTAAATCCCTTAAATGTTACATAACTTTGGAGAAGTGTTACATAATTCACAGGTTTTCGTATTGATCAGGCAATAAAAAAAGCGTTTTTCAGCAATGAGGAACACATAAGTGTAGTATAAAAATTTATAACGCGCAAAATCAACTCCATTCATCGGCTGAATAACGAATGCGATATTGGAGAAGAAGTAATATAAAGAACTCCGCGCCTAACTATTTTTTTTCGCTATTGACTTTGTTAAATTTTTGCAATAACTTCCTTGTGGGAGCGACATGAGACAACATCCGGGGATAGATGAAGGGCGGCTTCGGAGCCAATGAACTTTCAGCTAAGTCACAAATAGGTTGGGGATGACAAACTTTCCTAAACTATAAACAGCCTTTTTACTACCCCTTGGTACCTGCCGTTTAAATTAATTTCTTCGATAGGTTTATACTTCTTTGTCTAAATAATTATTGTCCGTAATATCTTTTCTAACCGTTGCTGGAACTACAAATAATAATATAGTTGCCAAAAGTAAAATGAGTCTCTGCATAATAACAGTCAAACTAATAACATTCGGGTTTTGAATTACATAACCAAGAGCATGCTGAATATTTATTAAACCAAATATTGTTAATACCAACAATAAATATTTTGTCCATTTGAAACCTTGTCTTACAAGAAAACCAAGTCCTATAAAGAAGGCTAAATTAAAGATAGCCACTGCAATGTCTTTTGCTGATATACCTGGAAAGTAGAAATATTTAACAAGACCAAGTCCAGCGACAACAAAAATAAAGTAGGAAGCGATGATGAAATTTGAATGTGCTTTGATATCCATGAGGTCAAAAATAATTATTAAACAACCACAATTTTGGGTTGTATTCTTTGAAATATTCTCGGCACCGTATTGTTTAAACGCTCATTCATCCCGAACTTTAATTGAATCCTCCAATTCACCGGAATGAATCACTGCAGAGGGTTGAACACCTTGGGGATTGAATGTATCTCTTCCACGTTCATACAATGAAGATAAAACTTTCCCTTTCATTTTTCATTTCCCGATTCAGCCATTACATTTGCACCGCTTCTCAGAAGTATCCCTTCGGCAAAACATTTTCTCCCATGGAAGAAACACAAAAGAAATCCCGCGGCATGTATTGGTTGTTAACTGCGTTAGCCATTACAGCAATGGTTCTGTTACTCATGTTTCAACCGCAGTGGGTTTGGGTTTCTTTTCCTTTCGTGGGCACTTTCTTCGCAAGCGCTATGAATGTGATTTGAAACAAGACGTAAGACTTGCGGACGTGAGACTTGCGGATGTAAGACATAAGGGCATCTCTAAACACCTTCATTTTATTTCGTCATCCTGATTCCTTCTCCTGATAAAGAAGGGTTAGTGGTAGTTTTTTAGAGATGCCCATAAGACTTGTGGACGAAACACTAAAAAAAATTATTCACTTATCGTTCTGCTATCCCGAGATCCACACAAGCAGAAACTGCACGAGCATCATCCCATCCACCAAAAACATGTAGTAGTAATCTGATTTGCGCGGTGGTGATTTAATCACTGCGAAATAGGTGAGTGCGCAACTTATAGTCATTGCGATTCCCGTTTCCCACCGGTGAGCGATGATGATGTAGTGAATAATGATGATGATAAAAAACAAAATGGAGAAAATCTTGTACAGCTGCGTGGTCTTTTCTTCACCATAAACAATCGGAATGGTCTTCAGATTGTCTTTTCTGTCGAACTCCACATCACGGGCATCAAATGACAGAGCGAGAATGAAAATAAAAATCAATCGCTCGACCATCACGAGTATTACATTGTAGTTCAACAGGCGAAAGTGAATATTCATCGCAGGAAGCAATACTGTGGTGATTGTCCATACCACGACAATCAAGAATGCTTTGCTCATCCATAGATTTCTTATTCGCTCAAACTGCTTGTTATATTTCACAAGTGGCAGCTCATAAAAAATTGAAACTGCGGCAAGAGGAATGAGTGTAAAGAAAATTTGTGTTTTTGAAAAAAGCTGAAACACAAAAAAACCGCTGCCGCCGATGCCGATGATGATGCACATCAGTAGTGTAAACTGATGCTTCGCTGCCCACCCGGTAATCAAGCCGCGATCTTCAGGCTTGATTCTTCTTATGCCGATGAGCCTGTGAAAATTGTAAAGGGCAAGTGTGGAAAAAAAAACGAAGAAGGTGAGTCCATCAAACACCGGCCTGTGACCAAGAAGCAGATAACTTTCCAGCACTAATGATGCTGCACAGACTGAAATGAAAAAGTTTCCGAAGATGATTGCATCGGTTATTTCATTGAGAATATTTTTTATTGTTTCATTCATCCAACATCATGCAGTTGGCAATCGGCAATTTTCAGTTTGCAAAATACAAGATCGCCATGTAAAGGATAATTTTTACTCAACTTTCACGCAGATAAATCATAAGATAATTGTGTCTGCTGAAGGTAAAAGAAGATTCTTTCTAAATGATGAATAGCACCTGCTGTCATTTAGAAAGAATCTTCTTTAATCTCAGAAAAAATCCTGAGGGAATTCAACGTGAAGCCGGAAAGCGTTTATCGAAGCAGAGTAACACTTCCTTTCTTGGAATAAAGATTATCTCTTCCCTCAACCTTATATGTTACTTCGTACACGTATGTGCCAATCTCCTCGACCAGCCCGTTAAAAGTACCATCCCAACCGCGAGTCTTATCACTAAAGACTAAGTTGCCCCAGCGGTTGAAAATCTTAAGGCTTTCCATTACAATTAAATCGCCTGAAATGGGAAGAAACACATCATTCAATCCATCACCATTCGGTGTGAATGCAGTTGGGAAAAGAATGTATTCAGTCGGAAGAATTTTTACTGTCACAGTATCATCATCATTACATCCTGAACTTATTTCTGTGATCTTAACCATGTATGTTGTAGTGACATACGGATACGCTTCCGTGATAGCGGCAATACTATCGGTCAAATGATAACCCGGTGTCCAATTATATTGAAAAATTCCTGTGCGGTTTACTGTTGCTCTCAGTGTGGCTCGTGTTCCTAACTCGATAGAAGTATCATGTCCCGCATCTGCAATGAAATCAGGCAAGGCAGGAATGATGTCACTCTTTGTGAAGGTGCAGCCATTATTGTCAGTTACCACTACTGTATTCAATCCTGCACTCTGTGCATACAATCCTGCACCGGTCAGCGCACCATCATTATTCCATTCATAAAAATAAGGCAGCGTTCCACCGGTAGGATTCATCACAATAGAACCATCATTTGCGATCGGGCAACTCGCCGGGATCACCTCAAGGGTTCCGGATAATACATCGGGCTGAGTTACTTCAATGGAATCGAGTTGAATACATCCGTTCGCATCTGTAACCAGTAACGGATAGATTCCTGCAAGCAAATTCGAGCTTGAGGTGCCTGTACTCCCGATGTTCAGCCAC
This sequence comes from Chitinophagales bacterium, assembly GCA_035638255.1. GTDB lineage: Bacteria > Bacteroidota > Bacteroidia > Chitinophagales > UBA10324 > DASRAJ01. Next base: position 10,012 of record DASRAJ010000146.1, read on the forward strand.
AAATACTGATATGGCGGAACACCATTCGAAACATTCGTATTTATCGCACCATCACTAAAGCCAAAACAAGTTACATCAGTGATGGTGGGATTGATTTGAATTTCCGCAGGGCTATTCACCGTGATGGTAGTATCCGTAATACACCCTTTTGTATCCGTCACCGTAACGGTGTAAGTATTTGCTGCAAGGTTTACCGCCGTTGAACCAGATTGATTTGATGGCTGCCACAGATAAAAGAAGATGCCGGTGCCGCCGCTTGCATTTACAGTGGCAGAACCATCACTGCTACCAAAGCATGTGGCATCTGTCTCTGAAAGGGTAAGGTCAATTTTTGGTGGTTGGATAATGGTGAATGTATCAATCACTGCACAAGAGTTTGAATCAGTCACTGTTGCATAGTAAGTGCCTGCGCATAATGCAGTATCGGAGGAAGTAGTTTGTCCAGTGTTCCAAATGTAAGTGTAAGGCTCCGTTCCACCGTGTGGAAAGATAAATGCTGTACCGTCGCAAGAGCCGTAACACTTAGCATCGGTTGTGGTGGTAGTTAAGGAAACCGGGTTGATAAAGCTCAACGTGAAGGTATCAGACACTGCGCATCCAATGCTGTCTGTTGCTGTTCCAATGTAAGTTCCTGATGAAAGCCCAACGGCAGTTTGCGTTATTTGCCCGCCGGGTGTCCATAAATATGTTACGCTGCCGATTGCACTATCAGGAAAAAGTGTAATCGAACCATTGTTATTAGCGCATGTCGGATTAACAACAGAATTTGTCAGATGCATGTGACAAGAGCTACACGTCGCATTGCAGATGTTGTAAGGGACTCCCGGGCAGATGTCGAATGTCCATGAGCCGCCTGTGCCGTCACCAATTGCCTTTACATCCACACTCAAGCTTTGGTTGTTGCATCCTGAAGCTACCTGAATTGTCCAGCACCAGATCCAGGTGTTTGATGTACAATTGTCGCCAAAGTTATTACCGGGGTTTCCATCAAGGACTCCGAACGGTGAGCCGGAAGGCGAATCATAAGAGAAACAGGGGCCAAAAGTTTGTCCTGTATTTACAGAAGTGGTACTCATGTAAAATCCCCAGTTACCCTGGCCATCGCATGACATTGGCAAACTAACAGGAGTGAGTGTAGTCATATCCCAACCGGGTCCGAAATCGAGATCAATTGTGTGAAGCCAGTTAGCGCTGCACTGATTATAGTTCTGCATGGTATAACAGAAAGTCACAACTTGACCACCATTGTATAAACCGTTAATTGGGGCTGGATTTGCTGTATAAGATTGCGTGCCGTAACATTGATCAGGAGAGCCGCCGCATTGCGCAAACACACATTGCAAATAGCAAAGAAGGCAAAAGATAAGAAGGAAATAGTGCCGCATCAGTGAATAAACAAAGATAGGTCGAAAGTAGCAAAGATTGTTAGAAATTCAGTCATGAGTTATCCAAACAAGGAGGAAGGCATGTTGATTCAGTTTATAAGCAAAAAGGGGAAGAAAAGTTTCAATAAGTTCGATGATACATTCCTGAAATATCAGCAAAATGACCTTTTGTCAAAATTGGAACCATCCGAATTTGAATGCTGCCAATTAATTTTCCTTCGCATACTTCCGAATATCATCACTCAAAATTTTATAGAGAGCGGCGAAGCGGCCATCCTCCTCCAGAAATTTTAAATGGCGCTCAATGGTGTGATCATCATGACGAATAGCTGGCCCAGTTTGAACATTGAGCGGATCATGATTCTGAATTTTGCGAACCGTTTCGTTGATCAGTGGTTTCATGATTTCGAATGACAACCCGGTTTTTTCCAAAACCATTTGTGAGACAGAAAACAGATGATTCGTGAAATTGTTGGCAAACACCCCGGCAATGTGAATCGCTAATCTTTTCTCATCATCCACTTCAACAATTTTTGAAGTAAGGGTGCCTGCAAGCTCTATCAAAGTTTTTTTCGTGAAGTCATTGGAAGCGGTTAAACAGATCGGAAGCACCCCGAAATCTACTGATACATTCCTTGACAAAGTTTGAAGCGGATAAAAGATGCCATAGTTTGTGCTGACCTGTTCAAGAATTTTCATCGGTACCGTTCCTGATGTATGCGCAATCACTTTGTCACCAAGCCGAAGTTGCTTCACTACTTCTTCAATCGCATCATCCCTTATCGAAAGCAAATAAATGTCAGCGCCTTTTGTGATCTCTTCGATTTTATCGGTGCATGCAATATCCATCAGGTTGCCAATGAATTTTGCTGCCGGCAAATGGCGGCTAAAAACCTGAACAATCTGGTGACCATTGTTATTTAAGTGCCAGGCGAGTTGATAGCCTACGTTGCCTGCTCCGAGGATGGCGATTTTCATTTAGTGAATGGTGAATGGTGAATAGTCAATGGTGAATAGTCAATGGTCAATAGTCATTTGTCATTTGTCAAACACGTCCGCGAATCTTACATCCACGAGTCTTGTGTCTTAAGTCTCACATCCTTCTTTTCAATTTTCATTCAGTGAGTGGTGAATGGTGAGTAGTCAATGGCGAATGGTAGTCAATGGTCATTTGTCAAACACGTCCGCGAATCTCATGTCCAAGAGTCTTACGTCCTCAAGTCTTACGTCTTAAGTCTTACATCTTTCGTCTGTCTTCTCTTCTGCCAAATCCGCACAATGCTAATAAGAAATCCTGTGATAGTGATAAGAGCGCCAAGCCAAAGCAAATTGATGAATGGAAATACAATCGCAGTCATTACGATAAAATCCTTTTCCGGTTTTTTCTCAGCTACGGCAAGAACAATCGCATGTGAATCAGGAACGATTTGAGCGAGGCGAAAGGTTAATCCAAGATCGGGCAATTCATCATCGTAAAAATATGCACGGTAGTCCCGGATGTAATAAATCGGTTTGCCTTCATACGCATTGCCATCAAGCGTTTTCACTTTCAAATCTGCCTGAACTGCAAGATCGTTTGCTTCAATTTTCACCCTATCAGATTGCGTAACTCGTTCCAGCCCTTCGAGAATCACATAGCTGTTAGAAGTAAAAATAGTGTCGCCGATTTTCAGAGTATCGTTCCTGAACTTCGGTTCAGCTTCATTTTCTTCCTTTGACTTATCGGGAACAGAAGTCACATGAGTGTATAAATCTTTTGACCAGTAATGCCGGGTATCAGGGCTCGCAATCAATCCCATCTTCGGGTTGATTTGCGCATTGGGGTAAAGCGTGAATTTGTCCTTCAGTTTTCCTTTCGCGGAATCAAACACTTCATAATTCACTTTGTAATAGTAATTCGGCGGTGCTGCAGAATCTCCTGCATAAGTGACTATGAACTCCCGCAATTTTACAGGAGTATTTTTGTACAGAAGCAAATTTGTTTTCTCCTGTTCTGCAGTGAATTCCTTCCCATAATTAATTCCCATGTTGTTGTAAGAAATGGTATCCTTCTTCGCAGAAGAAATAAGGATACCAATCAACAACATTGCAAAACCAAAGTGAGCCACAGCGGCGCCTGACAAATGCATTTTTCCTCTTAGCACAATGGTGATGTAATAGAAATTTGCGATCACGCCGAAGATCCCGGCAAAGAGCAGCAGATCATTTTCGATGTTTGACATTTTCCCGAAGAGGGCAATGATGAGGGTAGCAGGCAATGCGACCGCAGCAACGATTCCCATTCTTCTCCAAAAAACTTTCAGATCAGAATTTTTAAACTTCAGATAGAGTGCAGATGCGGCAAGAAGCAGAATTACAATCGCAATCGGAATTTGAAACGCATTGTAGTGAGCAACCTGATCTGTGGGCGGTGCCCAGTTTGTTCCGAATATTTTATTCCACACCGGTATGGAAGTGGTGAACGTGATTTGCACCGCGGAAATCAGAAACACGAGCGAGCCAATGAAAACCCAAAACTCCCTAGACAAAATCTTTTCATCTTCCTTGATTGTTGGAATTCTTTTCCAAAAAATCACAAGCATTACAATGGCAGGAATAGAAAGTGACGCCATGTAAATCAATAACTGTCCGCTCATGCCAAGATCAGTGAAGGCATGAACAGAAGTATTGCCGAGAATTCCGCTGCGCGTGAGAAATGTTGCATAGAGGACAAGGATGAAGGAGAGAAAATAAAAAATGTACGTCGTGCGCAATGCTCTTCCGGTTTTATTATACACAAGATTCGTGTGAACGCCGCCGATCAAAATCAGCCACGGAACAAGCGATGCGTTCTCTACAGGATCCCACGCCCAATAGCCGCCAAACGTAAGTGACTCATACGCCCAAGCGCCACCCATCATAATTCCTGTTCCAAGAACAGCGCATGAAAAAAGAGACCATGGTAAAACTGATTTTGTCCATCTTCCGAAGTCGCGACTCATCAGGGCACCCATCGCGAAGGAAAACGGAACAAGAGTAGAAGCAAATCCTAAAAACAAAACAGGAGGATGTATTACCATCCAATAATTCTGAAGCAACGGATTCAAACCATTGCCATCCTGGATGTAGTTGAGATAATCTGCCTGCTGAAAGATGGGTGCGTTCTGCATTTCATTACGCAGCAGCGCGAAGGGAGTGCTTCCGACTTTATATTCGAAGAAATAGGTACCGAGCAGCATCGAAGCAAGAAATACCTGTACTACTGAAAATACACTAAGCACTCTCGATTGATTTTCGCGAAGGGAAAAAATCAATACCGCACCCAGGACTGCATTCCAAAACATCCAGAGAAGAAAACTTCCCTCCTGCCCTTCCCAAAAACAGGCGAGCAAATATTTCATCGGCAGCGCCAGGCTCGAGTGTTCCCATGCATAATAGTATTCGAACCAGTGACTGTGAATGATAATATAAAGCGTAACGATGATGCCAATGACTCCGGCTGCATGAATAAAGAATGCGACGCGTGCAAACTGCTTCCATGATTTTTGCGCTTCAGGGATTTTTGAGAAGGAAGAAATGAAAAAACCTATCGCCGCGACAAGTGAAAAAGTAAACGCTGTGTAAACTGAAATCTGTCCGATCTGCCCGGCAAGAAGGTGTTCACCTTCAAACTGAATATTCATTTTAGGTGCGGTTCGAGGATGTAAAAGTAAGATCGCCCAAGCTAACCCCGGCAGAGTCAAAAAAAACTCCGGTGGAGTTGCCTGCCGGAGTACAATCTATTTTGAATGTTTGGTGCATTAACTGTTGATCTGTGGCTTTGAAAACACTGTTTCGTCGGCTTTATATTTTGAAGGACATTTCATTTGTACACTCTTCGCTTCAAACTCATTACCTTTCATTTTGCCGGTCACAACAATTTGATCTGTGCGTTCAAACTCAGCAGGCTTAGTGGTATACAAAATAACCTTGCACGCTACACTGTCCTTGTCCTTCATCCAAAATGTAAAATAGTTTGGATCCTTTTGAGCGTCATAGTACATTTCCTTGCTCTTATCAAGTTGTCCTATTATTTTGAAATCCCGGTTTGACTCTCCTTTGGCACTCGAGAAGGTTTCATAGGTACTGTAATTACTCGCAAGAGTTATGATGGCGCCAATTGCAATAGCAACGATGACCAGCCCGACGATGTGAATCTTTTTCATGGAGGTTAGAGAACAACAAAGTTACTACATAAGAAACAAGATTCAAGATAGAGGAACTGATACTTCACCAATTCAACAGATTAGCCGATACATGTCGGCAGCGCAACGTCAATTGCTTTTGTATTTTTACTCCATGAAAGAAATTACCATAAAAATCAAAGACAGTAAGTTCAAATTCTTCATGGAACTCATTCACAATTTCGATTTTGTGAAAGTGAAAAATGAAAGCGACGACGAGCCCTCAAAAGAAGAAATTCTTGAAGGCATTCGACGCGGACTTCAAGAGGTGAAATTGATTGAAGAAGGAAAAATGAAATCGAGACCTGCAAAAGAATTTATCCGTGAACTTCAAGGTTGAAACCACTGAGAATTTTGAAAGTGAATCAAAACGGCTCACCAAAAAATATCACTCGCTCACGAATGAAATTGATGAGTTAATTGACTTCTCTTGTCTTGAATCCGTTTCAAGGGGAATACCTCGGCAATAATGTTTACAAGATTCGACTCGCTATTGCTTCCAAAGGCAAAGGCAAAAGCGGTGGCGGTCGAGTGATGACTCAGGTGAAAGTGATAAGATACTGTGTACCTCTTCTCAATTTATTCGAAAGGAGAGAAAGACGACATCTCTGCTAAGGAAATTCAAAAATTATTAAAGGAAATTCCATCCTGACATTCTTACTTACATTATGAATTCCAAAGAAGAAAAAATAAAACGCTTCGATCCGAATGGTGTGGCTTCCGGCAAAAATCTGTACGGGCTTCCATTTAATGAAGAAGAATCAGACATCATTGTGTTGCCTGTTCCATGGGAAGTGACCGTTTCTTATTCGGCAGGAACTGCACGCGCTCCGAAAGCAATTCTTGAAACATCAAAGCAGGTTGATTTGTATGATGCTGATGTGGAAGATGCCTGGAAGCGGGGGATATTTATGAAGAAGATTGACAAAGATATTTTGAAGCAGAGTAAATCGCTTCGAAAAAAAGTAGTGAAGTATCTCAAATGGTTCGAGGCAGGTGCAAGTGAAATTGATAAGGGAAAACAGATTCTCGATGAAATAAATGCTTCAGGAAAATCATTAAGAAATTGGGTAAAGCAAAAAATGCTTTACATCATCAGCAAGAAGAAACTTCCCGTGTTGCTTGCCGGTGATCACAGCACGCCTCTTGGTTTCATGGAGGCGCTTGCTCAGCACAATCCGCAATTCGGAATTCTTCAGATTGATGCACACTGTGATTTGAGAAATGCGTATGAAGGTTTTGAATTCTCTCATGCTTCCATCATGTTCAATGCACTGAAGATTTCGCAGGTGGAAAAATTAGTGCAGGTTGGGATTCGTGATTATTGCCAGGAAGAAATGGATGTAATTCAAAATTCAAACGGCAGGGTAAGAACTTTCTTCGATGCAGAGATGAAGCGAAAAATGTTTGAAGGGGAAACCTGGAGTTCACTCTGCGACAAAATCGTGAGCGAGCTACCGCAGCATATTTACATCAGCTTCGACATTGACGGGCTCGATCCAAAGCTTTGTCCGCATACAGGCACTCCCGTGCCCGGAGGATTGGAATTTGAGCAGGCAATTTATCTCATCAAATCAGTAGTTGATTCGGGAAGAAAAATTATTGGATGTGATTTGAATGAAGTTTCTCCCGGCGATGATGAGTGGGATGCGAATGTGGGAGCGCGGTTGCTTTATAAGATGTGTAATTTGATGGGGAAGAGTTGGAATCGTGAAACGTGAGAGGTGAAACGTGAAAAGCGAGTTCCCTAATTTTGTATCTGTAAATTTTCATTGATGCAACTCCTGACGATTGAAGTTCCTGAAAAAAAATATCCGTTCATGCTTGAACTCGTGAAGAATCTTGGCTTTGCAAAAATTGAAGAAGAAGGTCACGAGCCAACTAAGGAGGAAATTCTTCAGGGTATTCGCGACCAGTTGAAGATGTGAGGCTCATAAAAGCAGGAAAGCTAAAGGCCAGTGCCATTAGAAGACCATAAGATTGCAACCATCGCGACTTTTCGCAAGGAAGCGAAACGCCTCCCTAAGAAATTTCAGTTTTTAGCTCTTGATGAACTTCAAATTCTGAATATGATTTTCATCACTCACTTGCAAAACATAGCAACCCGGTGGCAGTGAATGAACATCGAATGAAACTGAACCGAATTGATTTGAAAGTTGATTCAGCTTCATTTCTTCTCCGAGAGCATTCAGCAGAATGAAATTAGTCTGGGATGGAGAGAAATTCCCGGAGAGGAAAAGCTGGGAGTGAGCAGGGTTAGGAAATATCCTAATTGATTTTTTATCAAAATTATTTACCTCCGTAATCACCGACCACTTAATTGAGTCACCCCACTCAACTCCATTCTTGTTGTAGTAAACAAGACTTTCGTACATCCAACCGTTCATGCCCCAATTACCATAATAAGACATTACTTTCCCCAAGCCAGCACCATAAAAATCGTTATAGTAATCATCGGCTACTAACCAATTCAAGCAATCATTTCCTCCGGGAATAAAATAATCCGGTTGGTTTTGCAATACCGGCAGCGATGAGTTGTAAAAAGCTTCAACGAGAAAATGATAATCATTTTCATAGCCGCCATCGAAATATTGGTAGGATCTGTTTAACAAAAAATTATGGGATGATAAAATAAATTCCCATTGCTTCAATCCTGAGACAACCGTATCCCAAATATCATACATGTAGTTTCCAAAGTTCCAGTTAATGAAGCCAACTTGATAAGTTATTGTATCACCGTCAGGAGAGATCGTCTTCAAAAGAATGCTATCTGTTTCGCGAAAACTACTATGAGATATTGGTTCAAAGCCCTGGTCATGTGAAAAATCAAACCTATCACCAACATCAAAATCAAAAATCTTTTCCGGTGTAAGATTCTCGCTCGACAACCCGAGTGATGGATTTTCAATCCCTACTAATGAAAATGCAATCGTATCAAATGGAAAATGAAACAGCGAATAGCCGTTCACAAATCCGGTTGATTTTCCTACTCTGAAAATTTTTCCGTTGAAAATATTATTGATGTTGTTTCCGATGCTGTCTTGTACCTGCAGTTTAATTGTCTTCACGCTGTCATCCACTCCCAAAACAGAAACTTCATCAATGGATTGAACAGTTGCTTTGATCACATCACCATTCGTGAAGCGATGCATCGTCCAGCTTTGATTAAGTGAAGAGGAGTTATTGAAATAAATTGAGTCATTGCTCTTGTTGAAAAAGAAATCATCGCCATTGTTATTTCGAATACTTGATGCGCCGACAAAGGAAGTATCATGTGCTTTGATGTAGCAACCGTTCCCGTTATCATAGTCAATTATTGGCGATTGAAAAAATATGGTGTCACTTCCACTCACATCAAACGAATCAATGGCAACCGCTGCCTGCTGGTAAAAAACATCGTAGCTGTTGAACTGATAATATGCCGGACGATTTTTGTGAAAGGTTGAATACGATTGAGCAAATACATTTGAACATATTATCAGAAATACAGCGGGAAGGAACTGCTTCATACAATCAATCTTTACATAAAGATAAAATTATTAGCGCTGATTCAGAGGCAAAGATTTTGTCCTACCTTCATCTCATGAAGAATTTATTTTTCATTGCGGCTTATTGTTTCCTTGTTTCCATCGGAGATTGTCAAAATGTTGTTCAACTGCCAATAACAAAGCTGCATTTCAATTCTGCCGCGGAGCAGCTGGTTTTTGAAGCCATCAGCGAAAACAAGGAATGCAGCTCTGTAAAGCTTTTCATGGTGATTGATTCTGCAACTACTGAAAACGAGATACGCTCCGTTGAAAAATCCGTCACTGATTTTGCAGCCCAAATGGAAGCTGAGAAGCCGTCGAAGACCTTCAGTAAAACCGTTCAAAATTATTTCGATAAGACTCATAAGAAGTTTTTTACCAAGTACCAACTGAGTGCATTCTTCAATCAAATCTTTGAAGACGGAACTTACAATTGTGTAACCGCCTCTGCGCTTTATGCGATGATCTTCGATAAGCTGGGCATCCATTATGCCATTAAAGAAAAGCCCACGCATGTTTACATCATCGTAAATCCCGGCAGGGAAAATATCCTGGTTGAAAGTACCGACCCCGAAGGCCGGATCGTGAGCATGGGCGAGGACTTCAAGAAGAAATACGTGAACTTTCTAAAGGCGCAGAAACTTCTTTCTGAAAAAGAAGTGGCTGCAGGTTCCATTGACGATCTGTTCTACAAATCTTACTATACCGATTCCAACATCACACTGGTTCAGCTTGCGGGAATTCAGTATTACAACAGAGGGGTAGAGTTGTTGCAAAGCAACCGCTATGCGAAGGCGCTCATTGAATTTGAAAAATCGTACCGCCTTTACCCGCAGGCCAGCACATCCTTCCTGATCATTTCATGCCTTGAAAATCTTTTGGGTGATGACTTTATCAATAACTATGACGCCCGGAAGGAATACCTTGTAAAGTATGTGAACTACACGAATCTTGAACAGGCAAAACAAAATGCGACTGCTTACTACGAAAAGATCGCCGATGAATTGCTGATCAATCAAAATGATCAGGCACACTATCTGCAGTTCCATTCCTATCTCCTTGAAAATATAACTGATACTTCAGCGATAAATGAGATCAATTTCATCCACTATTACTATCTCGGGATGGCAGCAGCAATGAAATCAGATTTCACACTTTCAATTACCTGCTTAAAACAGGCAGCTTCTATTCATCCCAACAATCTTAAGATTCATTCCTTAACCTCTGAAGCGGTGTTGAAGCAACTATATATGAAAAGAGACCTCGATGAAAAAGATATCCTGGACTCGATCAATTATTACACGGCGTCCTTTCCTTTCCTCCTCGAGAACAAAGCGTTTCAAATGCTCTACACGAATCTCTACCTGCAGGTGGCAGGCAACAGTTTCAATCATAACAAAGGAGAAGCGGGAGCAAAGTATCTATCCTCCTTTGAAGCTTTCTTCAAAGAACATCCGAACATTGAATTGGATGACGATATGATTGATTGGGGTTATGGAGAGGCGTCATCGTATTTTGTTAGAAGAGGTAATAAGGCGAAAGCAAGAGAGTTGCTTGAAACCGGGATGAAGTACTCACCGAATGATGAACACCTCAAGACTAAAATGAGTTACCTGAAATATTTCTGATCAATGCGTTGGAGGTTGAGGATTGTCATCAAAAAATTCAACACCGCGCTTGTTGATGTACCCATAATGATCAGATGTTCCTACCCGGGCCAGTCCATTTTTGAATTTAGCGGCCGATTCATATTTCAGTGGGATCACCACCTCACCGTTTGTATTGATGTAACCCCATTTATTGCTCAAGCACACCGCTGCAAGACCTTCTGAGAACGGTTTCACTTCATCATACTTTACCGCACACAGTTCTTTGCCTTGCTTATTCATGAAGCCGTATTTATCATTTTGCTCCACAATAAGAATGTCAAGTGGTTCATAGAATTTACTGAGATCGCCGATGGCAGCAATCTTTTCGGAATACGCGCTTGTTTGGATTTGATCGTACACGGCGCCGGTAAGCTCGTGACCGGAGGTATCCATCAAACCCATCTTGTGATCTTTGGTGAAGAGGATCACATCGGGCTGAGAGATGAAAAGTCTGTCGTAATTGAAAGGTGTTAAAATTTTTCCCTTCCGGTTGATCAGCGCCATCTTTTCATCATCCATACTCACTGAAGCAAAGCCATACACGAAAGGCTCAGCAAAATTGTATCGAAGCGGAATCACGGGATTTCCCAATGAATCAAGATAGCCGGCTAATCCTTCCAGCATAACAAGTGTAGGACCTGAATCACTGAATCGCATCTCTTCAAAAATGGGAGACGTAATCATCTTTCCATTCTTATCCATTAATCCATAATGCTCTTCTGTTCCCGCATACGCACGACCATTCACGAAAGAAGAACATTCAGGATAGTGAGAGCAGAATCGTGTATTCCCTTTCATGTCCTTATAGCAATTCGTGCCGGAGTCAAACACCCGAATCAATCCATCACTGAATTTATCCACGGCACCCGACTGAAAAGGAATAATGATGTTGCCGAGTGTATCATACACCGCAAGTTTGGTTTCTGATATCGCTTTGAAGGTCCCTTCGTGATACTGATCAACATAAGAGTGAATGACCGGAATTATTTCCTTGCCCTGCTTATCAATGAATCCGTAGTTGCTTCCGATTTTTACTTTCGAAACACCGTGATAAAATGGTGTGGCATCATCGTACTTCGGCGCAACAATTTCTTTACCACTCATGTCAATAAACCCGAACTTTTTCATCTCGCTGATCAAACCCATGCCTTCTGAAAACCCGTCGAATTCAAAGTAGGGAAAAGGAAAAATTTCCTTTCCCTGTACATTGATAAACGTTATCCGGTGTTTGAGCTGAACCTCTGCCATGGTATCATTGATGATCCCGCCCTCATCATACTTAACCGGGATGATGATGTGCTTTTCAGTATCGCAAATTCCCCATAAACTTCCGCTGCGATATGGGACGAGATGGCTAAAGTCTTTGACCTGAACACGAGTTTCATGTTTACATGAAATAAAGATGGAAAGAAAGAGAAAGCAGCAAAGAATGAAATCAGATTTCCAATTCATAGGATAATTTCTGAACGAGTTTTAAATGCAGTTCAAGAGATTTTGAAAATTACTTTCGAAATGTAAAAATTTCATTTCTGAATTTGACCATAGGCCTCTCTTTGGAGAAAACTGAACAAAGAATTAGCAGCTACTTTTGCCTTCACACTTATAATGAAGTGTGAAGATTGCTAAATGTCGCTTAATAAAATTCCCAATCTCGTTTATTCTACCGAACAAGGCACCATCTTCGACGATGATGACCTTATCATGAGCGGCAGATCAGGATTTGATGCCGTGGCTTTGAATGCTGATGATTTTATCGAATTGCCCGAGGGAAGTGATGTATTTATGCTCCCCGATCGCCGCCCGATTGGATTTGATAAAGAAACCGGCGAGCCTACAATTTGTGAGAAGGGATTTGCAGTAGCTGCACAGATGGCGCCTGCGCATTCGCAATTTTATCTCTCTTCTTTTGTGAAAGAAAAAAATGCAACCACGCTGCCACTATACGCCTACACTGCGGTTGGCTGGCTTGATGGAAAGTTTTATGTGCCTGCCACACGTGTTGATGCAGACATCAGGCAAGAGCCGAAAAGTTTTGACCAGGAAAAAGTGAAGGCAAGCGTCACCAAACTAATTTCTCAATATCCAGATAACCGGTTATTACAGCACATCGGGAACAATTGCGCGCTTACCTATCATTGTCCTGCGGCAAGAAATTTTTTTCTTAATCGCTATGAAGCGCCGATTCCTACTTCGCCTGCCTGCAATTCAAACTGCATCGGATGCATTTCATTTCAGCCGGAAAAGGAAAGCATCACTTCGACTCAGGATCGTTTGACGTTCAAGCCTACAGCAGAAGAGATTGCTCAGTACACAGTTGAGCATTTAGAAACTGCACCGAATCCTGTGATCAGTTTTGGGCAGGGTTGTGAAGGTGAGCCACTGCTGATGTGGGAAACCATTCGTGATGCCATTCGCGAGATCAGAAAAAAAACTTCGAAGGGCTCCATCAACATTAACTCGAATGCAAGCCTGCCCGACGCTGTTGAGGAACTTTGCAAATCAGGATTGAACAGTATTCGCGTGAGCACGAACAGCGTGCGCAAGAAAATTTACGAAGCATATTACCTGCCCAACAATTATGAGTTCGAGGCTTTGGCAGAATCCATCAAGGTTGTTCGCAAATACAATGGCTGGGCTTCCATCAACTATTTTGTTTTTCCCGGAATGACCGATGCGGTGGAAGAATATGAAGCCCTGAGAAAATTTATTCGCGAAACTGATCTGAACATGATTCAGTGGCGCAACTTCAACATTGATCCTGATTGGTACCTGGAGAAAATTGACATAACTGAAACCGGCGAATGTTTAGGAGTGAAGAAGGTGATGCAGTTGATCAAAGAAGAATTTCCTCAGATCACTTATGGATATTTCAATCCGGGGATAGAATTGATTCGAACACGATTGAAGAAACAACCTGAATCAATACGCCTTCTAACTTCCTTTTGAGATTTCTACAAACTCATGCAACTTGATAAGATTGATTAATCGGAGCGACAAAAGGCTTTTCGAATAATAACCGATTGCCTTCTGTTCTATGATTAGTTCGGGTGACTTTGGAAGCTCCACACTCAAACCCCAAACTATTTCATAATCTCATGCCCCATCTTATCCCTCTTGGTGCGCAAATATTTTTCATTGTGTGGATTTGACGCTTGTTCAATCGGTACGTTCTCTACAATTTCAATATCATATCCTTTTATTCCTGCACGCTTCTTAGGATTGTTCGTCATCAACCGGATTTTGTGAATGCCCAGGTCCCGAAGAATTTGTGCGCCCACTCCATAATCGCGATCATCCATTCCAAATCCCAGATGAAGGTTTGCATCTACTGTATCCATCCCTTTCTCCTGCAATTCGTACGCGCGTAATTTATTCAGCAAGCCGATGCCTCTGCCTTCCTGGTTCATATAGATCACCGCGCCTTTCCCTTCACGCTCCACCATGGCCATGGCATCATGCAATTGTCCTCCGCAATCGCAGCGCTTCGAGCCGAACACATCACCCGTAAGGCAGCATGAATGCACACGCACGAGAACAGGATCATCCGCCTTCCAGCTTCCTTTTACCAGGGCAAGATGTACGTAATCAGAATTGAGCTGTGAATAGGCATGCAGTGTGAAGTGACCCCAATCCGTCGGCATGTCAACAACAACTTCTTTGCGGATCAATGTTTCATGCTGAAGGCGATACTGAATCAAGTCTTTGATCGAAATTAATTTCAAATTGAACTTCTTCGCTACCTTGATCAACTCCGGTAAACGCGCCATGGAACCATCATCATGCATGATCTCCACTAAAACTCCGGCGGGTTCAACTCCGGCAAGTTTTGCAAGATCAACAGTTGCTTCCGTGTGACCGGACCTTCGAAGCACACCTCCTTTGATTGCCTTCAGAGGAAAAACATGTCCCGGGCGAGCGAGGTCTTCCGGTTTCGTTTTATCATCAATAAGGAGCAGAACAGTCTTCGAGCGATCAAATGCAGAAGTGCCCGTGCTGATTCCAACTCTCGCATCTACTGAAACAGTGAATGGGGTTTTATGAAGAGAAGTGTTATCTCCCACCATTAAATCCAGTTTGAGTTGCTCGCAACGTTCTTCCGTGAGGGAAGCACAAACAACTCCTCTTCCTTCTTTCGTCATGAAGTTGATCACTTCGGGAGTAGCATTTCGTGCAGCCGTGATGAAATCGCCTTCATTCTCTCGATCTTCATCATCCACTACTATTACGAGCTTGCCGTTGCGAATATCTTCGACAGCTTCTTCTATGGTGTTGAATTGAAAATTATCCAAGTGGGTCTTTTCGGGATTGGTTCCGTTGAGTTGGTTGCCAGACATTGTGTTTCACTCCGGTTAAGAATTTGAAAAATCCATTGAGCAGCGCCAGGTTCATCATGTAAAAGTGACTGATGTAACGTAAACCAAAAAGATGAATCTTTAGTTTGCTTAGTATAAAATCAATGACAGGAATCAGCAGTAAAATGGTTTGAATCCAAAAACAGATTTTGTAAAATAATAGTAGCTGTGATGGCATTCCGGGACCATTATAAAAAAACCGTTGTTCAAACGCAAGCACGAAGCTACACAAATACGCAGCGAGGATGAAGAAGGGCCCAAGCCAGCGTAAAACTTTGTGACAAAAAAAAGCGAATGCAATTCCACCTTTTGCAGGAGAAAGGAGTTTCCGGAATCTTTTGATGAGTTGAAAGTTTCCCGCACCAATCCTGCTTTTCCTTCTGAATTCTTCTTTCAAAATGTGACTTACATCTTCATAGCATATCGCATTAAATTCCGTGATTGCCTTTCCGCCTTTTTCAAGAACAGTGAGTGTGATGTAAAAATCATCGACGATAAATTTTTGTGGGGTGGGTGAAAAGAAATTTTTTCTCACTGCATAACACCCTCCGAAAGCGCCCATCATCGCTCCCCACAAAATTCCTTCTTTGTACTTCAGGCGATTTTCCAAAACCTGGTAGTGGCTTTCTTGCTTTGAAATGCCATCGTGCCTCACATGAGGATTGACGATGTTACCGGCCACCATTGCTATCGAATCATTTTTGAAATGCTTCGCTAACCCGAAGATGGTTTCCTCCGTAAAAAAAACATTGGCGTCAGTGAGCAGCAGAATTTCTCCGTTTGCTTTTTCAGCGAGTTGATTCATGATGCCTGCTTTACCCGTACGCTCTTCAAAGCGATGCAATTTGATTTGCGGAAATTGCGATGAGAATTTGTTGATGATTTCTTCTGTTCGATCGGCAGAAGCATCAGAACCAATCAGAAATTCAATTTTGCTTTTGGGATAGGAAGTTCGAAGTGTGCTGATGATCTTTTGTTCTATCACTGACTCTTCATTGTGAACAGCCAGAAGAACGGAAACGCCGGGCAACTCCGCATCCTTCGAAAAACAAACTGTGTTTTGTTTCTTTCCGGAAGAAAAAATTTCAACAAGCAGGGGATAAAAAAAATAACTGACCAGCAGCAGGATAACACAACACCAGAAGATGATTTGCAGAAGGATCACTTCAGGATGGATTTGTAAAATTCAAGAAGATCACTCACGATTTTTTTATTGTCAAAATTCTCGACCACAAAAGCACGGGCGTTGGTTCCGATGCGCATGGCTTCCTCCTTGTCTTTCAGTACGCGCTTGATCTGTCTCGCAAAAGCATCTGCCGTGTCAGCGATAAGAATGTTTACGTTATCGGTGGCATCAATTCCTTCGGCACCCACACCTGTGGAGACCACTGGCTTTCCTTCGGCCATTGCTTCGATGATCTTCACACGCATGCCGCTTCCTGAGAATAGCGGTACGATGAGAATAGACTTGGAGCGTAAAAAGCTATGAGAATTTTCCACTTCACCCACCACTTCAATATTGGGATAATTATGCCCCGGAAAATCAGGAGGAAAATTTCTTCCTGCGATAAATAATTTGACCTCAGGAAACTGGCTCAGCACTTTTGGCCACACCACATCCAGAAACCAATCAATGCCTTCACGATTCGGCAACCAATCCATACTGCCGATGTAGCACAACGATGCTTCATCAACATGTACCTCCGGGGTCATAACTCCATTCAGCTTCATACCAACCGGGGTAGTGTGGATAGGCAACTTACATCCCAGCTCAACAAATTTTGCTGCATCGATGTTGGAAATCGGAACCAGTGCATCGCAGGAATTCAGGTTGTAAATTTCGAACTCCTTCATGCGTGCTGCGAGTGATTGCAGATACCATTTCTTGGCGCCGGGTTTTGCCATCTTCGAGTTGCGTTCCCAAATCAAATGCTCGATGTTGTGAGCGCGTAAAACAATTTTCGCTTTTGAATATTTCCTCACTACCAATAAGTACGGCAGCAAATACAATCCTTCCAACTGCACTATATCGAATTCATTCTCTCTTAAAATTCCCGATAACAATTTTTCAAAATCAGGAGAAACAAAACGCTGGATGTTGTAAGCATCACCACGGAATAAACTGCGCAGCGCATCCCACCAGTTAACATCAGTATCGAGCAATACGGAGTAAAAATCGGCCAGCTCCTGATTCTCCTGCGGCATTTCATCCGGTGGAAAGAAATGCTTCTTCGTGTTGATGGCGGCGACAGTTACTTTATGTCCTGCTTCATAAAAGCCACGCGTGAGCTGATGAATGGCGATCACCTCGCCATCCCGCAACGGGTAAGGGAATTTCTTACAGACCTGGAGAATTTTCAAGCAGGGGTAGTTTACAGCGGACAAAGGTAAACGAAGGGGAAATTTTTCTTCATGGGAAAAGAATAATCTTATGCAGATAGTTCCTGCATCAAAAGAAGGAAAATTTCTTTAGTGATGAAGGAAGTATAAGATGTTGATTCAAATTTTGTCACCGGCTTTATTGCCCGGCTCACGTTGGTGAGAAAAACTTCATCAGCAGTTTTCAATTCATCAGGTTTGATGGATTTTTCCCGGTACGGAAAATCATTCTTGTCAAAAATGCGAATAAGGTTTTTGCGCATCACTCCTTCTACTCCACCATTCGAAACGGGAGGAGAAAAAATCATTCCTTTTTCAATCCAAAATACATTTGATGCAATAGCATCTGCGATTTTTCCATCGGCATTCAGCAACAAGCAGTCATCGAGATCTTTTTCTTTCCTGTAAATGGAAGCCATCACGCTGGGCAACGCATTCATGGATTTGAAAAAGGAAATAGAAGAAACATTTTTCGGAATATCAGAGAACACGTCAACTTCACACGAAGCTTCATTCCATTCAAAGCCATTTTGCATGGGAAGAATTTCAATAAAAAATTCCGGCGTGTTTTGAGTTGGCTCATATAGTCCCTTACCGCTCCTGAATATTCCGATTCGCACCCGCGCATTGGCTCCTACCTTTTCCTCATGAGCGAGATCAATGATTTGTTTGTGAAAAAAAACGCCGGAAAACTGTTCAAGGTAATCCATCTTCAATGCCCTCATTGCACGAAGCATTCGATCAATATGATCTTCGAAG
The DNA here is from genome assembly GCA_035638255.1 of Chitinophagales bacterium. Taxonomy (GTDB): domain Bacteria; phylum Bacteroidota; class Bacteroidia; order Chitinophagales; family UBA10324; genus DASRAJ01. The sequence goes on from DASRAJ010000146.1 coordinate 28,265, forward strand.
AATAAAATTTCTCCGTTGTGAATGCGAATGCCTTCGAACAATCCATCGCCGTAATTCATGGCGCGATTGAGAGTAAATATTGCAGAGTCAGCAGGGAGAATCTTTCCGTTGTAGTTGACAAATTTCATGGTATGTTTTTACCAAAGCGCACCGATACTATCGCTTAGAGCGATAGCATCGGTTGTCAGTCCCATATTTTAATTTTTATTCCTCTTTGTCCAATTAGGTTTCCCAACTGTTTCATGTCCGAACTACTCGGATTTATGTGACTAAACATTTTTCTTCTTTTACCATTGATAAAATAAAACTTGATCTTCGGAGATACGCGCCCCATAAATCCTATATCGATCTCAACTTTTGAAACTTCTTTCAATTCAATTCTATATTCCCTAAAGAAAGGACGAAGCGGATAGCAGATAATAATCTGATCATTTATCAATATGAGTATTGATTCTCCAATTGCTAAATAAATATATGCGACAAGAAATGGAGCTGTAATTCCCAATAAAAGATTTGAAGGCCAATCAAAGAATCTCAAGTAAAAGTATACTCCAATTGCAATGGAGAAAATCAAAATATTTTTAACCCTGAATTTGGTTTTGAAAATTGAATCCATCTTTTGGTTTGTGCCATAGTTCTGATTCATGGTATCATCAACTCATCCCGGTCCTTTATTATCGTATATCAATCCCAGAATTTAATTTTTATTCCCCTTGGTTTAATTAACTCTACCAAATGCCTCATTTCTTCAGCGCTTGGATTTGTGCAGGCAAATATTTTTCTTTTCTTACCGTTTGAGAAATAGAAATAAATGAAGCGCGACCCTTGGAAACTTACAATATCAAGTTCAACTTTTGAAAGCTCACTCAACTGAATCTCATACACACGAAGAAAGAGACGCCATGGATATTTTATTATTATCCGATCGGTTGTGAGGATGAAAATATTTTCTCCTAAGGCTAATAATATATAAGCCCCAATAAGAGGTGATACAATTCCTAAGAATATATCGGTGGTCAAACCAAAGAAAGCATAGTAATAATATCCTCCGATTACTATACAAAATATTGCGATGACATTAAACCTGTAGGTAGTCTTGAAAATAGAAGGAGTCATCATTCCAATATTGTTAGTTCATGGTATCATCAACTCATCCCGATCCTTATCATCCATCCATGACAAATAATAATCCTTGTCTTCAATTGCGATTGCTTCTTCTGTCAGCATCAAAGGATGAAACGTGTCAATCATCACTGCTAACTCTTTCGTTTCCTTTGCTCCAATACTTTTTTCCACTGAGCCGGGATGTGGGCCATGAGGAATTCCACCGGGATGCAGCGTGATCATCCCTTTCGTTACATGTTTCCGGCTCATGAAATCTCCATCCACATAATAAAGAAGTTCATCACTGTCAACGTTACTGTGATTATATGGAGCAGGAATCGAGAGCGGATGATAATCGAACAGACGTGGACAGAATGAGCATACCACAAAATTTCGAGCCTCAAAAGTTTGATGCACGGGCGGCGGCTGATGAATTCGTCCTGTAATTGGCTCGAAGTTGTGAATGGAAAATGCCCACGGATAATTGTATCCATCCCAGCCAATCACATCAAAAGGATGATAGAGGTAATGATACGGGTACATCATTCCCTTCTTGCGGATGTAAATCATGAAGTCACCCTTCTCATCATGAGTCTCCAGAGTGTGCGGCACTTTAATGTCGCGCTCATAAAAAGGTGCATGCTCAAGCAATTGTCCTACTTCATTCAAATATTTTTTCGGGGGGACAATTGGTGTCGGAGATTCAGCAATGAGCAGCCGATTGTTCTCATCGTTAAAATGAATTTGGTAGATCGTGCCACGCGGAATCATTACATAATCGCCATATTCAAAATCAACGTTGCCGTACATGGTTTTTAGCGTGCCTGATCCCACGTGTACGAAGATCATTTCATCGGCATCTCCATTCTTAATAAAATAGTCAGTCGTGGACTTTTTCGGAGCAGCCAGAGAAATTTTTACATCATCATTTACCAAAACATACTTCCTGCTTTTCAAAAAATCATCTTCCGGCTGAATATTGAAACCCTCAAAGCTGCGATGCAACATTTGCCTTGGAGCCACTACTTTCGGTTCTACTGAATAAGGTTTGTCGACATGCTTGATCATCGTAGGCGCATGCTCATGGTAGAGCAGCGAATACACGCTTGAAAATCCTTCTGTAGAAAACAATTGCTCGGCATACAACTCACCATTTGGTTTGCGGAATTGAGTATGCCGCTTTGGAGGAACCTGTCCAAGTTTATGATAGTAAGGCATGGGATTTTTGATTTCGGATTTACGCTTAACAACTTGCAACTAAGATATTGCAGTGCGAAGTAAAGCTGAAAAAACTGTAACCTGTTACAACCAATCTTTCTTTCTTAATAATTTCTTTTCACCTGTGCGCTTCTTCTCTTCCAATCGCTTTTGTTTTTTTGCTTCGGAAATTTTAGTAGGAATACGCTTCTTCTTTTTCTGCAGGGCTTTTGAGATCAACTCATCAAGTCGCTGAATAGCTTTTTTCTTATTCGCCAATTGTGATCGCTCGGTTTGTGAGACCACACTTAATTCTCCTTCGCTGCTAATCCGGTTTTTCAGTTTTGAAAGAATCAACTGCTTCTGCTCATCATTCAACAGTTGTGAATGCCGAACATTAAAATACAATTCCACACTCGTAGAAACTTTGTTCACGTGCTGCCCCCCTTTGCCGCTGCTGCGAACGGCTTTAAAGCGAAGCTCAGGGTGAAGCAGCGATGGATGAAACATAGACTGCAAAATTAATGGTTGCATCACTCGGAGGGTATGGTCCTTACAATTTCAATGCACGCTTTTTGACAATCTTGTTTTATGGAAGGACCTTCAATTGTTATTCTGAAAGAAGAAGCCCTGCTCTTTAAGGGAAAGAAAATTATTAAGGTTAGCGGCAATTCAAAAATTGATCAGCAAAGGATGGCTAATCAAAGAGTGATCGCTTTTAAAAGTTGGGGAAAGCACTTCCTCATTTGCTTTAAGACATTCTCACTGCGAATTCATTTCCTGATGTTCGGCTCTTATGGAATTAACCAGAGAAAGAAAGCACCGCCAAGATTGAGTTTTCAATTTGAAAACGGCGATCTGAATGTTTACTCATGCTCGGTGAAATTTATCGAAGAAAATCTGAATGAGATTTATGATTGGGAGGTGGACGTCATGTCAAAAGAATGGAATCCCAAAAAAGCTGTTGCCTCATTAAAAAAGTTAAAGCATATCATGGTGTGTGATGCGCTGCTCGATCAGCAAATTCTTGCCGGGTCAGGAAACATCATTAAGAATGAAGTGCTGTTCAGAGAAAAGCTTCATCCTGAAACTCCGGTCAACGCATTGAATCAGCAGCGATTGAAATCAATCGTAAGCGCCATTCGGGAATACAGTTTTGATTTTTATCGGTGGAAAAAAATATATCAACTCAGAAAGCACTGGCAGATTTATACAAAAAAGAAATGTCCGCGCTGCGATCTTCCGGTAATCAAAAAATACACAGGACAAGGAAAGCGAAGAAGTTTTTTCTGCACGAATTGCCAGCTATTGCTTGCGGAAGAAAATAAATCCAAAATAAAATGAGGGAGCCCTCACGGCTTCTCCGGATGATCAGAAATTCTCAACCTGCTTCTTCTGCTTTTGAGCATATAGTGCGACATAGAAAATTTTCCGGATCCTTCAATGAAAAAGAATACAAGCAAGAACAAAATAACTATGGACAAGATCAACTCTGAGGCAGAATTACCTCCGAAATGAGCTGCAATAAAAATGATTGAAGCAACAACTACCGGCACCATTGCCGCGCACGAAAAACGGGTTCCTAGTCCAATTAAAATCAGCGTTCCAAAAAAAATGTACATGAAAGCAAGGATGTGTGCAAGGATCACTGCATTCTCAAGCCCGTAATCCGCTTGCAGTGTATTCATGAGGTCTGCAGTTTGAAAAGCAAACAGCAATCCCCTGAAGTGGAGCGTTAGCCCTAACAACATTCTTAAAGCATCCATCCATTTGTGATGATGCATATTACTCCATGTTTCCAGTTTTTCAAGTGCACTCATAATTCGCAGAGCTGAGTTAGAAAATCCCTTTCAATACATTTCGTTCACTGCAATTTTTATGCTTTTAATGGTTTGCCTTCGAAGGATGATTGAATCAACAGGATAAAAGGAAGTGAAATGGGAAAGTACTTCCCCATCAAAGCAGGATGGAGAAAAAAAATTACAGATGTTCGTCTGATGAATTTTTAACCCCTTGAAAAACATTTCTTCATTTCTTACCTCTTCGAAAATTTTCTTCCATTCGAATTCATCATTATCTTCCAGAATTCTTACTTATGAAGTATCATTTGGCGATTGGCTCTGATATTTTATCTTTGCGACCCGTTTAAAAAACAGATTACTCATGTACGCCATCGTAGATATTGCCGGACAGCAAATAAAAGCCGAAGCCGGAAAAGAATTGTTTGTGAATCGCCTTGCCGGAGAAGTGGGTGATACTGTTCGTTTTGATAAGGTGCTGTTGCAGGTGAATGAAGGCAAAATTCTCAAGAATATTAAAGCACCTGTGGTTTCCGCAACCATTGTTGGGCATCTTAAGGGAGATAAAGTGATTATTTTCAAAAAGAAGCGACGCAAAGGATACAAATTGAAGCGCGGACACCGGCAGTCGCTCACGAAAATTAAGATCGAGTCCATTGGGTGAGAAATACGATTTACGATTTACGATTTACATAATACGACGCGATTAACTATTAACAAATAACCATTAATGAATTCTCATGGCACATAAAAAAGGTGAAGGTTCATCAAGAAACGGACGCGAATCACACTCACAGCGATTGGGTGTGAAGCTTTTCGGCGGTCAGTTAGCGATTCCGGGAAACATCATTGTTAGGCAACGTGGCACCCGCTTTTACCCCGGTGATGGTGTGATGATGGGGAAAGATCATACAATCTTCGCAGTGGAAAAAGGCATTATTGAATTCAGGAAAAGACGCGGCGAAAGAAATTATATAAGCGTAATTCCTACTGAATCAAAAGACAGTGAAATTGCTACTGAAATGAAAGAGAGTGGAAGTCCTGCTGAAAAAAAAGATGAAAACGTCGAAGCTCTTGATGAGTGAGTAATAAAAAAGAAATTTTTCAAAAAATTATGGCCGCTTTCATTAGAAGGCGGCTTTTTCTTTTGCTGAGCAAAACAGCGGTCTCTGTGACTGCATCGGTTTGTATGGATATCTTGAATCAAAATTTCAATATCGCACCGGCGAGTGCCTGGAATCCATAGTAGGGATAATTGTACCACTGCCGATCTTTTACGGAAGCAATGTTATTGAGCGAAAACCAAAAGGCAAGATTCTTTTTGTAGTTGTAAGTGGTAGAAAAATTTACATCCACCACTCCCTTGAGTTGCGTTGAAACAGAATCACCCGGAATAATGGCATACGCGTATGCACCTGATTGCGCAAACAAATCAACATTGAAGAGAATCTTGTTCTGAAGATTGTAATTGATTGCCAGACTAACCTTGTTCTGTGGAATTCCCCATGGCTTATCACTGAAATCAAGGTTGAAAGTATTAGCATCACCACTTAAAATTAAGTTCAACCGCTCTGATTGCCGATAGCCGATTTCAGCGTGTGCACTTATAATTTTGGCTTCATAATAATAGAAAGGAATGAAGTGTGCAGGAATTCTTCCATCCTGCAAATAGAAAGGAACATTCTTTTGATCGGCATAACTCACACGGACATTGTATGTAATGTAGTTGCCGTAACTTCCTTTTATCCCCCCGAACACTTCTATATTTTCAGTAGTAACGATTGAATCAAAGTTCCCAATGAATGGATTCACAGAGGTAATCTGCTGCATCGTATTGGGATTTGATCCGCCGTGAAATCCCCCATAAGGAATCAGGTATTCTCCAATGAGTTTGTAAGACGCAAATAGCTCAGGATAAAGTTTTACCTCCTTGTTCACCACATCCACATTCACTCCCAATTCCAACGCTGCTTTCTTCGAGTGGTATTGGTAATTTGGAATGATGGAGAAATAGCTGACCGAGGAATCAATATTTGATTTTAAGTTTTCTTTCTGGAAATCGAAATCAAGATTTGCACTGTGAATTTTCAAGATTGTTTTCCCCAATGAAGCACAGAAGCGATAGTAATTTTCTGAAACATCATGAATCATTGTATCACCTGCTCTTCTTTCGAAGTCGTGGAAGTTAAAATTGAAATCGTAATCAATACCTGCTTTCGTTTCTTTTGCATTCTTCAGTCGGACATTTACACCGGTGGTTTGAAATTTTTGACGCAGAAAATCTTTGTCATAGAGTTCCAATGAATCTACAAAGTATGATGGAAAACCATAGAAATAATGCTCCTGCCGGTCATAATTTACTTCACCCGAAAGTTCAGTGCTCTTGAAATAACTTCTGCCAAATATAGCCGCGCCGGTGTGACTCACATCCTGAAAATCAATCTTGCTTGGATTGGAAGAAACGTGATGAAAGCTCAAGCCATAGTTGAATTTATCTGATCTGCCATTACCGAGATAAAGTTCAATAAGCGGAGTGAGCTGGGTCCCGAATCCCGCTTTGATCAAATTATTTTGTGTCGGTTCAGGCGGTGTTTGCGGCAGAGCGATCGGACGAATTTCAGCAGGAGAAAATGGCAACTCAATCACATGTTCTTTCACATCATATTGCAATGGCTGCATGGTGGTGTCAATTGGTGCGGGATCAGCATGAAGCTGAATCTTCACCGCATCAGCAAGCAACGGCTGATATGCTTTCACGATGTCAACTTCTTCGCTCCTGATAGTTTCCTGGGCAAAAGAGTGAATGGTGAATAGTGAATAGTGAATGCAAACCAATAGAAATATCCTTCCATTCTTCTTCATCATGACTTTGAAAACAAAATTCTTCATAGCTCAATGCTGATTTTTTTCCGTGCTGTTTTCCTGCTGCGTTGAATCTTCTTCTTGTATGACATTATCGGGCTGCAACTTTGAATTCCCGGCTTCTTTTGCTTTTACTTCTTCCATTTCTTTCCTCGCATAAGGAATGATGTCATCATTGCCTTTGTAATTGTCAATGACACTTTGCAATGTTGCCTTGGCCTGGAACCAATCCCCCTGCGCTTCATAAATGTCCGCGATAAGTAAATAGGATTTAGCAATCCAGTAATCGCTGGCGGTCTTTTTCTTAATCACATCCCAGCTCTGGCTTTCAGCTTGTTTTAGCTCGTCCTTCTTAAAATAAATCTCTGCAATCCGGTATGATGCTTCTGCTCCCATCACAGAAGAAGTTGCATGTGACACTGCAGAAAATTCAGTGAACGCTTTGTCGAGATCATTCGATGAGTAAGCAATCTTCCCAAGATAATAATGAGCTTCAGTTTCATCATCGCTGCTCGCATTGTTGAGTGAGAGGACAAGGTTTGCAGCCGTCGAGGCATCATCAAAGTGATTCAGATAGAAGGCGCTGTACATCATTCCCTTTGCCGCTTCCAGTGCATCTGCTTTAAAATCAGCATTCGTGCTGAGTTGCTGATAGTAGCTGTATGCCTTATCGTAATTTTTCTTTTGCGAATAATTTATTCGCGCCGCGTTCAGCAACGCTTTTTCAGAAAACCGGTTCTGTGGCTGATCCGCGACGTATTCATAATCAATCAGGGCGTTGGAAAAATCATTTTGGTGAAACAAACATTCTCCCCTGTAAAAATGAGCGGACATTGCAAATGCCCCCTGAGGGAAATTCCTGAGATAGCTGTTGAATTCGTTCACCGCATGCGAGCAATCTCCTTTTGAATATTTTGATTCGGCAACGAGGTAGGTTACTGAATCTTTTGACGCATCACTCACATTCACATTGGGTAATCCCCTTACCCAAATTAAATAGCCCTCTGCATCTCCTTTCTCAGTGTAAATTTCCTTCCCGCCATTCAATGCTTCGGCGCCATCTGTTGTCTTCGGATATTTCGTAAGCACCCATTCATATTGTTTCAAGGCATCAGCATCATTATCGAGGTTGAAATAGATCAATCCCAATTTTAAATGCGACTTCACCACATAACTGCTCGATGGATATTTCGAAATAATTTGGTTGAACGCCGCTGCTGCATCCTGGTAGGAAGGAACGCTGAGAAGAGCAACTCCTAACTCATACAGCGCATCGTCAACATAGATACTCGCGGGGTATTCTGAGGTGATTCTTCTCAGCACAGCGATCTTATTCGTCGTGTTATTCTGCAACCCGAAAATGATTGCTTTCTGATACAGCGCATAATCAGTTCCGCCGGTTTTTTTGTTGATCACAATGTCGTAGTTGGAAGCCGCTGCACCGTAGTTATGCAAAGCGAATTGGCAATCACCGCAGCGTAACACCGCATCAGCATAGATTTTTTTATTCTGGTCACCGGAAGAAGAAACCAGCGCTTCTTTCACATTATCGAAGTGAGAAAATGCTTTCCCGTAGTCTTCCTGCTTGATGTAGCTATAGCCGAGTGTATATTCTGCATTTGCAAGAGACACGTTCGAAGGAAAATTTGTCTTCGGTTTTGCAAGAGAGAGAAATTGATCATGATTCTCAATCGCATCATCATATTGCGCAAGATTGTAACTCGCCTCGCCTTTCCAGAAATAAGCCGCGGCCTGTAAGTTGGCTTCAACCGGATTCTTCAATGATTCATCAAGCAAGTCACTTGCTTCTTTGTATTTCTTTTCATTGTACAACTCGGTTGCATGTGCATAGGCGACTTTCTGATATGCTTTCCTGATATCAGGAGTCTTTGAAGAAATTGTCCGTATCACCTCCAATGCTTCACCATAATTATTGGTGGTCAGAAATTCGAGTGTAAGAAATTTCTTTGCATCCTCAGCATAAGAAGACTTAGGATATGCCGCGATAAATTGTTGAAGCGCATTGACTGAAACATCATGATACCCCAATTCATGCGAGAGCTTTGCGAATTGAAACGCCGCTTGCTCTTTCACGAAAGCATCTTCATTTGCTTTCGCAGCACTTTCAAAAGCCAGTCGTGCCTCATTCTTACGATTGGTTTGCAAATAGCAATCACCGAGAATGTACATGGCATTTTGCCCGAGAGAATCATTTGATATATTCAACTGCTTCAGCGAAGCAATGGCATCATCATAATGCTTCGCTTTGTACTGGCAGAAGCCAATCTCATACAAAACCGTTTTCGAAATTTTTTTTGCCCCGCTCAAATATGCCGTGAAATACGGAAGCGCTTTTTCATATTCCTGCTTTTCGAAGTATGCTTTACCAATGAGTTCCTGCATTTCAATATTGTATGGAGAAGAAGCACTCGTTAGCACCGCTGCATCAGCGATCACTGCATCGTAATTCCCCTGCATGAAATCAATGTTCGCGAGATAATATGGAATCACGGGCTTGTACAACTCACTCTTGCCTGCGATCTTGAAGGCGCTCAGGGCATGCGTAAAATCTCCCTGCTTGTAAGAGATATAGCCGTAGAAATAATTAGAAGGATAGTAGTAATCGTTCTCCTGGTCTTTGGTGACGAGAAAATATTTCTTCGCTTTTTCAAAGTCTTTTTGGTAGAAGTAACACGTAGCAAGCCGGAAGTTGAATTGCGTTTGTTCATCCTCACTTAAATCCGCCGGATCCACCTTTTTGTAGAAGCTAATTGCCTGCCGGTATTTATTCTGCTCAAAATAAATGTCGCCCAATTGAAGATAGGCTCGTCGCGTGGTTGGATTTTCCTCATAGTTGGAAATGAGATCGGTAAAAAGCTTCTCCGCATCGGGGCGATTCAGTTGCTTGCTGCAATATGCATCATAATAAAGTGCGTTGATCAGTAACTCGTGTGAGGATGATTCCATTCCTGAATGAATGCGGTCAATGGCTTCGCGGAATTTTTCCTGTGCAGCGTTGTACTTCTCTTGCTGCAACAGCTCTATTCCTCTTTTGTAATCAGCATCAGCATCGGTGTAGATTGCAGTTTGTTGTGCGAATGAAAACTCACAGGACACACAAATGAGCAAAAGTGACGTGAGACGTGAGACGTGAGACGTGAGAACTGAGACGTAAGACTTAAGAAAATTCGTTGGCATTTTCTTTCTAAAATTCAGTTTGTAAAAATCCTCTGTTCAGCGGAGTTTCCTTGTGTTCGGTCGGAAATGATATTCACAATGAGATTGCATCCTGTATAAAGCGCAAATCAAGATTCATTTTGAATTTTCAAATCAAGAGAAGAAATCATGTTCCGATAGGTTGGAGATTAACGGGCGCTCTAACGATAAAATAATGCCACAAAGTATTTTGCAGGGGTTCCCAAAGAAAAATATTTAACCCAGGTTTGTTTTTTTTGAAATAACCCTCACCTTCATTGTTTCAAAAAAGGGTTGAGTATTATTTATTTATCATTCATACATCACATCTCTGTTCATAATGAAAAAAAATATTGTCCTTATTGTTGTAGCAATTGTGGTTCTCGCTATCGTTTACTTGGTGTATGATCTTGTGAAACCTTCAACCGTAAGCCCATGTGAAAGTGTATTCCGCCAGAGTGAAGCGAATATCCACGCAAGCTTAGAAGTCATTAAATCCAAAGGTGAAATTTCCGTCGGGCCTCAAAAAATTCAGGACCTCACCGGTGAGGCGCAGAAGGTGGCGCTCAACTTAAAGACGTGTTGCATCCTGAACATGAACAATAAACTTACTGCAGATGAATTTCTGCAATGCCAAAAAATGGGTGACGATTATGAAAAAAATATTTCCGACTTAGCTCAAAATGTAACCGAAGCACAAACTGCGAAAGCAGAAGGCAATGAATCTCTCGCCGAACAAAAAATTGCGCACATCAATGAATTGCTCACCACCGTTGATCAAACTGCACAAGCGCTTCTTCAGCATTCATCTCAATTGGCTGCAGCGCACCCCGAAGGATTAACCGATCAAAAACCGCAGGATAAAAATTTGCCGGAGATCACTTCAAATGATAAGACAGGAAGAATAAACCTGCTCTTCCAAAAAAACGGCGGACAAATTTTATTAGCACCGACTGATTCCTGGAAAGGAACGAATGACAGCATTGAAAACTCTGTGGAAACAGGTGGTGAAGGAACTTATGGTTTCAAGGATGGACGCAAAGCAACCTTTGACATGTTTTGCATGTTCATCAGTGAAACTTCACCATACAACATCCATCGATTTCAACTCCTCTACAGCAATGATGATGATTACATCAACGGTAAATTTGATTCCATCGGAACCTTTAACACAGTGAATGCAAAAATCTTTTCTACACCTTACCAGGAATTCAAATTTCCAAAAGTGACTGCGCGGTATTTCAGAGTAAAGGTGTTATCAATGTGGGACAGCAGTCTTGGTTACTCTAAAGAATACCAACTCTGGGGGACTTTGAAATAACTATCGGGGATATTTAGTCAATGCCTGTAGTCCTTCAGCATTATTTGTGTTCGCTTCTATTGCTCCAATATGGCTCACGACAAATGCTTTGAGCAAGTCATTTGGCTCGTCAAGCCAAGCTACACTGGACATCTTGTTATTAAGAATGAATGCCTGAATGGTTCTAATGAATCCGAAAGGCAATCCCCACCATCCAAGCAATGCGGACTTTATCATTGCATGCTTATTTGCTTTATTCAAACATGAAGGACAAGCGATTACTAATTGCTTCACATAACTGGTGACAATGAGTACGCTCACCACACTACCTGTTATGGTTGCATTGAGTTTATGAGAAGATGACCCGCAAATTGGGCAGGGTTGATTCCTGATTAATTCACAGTATCCGGAAAATGCCTCTTCACCCAATGGATTAAATTGAACTTCTATTCCTTTTATGAGGTCATGAGAAAGGTTCCGCCTTTTAATTTCTTCTGTCAGCACCTGAAGACCTTCCGGTGTCAGGCCTGATGCTTCACGTGTTGCGAGCCTGATTAATTCGTCATCCGAAAAGCTTTTGTAGTTCTTTCTTAATTCATCAATTGAAAGTCCCATGGTTAAAAATTTCTATTTGCATTTTTCTATCGGCAGGTGTCCCCCCACCCGCCGAAATTTTTTATCGCTTTGATTCGGTCGGTGAGACACTGACCGATACCGGAAAAATTTCTGTAAGCATTTTATTTCAGCCCCTCAATAGCTTTCTCATAAACCATTTGCAGGCGCGAATGAATTGTCAGCAAGTCGTTTGCTGTCAGGCTATACTCCCACCTGCAAGAAGGATTAGGAGAAAAATAAATCAAGCATTTATTTAATGAAGCTATGCAATCTTGAGAAATTACTTCGAAGATATTTTAAAACGAAAGGCTCGCACCAATACTCGGCAATATCGGCAACTGATTTACGCGCGCATACCGTACGCGATCAAAGTAGAAAACATTATCGCGATTGTACAGGTTGATCACGCTCACATTTACATCGAGATCGGAGTTCTGTGAGAGGTGAAAAGTTTTCTTAAGAGCAATATCAAGACGATGATAGTAAGGCAATCGACCGCTGTTCAAACTATCATCATAAATAATTCCAAGCGATCCGTTCTGTGTAGTGTAATTCGTGTTAATGCCATTGTTGAAATTGACCTGCTCATAAAATCCCTGCGTGAGCGTAAAAGGAAATCCTGAACCCAAATTCCAGCGAACATCAAATTCCCAGCTTGCATCTTTTCCCCAATTGTAGGCGGCTACCATGTTCAGATTGTGGCGGCGATCATAGTGCGGAGGATACACCTGCTCTCCATTGTTACGGGTGACGTAGCCGAGCGAATAGGCAATCCACAGGTAGTATCGCTTGTAATTGTACTTGGCGAGGAAATCTATGCCGTACGCTTTTCCTGTTTCAATCTGGTAGTCAGGATCGGTTGGGAAAAGTTTGTCACGGTTCAGATTGATAAGCTGAGTGAACCACTTTTGATAAGGCTCGAGCGTGAGTTCCAGGTTCTTATTCACATCCCACTCAACACCCACCACTGCCTGGATGGCCCGCTGTAAATTGTTCGGTTCTGTTTTTCCGTCAATTCCTGTTAGTTGTCCTTGCGGTGCTGTGAGATAGCCGGTGAAAAGATTCACCACATCCTGATCTGATTTGGTGCTCACGAAATTCTGCGAATACAGCCCGGTGGCCGCTTTCAGTCGAATGTGGTCGGTGAGATTGAACTTCAAAGAAATCCTTGGCTCGGGAGAAAACACCGGAAGAGAGGCATAGTATTGCAAACGAAGGCTCGGTTCGAAAATGAGTTTCTCACTGAAAATGTATTTGACAAGCACGTAGCCTGCAAACTCCGTGGAGTTGTCATCCTGCTGAATGATAAGACCCAGCGAGTTGAAAAATTTCAGATGCGTATGAAATCCTCCGATATCGAAACCATATTTGACTGTGCCATGCGGAATGAAGTATGTGAAGTCAGTGCTCAAATCAAAACCGCCGATGCTGCTTTCGCGCGGCTTGCCATCCGCCTCCGTGAGTATGATGGAATAATTAGAACCCGAGAGTGTTCCGCCGATGAGCACTTTTGAGCTCCCCGGCACAAGCACGAAGTTGGTGCCGAAGCCGTATTCATTCCAGTCAAAATTGGAAACGCCCTGGTACTTCACATGATCATTGTAATCGAAACCAAAAAAACTCACCTTGCTTCCACTTGCACTGCTCATGGAAATCTTCCCGTAAAAATCCTGGAAGTTGTAGGGTAATCCCGCCTCGTCAATATAAGAGTAAAGTGTGGGAGAAGTTTTGTCGAGATAAGACACTTTGGAAGTGAACAAGTAAGAAATACTCGAACCATTTGCATCCTGCTTTTTGATCGGGCCTTCAAGAATTAATTTTGATAAGAAAGGACTCGCTCCGATTTTTCCTGCAAAACGCTTTTTGTTTCCGTCGCGGGTAGTGACATCAAGCACTGCGCTGAGGCGATCACCATACTCAGCACTGAATCCTCCAGTGAAAACATTCACGCTGCGGATCACATCAGTTTCAAAAACAGAAAACAACCCGATCGAATGAAAAGGATTGTAGACGGTCATGCCATCGAGAAGAACTTTGTTTTGAATGGGGGATCCTCCCCGGATGTACAATTCGCCTCCCTGGTCTCCCGTGAAAATTACGCCGGGCAGCACCTGCAGGTACTGTGCAAGATCAGCAGAGCCGCCAATAGCAGGAATACGATCAATATCCTTCTTGGTGATCGTTTGCATTGACACTTTCGTCTCGGTTTTTTTCTCTTCCCTCGTCGCTGTGATATCAATGTTCTGCAGCTCGATCCCATTCCGGGTAAGAAAGATTTTTTGATTTATGATTTGCTCTCCTTTCACAGTCACAGAAATCAGCGACGTGTCATAACCAAAGTTGGTACAGAAGATCGTATACGTCCCTGCAGGAACAGCTGAGATGTTGTAAATCCCCTGCTCATCAGTTTGCGCACCCATGGTAGTCCCTCGCAGAATCACATTCGTGTAAATCACCGGCTCACCATCTTCTTTATCATATACGACGCCACGAATGGTTCCTTGCGCCAATACCATTGAGGTAAGCGTGAGAAAGATAATTGTAAACTTGAGGCGTTGTAACATTTTGGTGAATAGTGAAAGTGAATAGTGAATAGTGAATAGTCAATCTCAAATCCTAAATCTGAAATCAAAAGTCCGAAATCATCCCCACACTCCTGCTCCTTCTCTTACCAGCTTCGGATCCTTCCCCGTGTAATCAATAACTGTAGAGGGAAGATTGCCGCCACTTCCTCCATCTACTACGATGTCAATACTGTGATGAAACTCTGTTTCGATGTCTCGCGGGTCAGTCATGTAATCAAGAATCTTGTCCTCATCATGCAATGAAGTTGAGACGAGCGGGTTGCCCAACTCTTCAGCAATTTTTCGTGCGATGGCATTATCCGGAATCCTGATCCCGACCGTTTTTTTATTCGTTCCGAAAAGTCGCGTCACCTGCGGTGATGCTTTCACAATGATGGTGTATGGTCCGGGAAACAAGCGCTTCATTTCTTTAAACATGGACTTATTAAGTGATGCCGTGAACTGCATTGCCTGGCTGATGTCATTACAGATGAAAGAAAAATCCGGCCGTTTTTTCCCGCTGAGCTTTGTTAAGCGATCAACACCGTCAGCATTCATCAGATCACAGGCGAAAGCATAGACGGTATCCGTTGGCAGCACAATCACACCACCCTTTCGAACACACTCTACGATGGTGTGTATCTTTTGATCGCTGAGATGTTCGCTATGTAGTTTGAGTAACACTTTGATTTCGGATTTTAAAACTTGCCTATTGCCTACTGCTTACTGCCTGCTGATTTCAAGCTGCTGCCACCACTTTATTCACCAACTCGGCTGCCTCGCGCAATTCAATCGCTGAGTACACCTTCAATCCTGATTTGTCAATCATTTCTTTTGCTATTTCCGCATTGGTCCCTTGCAAGCGAACTATGATCGGCACTGTAATCTCGCCTGAGGCGAGACCAATGTTTTTGTATGCGTCAATAATCCCCTGTGCCACCCGGTCACAGCGAACAATGCCACCAAAGATGTTGATGAGAATCGCTTTCACATTCGGATCCGAAAGAATGATCCTGAATCCTGCTTCCACCGTTTGCGCATTCGCGCTTCCGCCAACATCTAAAAAATTTGCAGGAGAACCACCTGCAAGTTTGATCATGTCCATCGTTGCCATTGCTAATCCGGCACCGTTCACCATGCAGCCAACATTTCCGTCGAGCTTAATGAAATTCAGGTTGTAGTGACTTGCTTCCACTTCCGTTGGATCCTCTTCGGTGATATCACGCAAGTCAGCGTATTCTTTGTGACGGTACAGCGCATTATCATCGAGACGAACCTTCGCATCAACAGCAATGATTTTATTGTCAGCAGTTTTCAGAGTAGGGTTAATTTCAATCATTGCTGCATCCAACTCTACATACGCCCGATAAAGTTTGGTGATATAGCTCACCATGTTTTTATACGCATCACCGCTGAGTTGTAAATTGAAAGCTATTTTTCTTGCCTGGAAAGGTTGCAACCCATCTTTCGGATCAATCCATTCTTTGAAAATTTTCTCCGGAGTTTTCTCAGCCACCAATTCAATGTCAATTCCTCCTTCAGCAGAGTAAATAATTACGTTTCTCTTTTTCTCGCGGTCAAGCAACACACTTACATAGTATTCGTGACGATCTTTTTCTTCTCCGTAATAAACATCTTCTGCAATCAGGATTTTGTGAACCTTCTTTCCATCCTTGCCGGTTTGCAGCGTGATAAGATTCATTCCTAATATTTTCTCTGCATTCTCCCGAACTTTGTCAAGAGAAGTTGCAACTTTCACGCCTCCGCCTTTCTTTCTTCCTCCGGCATGTATCTGTGCCTTCACCACCCATAAGTGCGCGTCGCGTTCATTCTTCAATTGCTTCGCTGCTTCAATTGCAGCATCTACCGTTTCTACTGCGATGCCTTCCTGTACGGCAACGCCATAACGTTTCAGTAATTCTTTTGCCTGGTATTCGTGAAGATTCAAGAGGGGGCTTTAAGAGCGCCAAAAATAAGCGGATTGGTGCATGTAAGCAATAACTTTTGAATGCAGAATGGTTCGGTTGATCGGGATGGCTTAATTGCTAAATGGTCCCGATTGATCGGGATGGCTTAATTGCTGAAAGAACCATTTAGCAATTCAGCAATTTTTCAACCGGGTAAATGTTTCCAATCGAAAAACAAACTGCAAAAGAAAAAACATTTCTTTGCTGCGCATTATGATCGAAGCCATCAACATTCACAAATACTACGGGGAGCTGCACATCCTGAAGGGGGTGAGCATGAAAGTATTACAGGGTGAAATTGTTTCTATTGTAGGCCCATCCGGTGCCGGAAAAAGCACCTTGCTTCACATCCTTGGCACGCTGGATCGCGCATCTGAGGGTTCTGTGCTGTTTGAAGGCAATGATATTTTCACCTTGAGCGATAAGCGCCTCGGTGTTTTCCGAAACCAAAACATCGGGTTCGTTTTTCAGTTTCATCACCTGCTTCCTGAATTCACCGCGGTTGAAAATGTTTGCATGCCTGCTTTCATTGCGAAGAAAAATTCAAAACTCGCAGAAAAAAAAGCTGCTGACATCCTCACTTACTTAGGGTTGAAGGAACGCCTGGAGCACAAACCTTCAGAGCTTTCAGGCGGGGAACAACAGCGTGTTGCAGTAGCGCGTGCATTAATTAACGATCCCAAAATTGTTTTGGCAGATGAACCTTCAGGCAATCTTGATTCAGACACAGCACGTGACCTTCATCAATTATTTTTTGACCTCCGGAAAAAATTTTCGCAAACTTTTGTGATAGTGACTCACAATGAAGAGCTGGCAAACCTGGCGGACAGAAAGCTGACGATGAAGGATGGAGTGATCATATCCTGAAGTACTTTCATCTTTTCATTTTAAAATTCATTTCTTGAAATTATTTACGCGCACGATTCTAAGCGGGAATTATCCGGGGAACTCCGCAGCTAATTGGTAATTGACATTAAAGTATCATGTCCATCCACGAAATTCTCAAACAGCATTGGGGATTCTCGCAGTTCCGCGAGATGCAGGAAGACATTATCAATTCCGCTCTTGAAGGAAATGACACACTCGCGCTGATGCCCACCGGTGGAGGAAAATCTATCTGCTATCAGGTGCCTGCACTGGCGAAGGAAGGCATCTGCATCGTGATTTCGCCGCTCATTGCATTGATGAAAGACCAGGTGTCGCATCTTCAATCGAAAGGAATAAAAGCGGTCGCAGTTTACAGCGGAATGAGTCAACGCGAAATTGACGTTGCTCTTGACAACAGTGTTCTTGGTCATTACAAATTGCTCTACGTTTCTCCTGAGCGATTGTTAACTGAGATCATGCAGGTGCGTGCGCAGAGGATGAAAGTGAATTTATTGGCGGTAGATGAGGCCCATTGCATTTCACAGTGGGGTTATGATTTTCGCCCTCCCTACTTGCGCATTGCTGAATTCAGAAAACTCATTCCGAATGTTCCTGTACTTGCTCTTACTGCAACGGCAACACCTGATGTGGTGAATGATATTTGTGAGAAGCTGAATTTCGGAGTGGCGCCGGTTTCAGGGGGAGAGAAGAAAATATTCAGAAAGAGTTTTCAGCGAAAGAATCTTTCATACTCCGTTTTATTTGAGGAAGACAAATTCAATCGCGTCGTGAAGATGATTGAGAAAGTGAAAGGGACAGCGCTGGTGTATGTGCGCAATCGCAGGCGAACCAAAGAGATCGCAGAATTTCTTCAGCGAAAAAAAATAAGCGCCGGCTTTTATCACGCAGGCCTCACGAATGAACTTCGAAGTCAAAAGCAGGAAGATTGGATGACCAATCGAAAGAGAGTGATGGTATGTACCAATGCATTCGGAATGGGCATTGATAAACCTGATGTTCGGCTTGTAATACATTGGGATGTGCCCGATAGTCTTGAAGAATATTTCCAGGAAGCGGGGCGCGCAGGCCGGGATGAAAAAAAATCTTTCGCCGTTCTGCTCTACAACAACAGTGACATACTTGATCTCTCTGATCGCATGAAGCATGGAATTCCTCCGATCGAAAAATTAAAAGCAACTTACCAGGCACTCGGGAATTTCTTTCAGCTCGCTACAGGCGCCGGAGCCAATGACAGTTTTGATTTCGACATCGCGAAGTTTTGCAAAACATATCGCCTCAACCCGATCGAAACGTATGAAGCTCTGAAAGTTTTGGATCAGGAAGGATATATCTCCTCAACCGATTCTGTGTACATGCCAAGCCGGGCAATGATGATCGTTGACAAAGAAGTATTGTATCGCTTTGAAGTGGAACATAAAAAATATGAACCGCTCATACGAATGCTGCTTCGCGCATACTCCGGAATCTTTGAAGAGTTTGTTACGATCAATGAGCATGAGATTGCACGCTTTCTCGAAACAGACCGGGAATCGGTGAACAAACAATTAAAAGAATTGCAGCATCTTCATTTGCTTGACTATGAACCACGCAAGGATTCCCCGCAAATAGTTTTCACTCGTCCGCGCGAAGAGAATGACCGGCTGCAGTTCAATATTGAATTACTGAAGAAGCGCAGAGCTGCTCATGAGCACCGGTTGTCTTCAATGAAAAAGTATGTGACTTCAGGACAACATTGCAGAAGCCAAATGCTCCTCTCCTACTTCGGAGAAAAAAATTCTGCTCGCTGTGGAATCTGTGATGTGTGTTTAAAGAGAAACCGTCTTGATTTATCTGATTTGGAGTTCGAAGAAATTTCAAACAAGGTGAAGCGACTTCTTCAACAAAAGCCACAAACCATTTCTGATGTGGTAAACAAAACTGAAAAGGTGAAAGAGCAAAAGACTTTACGAACGATTCAGTTTCTTCTTGATAATCGCGAGCTGGAGTTGAACAAGAGTAATCAGCTTATCCTGCGTACTTGATTAGTATTAAGTGAGAAATCCGATTTTTCTAAAAAATCGGATTCCTTCCCCCATTGTAAATAGTTACCTTTGAAAAGTAAATGGAAACAAAATGGTTGTTGAGCGCACTAAAGATGAAGTGATCATTCGCCTTCCATCAAAAGGCATATCAGATGAGGTTCAGGACTTTCTTGACTATTTGATTTTTATGGAGACGACATCAAAGTCTAAAGCAAAGAAGAAAGATATTGATCGTCTCGTGAAAGACATCAAGAAAGGATGGTGGAAGAAAAATCGAAGCCGCCTGATACGGTGAAAAGAATTATCGTTGACACCAATATAATTTTCAGTTCGCTGCTAAACTACAATAGCATCAGCGTTAAATTGATTTTCAATTCACGCAAAGTTTTCGAATTCTATAGTTGCCTTTATATGCGTGCCGAAATTCGGGAGCATTGGGATCGTCTTAAAGAAATTTCAAAACTCAGTGAATATGAACTCCGAGAAGCCAGATCACGACTATTCGGAAAAATCAAATTCATTGATGAGAAATTGATCTCCCCTGAAACATGGCTCAACGCTGAAAGGTTAGTAAAAGACATTGATGAAGATGACGTGGATTTCATCGCTCTGACGAATCATCTCAATGGCGTTTTGTGGACAAACGATATGGAATTGTCAAGAGGCTTAAAAAAGAAAAATTTCAAAAGAGTTTTTACTACAAGGGAGATGCTGGAGTTCCGAAAAAAGAAAACCGGCAAATAACGCTCGTGCAGTTTCATACATGCCCCGCATCATTTTCACGGTCATCAACGATCTCACTTACGATCATCGGATGCATCGCATCTGCAATTCGCTGGTGAATGATGGGCATGATGTTTTGCTGGTCGGAAGAAAACTGTCCCGAAGAGATCCATTCGGAAAATCAAGTGTTCCGCTTCAGGAAGAAGAATTTCACCAACATAGATTGAAACTGATTTTTTCAAGAGGAAAACTTTTCTACATCGAGAACAACATTCGATTGTTCTTTTTCCTGCTTTTCCAAAAATTCGACATCGTTTGCGGAATTGATCTCGACACCATTCTGCCTTGTTACTTCATTTCCAAAATCAAAAACAAGAAATGCGTATACGATGCGCATGAATTATTTCCTGAAGTTCCGGAAGTAATTCGAAGACCTTCCGTTCAAAAGATGTGGAGGCGTGTAGAAAAGTTTTCTGTTTCAAGAATCAAAAACTGCTACACCGTTAGCCATGGATTGGCTGACTACTTCGAAAAGAATTACGGAAGAAAATTCGAGGTGATCAGAAACATGCCGTTGAAAGATGATAACACAGTTAAGAGGGTAGCTGACTCTTCCTTTCGCACAATTATTTACCAGGGCGCATTGAATGAAGGCAGAGGATTGGAAGCGATGATTGAAGCCATGCAGCAGCTTGATTGCAAACTCATTCTTGCAGGAGAGGGCGATCTTTCTTCAACCCTTCGAACAAAAGTGGAGCAACTAAATCTGTCCGAAAAAATAATCTTCGCCGGAAAGAAAAAAGCTGATGAGTTGCGCAATCTCACAAAGCAAAGTTTCATCGGCATTAATCTTCTTGAAAACAAGGGACTCAACTATTACTATTCCCTCGCAAATAAATTTTTTGACTACGTGAATGCAGGCATTCCGCAAATCACGATGAACTTCCCCGAATACAAAATGATGAATACAGAATTTGAAGTGGCGGCATTGATTGATGACTTGAAAACAGAAACACTGCTTAGTGCGATTCACAGACTCATGGATGAAAAAGATTTCTACTTTCGCCTCCGCGAAAATTGTTTGCGCGCGCGTGAAGTCTGGAATTGGCAGAACGAGGAGCAAAAACTCCTCGCCTTCTACCGCCAATTGAAATGAGCTACTCTTTGCATATCATCTCATTCAACATTCCCTATCCTCCTGACTATGGTGGTGTGATGGATGTGTTCTACAAGATCAAAGCGCTTCACGACCACGGAGTAAAAATCAAATTGCACTGCTTCGAATATGGACGGAAGGAAGCCGATGCCCTGAAGTATGTGTGCGATGAAGTGTACTACTACAAGCGTGAGCACAGATTCATTGACTTCACTTCGAAAACCCCCTACATCGTAAAGACGCGAAAGTCGGATGATCTGTTTCAGAAATTGCTTGCAGACAATGACCCGATTTTATTTGAGGGCTTGCATACTTGTTATTACCTCGATCACGAGGAGCTTAAAGATCGCGTAAAGGCCGTCCGCATGCACAATGTCGAATGGGATTATTATCGCCATTTGAGCAAAAGCGAGTCAGGAATGTGGCGGCGGTTTTATTTCTACACAGAATCAATCAAGCTGAAGAACTTTGAAAAAATTCTCTCTGCGGCAGATCACCTGATGCCGATTTCGCGAAATGATTTTGACTATCTCCAGGAGAATTATCACAACGTCACCTACTTGCCGGCATTTCATCCGAATGAAGAAGTGATATCCTTAGCGGGCAAGGGGGAATACATTTTGTATCACGGAAATCTTTCAGTGGTGGAGAATAACCAGGCGGCATTGTTTCTGGTGAGCAAAGTGTTTCATGCTTCAGATCTGAAGCTGATCATTGCGGGAAGCGATCCTTCGGCAATGCTGATTGATGCGGTGAAAAATAATCGCAACGTGGAGCTGCGCATCAATCCGGGTGAAGTGGAAATGATGCGGCTCATCCGCCAGGCGCACATCAACATTCTTCCTACTTTTCAAAACACAGGAACAAAATTGAAGCTGCTGAATGCTCTGTTCAACGGGCGATTTGTGATCGCCAATTCGCCGATGGTTGAGAATACGGGGTTGGAAAGCCTATGTGTGATCCGCGAGAGTGCTGATGAAATGAACACTGCCCTCCATGAGCTGATGAATGTATCACTCGAAGAATCAGAAATTGAAAAACGGAAAAAACTTTTGGGTGAATTGTATTCGAACCGGAATAACGCGGAGAAGCTGCTGCCTCTGCTATTTGTGGTTAGTCAATGAAGGCTGACTTCTATTTTCACTTAGGAACATACCCAAACTTGTAAGTAATTCCGATACCTATTCCTTCTTTCACCTGAGTTCTTGGTCCTGCCTCGCCAGTAGGGTTTCCATCCGCATCCACATCTGCGATAGTGATGTCATTGTCATAAATGATATTAACGAAGAATGATGCAGCCAGCCATTTGTTAAACTTCATATTGAGAAGAAGATCGTAAGCGACATCTACATTTTTCCTGTTGCTCTCATTCTTATCAGTGTAGTTATCGAACAATTGCAATCGTGTCGCGAGGTTTACATTCTTAAAAATGTCCTTTTGAAATTGAGCTGTGAAGTATGCACCGAACTCTTTTCTAACTGTTTCTCCATGAGTGAGCAATACGCCATTGCTGTCATACACGGCAGGATCAGTACCGTACAAACTCGCTCCGTTCAATGTGATATCGGCGATTTCCTGGTCACTCACGAATGTGAACTTACCTGTAGCAGGAGAGAGATAGAGTGAGAAGTAATCTACAGGCTTCCATTCCACACCTACTGAGAGGGTCAAATATGCAGGGGCTAAAAATTTCGAAATCACAAGACTGTCATTGGGATAATTGTAACCATTGGTAAGCTGTGATACGAAATCAGCAAGGGCAGTGAGATTGAATTTTCCGCCTATTGCATGACCTGCCTTCGTTTGCAATTCAAAGATGTCAATGTTTTTTTTGGGCTTGCGCTCATATTGAGTTTCAGTAATACCGTACTGAAGATTCATAAAGCTGTTCCAATAATTTTTTCCCTTTTGATAATTCGCAAAACTATTCCCGATTCCTGTAAGGGAAAGAGAACCCACCCCTCCCCCAGCCCAATGACTAAATGCCACCTGGTTGAACATGAGAGAGACGAAACCTCCTTTCTTCCATGAAGTGTCTTTGACGGCGGCATCTTGTGAACATGCATGGAATGAAAATGCTACCACGAATAATGTGGTCCCAACTACGCTGAAGCTCCGTAGGGTGAAGAGAAATTTTTTCATGAAGATAAATTTAGAAAGGATGCAATTCCCGATTTGTTTCTGAAAACAGATTGTGTTCCAGAAAAAAAAGTGGAAATAGATTATTTCTTCAACAAGTCTCGAATCTCCATGAGCAATTGTTCCTCAGTTGTGGGAACAGGTGGTGCAGCGGGAACTTCTGCCTCTTTTTTCCTCATGTGATTAAATGCTTTTACCACCAAAAAAATGCA
>DASRAJ010000147.1:0-7293 GCA_035638255.1 Chitinophagales bacterium
TTCAGGGTTCCTGAAATTGTTTTGAAGGGAAGCGTAATCTCCTTCCACTGGCTGCGATAAACTCCGGTAAACTGGTATGTGCCATTAATGAAACCCGCCCGTGCAGGGTTGAGCAGCAACGGTGCCTCATAGAACTGCGAGAAGTGCGGATCCTGTGCGGAAGCAACTTCCGTGAACATGATGCAGACAAGGAGCAAAATAATTTGCAGGTAGTTTCTCATTCCCGTTTCAAATTGTTAAACTGTTTAATTGTTCAATGGTTTCTCATTACAACACTAAGTTGTGAGTTGTTCCCGACTAATCGGGAGTGAATTGCGTATCGTTTTGCCAACTGTTAATTGCTAACTGCCAACTGCAAATTCATCTCAACAAAGTCACATTCCCTTCTTTCTTCACCTCCGTTCCATTCTCACAGCTCACACTCCATTCATACAGGTATGCGCCCGGTGACATTGGCTTTCCATTATCATTTCCATTCCAGCCCGAATTAAAATCGTGAGTTTCGAAAATTATTTTTCCCCAGCGATTATAGACTCTGAAATAATGCAGGGTTAGATTGCCCATGGCACGGATGTACAGCACATCGTTGTGCCCGTTATCGTTTGGTGTGAAGGTATTCGGAACAAACACCACATCATCGCCACAAGCAACTGTGAGTGTAACCTCATCACTTGCTTTGCATCCCGCCGAGTCAGTGACTGTCACTGTGAATGTTGTCGTTTGCTGCGGAGTCGCAAGAGGATTCAAACAGGTGGCGCAATTCAATCCGTCTTCCGGCAGCCATTGATAATTTCCATTCGTGGCAGTCACATTAAATTGGTATGAAGAACCGCTGATGACATTCACATCCGGCCCTGCGTTGATGGCCGGTGGAGATTGAACAGTCACCTTGATGCTAAAGGTATCGGTGTAGCAAACTCCATCACTGATGTACACGGTGTAAGTTACTGTTGCGTCAGGAGATGAAATCGGATTTGCAATGTTTCCGTCATTCAATCCTGTGATGGGAATCCAAACATAATTTACACCGCCACTTGCAAACAACTGCGCTGAGCTTCCCGCGCAGATAATAGTATCACTTGAAACGGATGCATTTAGCGGTGGAAGCAACGTGAGCGTGACAGAATCCTTATTACTGCAAAAGTTTGTGTCGGTCACCGTTACCGTGAATGTGGTGGTTGAATTCACAGTAGCCACCGGATTGCTGATGGAATCATTATTCAATCCCTGGGGCGGCTTCCATGAGTAAATATTTCCTCCGGAAGCAGAAAGTTGAATTGGATTATTCGGACAAACGAATTGATCTGCAGTCGCATTGATGACCGGCAACGGATGAACGGTGATGGTTGAATCAGCAGCAGCCAGGCAATTGTTTGCACCGTAACCATAGACAGTGTACGTGGTAGTGGTCTGCGGAAAAGCAAGCGTTGAATTATTATCGGGCGCACTCAATCCTGTTGTCGGCTGCCATTGATAATAATTTGCACCTGTTGCAAACATTGCCAGCGTATCACCGAAACACATGGCAGAATCAACATGAATAGCAATCTGCGGAAGAGCATATACATTAATGATGACGTTGTCGATGCCTGAGCAGCCATTGCTATCAGTTCCGGTCACAGAATAATTAAAAGTGAAAGGGGGGGATGCAATGGGATTTGAAATGGTCGAATCGCTCAGGTAATAGGATGGATCCCATTGATAACTTATGCCACCACTTGCCTGCAGTTGAATTGCATCTCCCACACACAATGAAGTATCAGTACCTGCATCAATTTGCGGCAAGGAGTTTACGGTAATGGTCACGCTGTCTTTTCCAATGCAAACTCCAAGAGCAGCTGTAACAGTAAATGTTGTAGTGACTTGCAATGTTGCAACCGGGTTTGCAATCGTTGAATCGCTCAGCAAATTTCCCGGCGACCATGAATAAGAATCTCCTCCCGAGCCATGAAGCGTGATTGAATCTCCAAAACAAATTGCTGTATCATTTCCGCCATTCAAATAATTACTGTTGATCACTGTAACCAGAACTGTATCAAAATTTGAACATAAGTTATTGTCAATGCCGATGACGGAATAAAATGTGGTCACAGTGGGAAAAGCTTTTGGATTTGGAATCGTATTTACCGTAAGTGAAGAAGCAGGTTGCCAGAAATAAATTGATCCTCCTGTCACATTCAGTTGCGCTGAATCTCCGAAGCAAATGGTGGTGTCACCGCTTGCAATAATGTTTGGAATGGAAATCACGGTAATGATGGTGCTGTCTTCATTGCTGCATCCGAACGAATCTGTTGCCGAGTAAAAAATCTGGTAATCGCCTGCCGCGCCTGTGAGTTGCGGATCAAACGTGTTTCCTGAAATTCCTGGCCCGCTCAATATTCCTCCTGAAGGAACGAGTGTGAATGAAACAGGATTTCCATTCAGGCAAACATGATCAATTGCACTCGTGATGTCAACGAAGGGAAGTGAATGGATAGAAACGGTTTCAGTATCTGTGGTTGTACATCCGAATGAATCGGGATAGATGTAAAAAACATCATAAGAGCTATCCGGTGCCAATGAAGAAGGGTTGAATTGATTTCCGCTCACACCGCTTCCTGAAAAAATTCCCCCCTCCGGGTTTCCTTCCATCGTAACAACACCATGATCGGTGCAGTAAGATGAGTTAAGGCCGGTGATGGAAACCTGCGTTGTTGGATACACAACAACTGCAACTGAATCTTTTCCTTCGCAACCAAAAATGGTGACTATAGTTACTGTGTAAACTGTTGTTTGCTGAGGCGAAGCAATTGGATTTGCAATCGTGTCATTGCTGAGTGACGATGAGGGCTGCCACTGAAATGAAATTCCTCCCGTTACATGAAGTGTCGCGGAAGCACCGTTGCAAATCGCCGTATCATTTCCTGCATCAACAGCAATCGAATAAACGAAGACGGTTACAGAATCAGTCGCTTTGCATCCGAAGCTGTCAGTACCGGTCACAAAATATTTTGTGGTGGAAGAAGGAAATGCAATCGGATCAGAGATTGCCGAATCAGAAAGCGAAGCAGCAGGCTGCCAGTGAAAATAAACTCCGCCGGTTGCATGAAGTGTTGTTGAAATACCATTGCAAATGGTAGTATCATTTCCTGCATCCACAGAAATCGAATGAACCAGCACGGTAATGGAGTCAGTGGCTTTGCATCCGAAGCTGTCAATGGCAGTCACGAAATATTTTGTATTGGAAGAAGGAAATGCCACAGGATTAGAAATTGAATCAGTAGTGAGTGATTCAACCGGCATCCATGTGTACGAGATTCCCCCGCTTGCCTGCAAGTGCACCGAATCATTCTTGCAAATGTTTTGGTCGGCACCGGCATCAACAAAGGGAAATGGTTTTACAGAAATCAATTGAATGGCCTCATTTCCGCAGCCAGAAATTGTAGTCACATGAAGCGTTACCAGATAATTTCCAGGTGTTAAAAAAACATGAGAAGCATTTTGGGAATGCACAATATTGTTCGCGCCGCTCGCCGTATCATCAAACGTATATTGCCAGTCAATGATCGAATCCAGTGATTCAGAGCTTCCGGAAAAATTCACCGTGTCATTGAAGCAAACGGTATCATCCGAAAAAGTAAATTCTATTGATGGCAGAAAGTGAATGATGATCGAATCACTGAAAGAACCGGTACAGCCGTTCACGGTTGTAACAGTCAATGTAGCGAAGTAAACTCCGGGAACAGCATAAAAATGAAAAGGATTTTGAAGCAAAGAAGAATCATTCTCTCCGGAAGCCGCGTCACCAAACAACCATTGCCATGTGGCAATGGTATCCTGCGAATTGCTTGCATCGGTAAATTGAACAGTTGATGAATCACAAACAGAATTCATCGTAAAAGTGAATGCAGCTTGAGGTGTGCAGTTGATAAGAACTGTTTGTTCAATAGTATCCGATAGCAGCGAAGTATCTGTTGCAATCAGAGCAACTGTAAATGAACCGCACACAGAAATCAAGTGAGAAGGATTTGCGGAAGTATCAGGAATAGTATCTGTTCCGAAAAACCATTGGTAGGTGAGGGGAGTATTTCCAAATGAAGTGTTCGTGAATGAAACAGCGGAAGGATTGCAAACCGGATTCGAATAATTAATCGAGAAACTTGCGGTGGGCTGAGCGGCGCAAAATGAAATGACCGCACCGGAAAAAACAGTTGCAAAAAGAATCTTTGGTAAAACGTTTTTCATTTCTTCTGCCAAAGAACGAAAGAAGAAGTGAGAATGGAAAATTCACTGTTGCTTTTCATACACTCTTATGATTTTGATTTTAGAAACCCAATCGTGATAATTCAGTTTCAATATCCATTGAGGAATATCCTGGTACACACAGCGAAAATTTCCCGGGTACTTTTCAGGTACAGATGAACTGTTCGTGACGAGCAAAATCTTTTCAGAGGTTTGTTCAGCATATTGTGAAAGAGAATCCACCGGAAGCAGCTTCATGTTCCGGTTTTTATAAAAATTCATTGTCAATCCTACTCTTGAAAATGGATTTTCACCTTCATAGAAAACTGCAGCAGGCCGGTGTCCAATCAGATTATACAAAGCTCTTTGCATAGACACCTGTGAATCGGATGGTCTCACCGTTACTGCTACAAGCATGATCAGGTTGATCACTACCGTGAGTATCATCAGCACTCTGTAAAAAATTGTTTTTGTGAAATTAAATTGACTGACCCAATGCATCGAGTGAGCAAAAACAAAGGGCAGAATAAAAATCAGTGGGAAAATAAATCGCATTTCCTTGTGGCCGATAATTAAGTGCCCAATGAGAAAGAACAAAACTCCCATTGAAACTTCATCTCTGAACTTTCTTACCAGGTAAATAAAAAATGTGGCAATAATGAGTATCCCCTGCAATGGGAATGCATTTTTAAAAACCTTGAAGAAGTAGTCGTAGAAGGGCTCGTGCCCGAATTCTGCTGCATGTTTATGAATAATGTTCTCAAGAAAATAATTCCATGGGGTGAAACACCACTTCTGATAAAACCAATGATCGAGGAAAACATTCACTGCAGTTGCCAAAATAAATCCCGCACCATACCATAAAAGGTTTCGGAAATTTTTTTTGAGGTGAAGAACTTTAAAGAATAGAAAACCTGCGATCAGCAATCCGGTTTGAAACCTGATGAAAAAGGCCAGCGCAGCCACACATCCCGCGATTAAGAAATTTCGTGACGCCGATTCATTCTTTCCGTAAACCAGGGCGAGAGAAATAAAAAACAGACATCCGCCCCAGATTTCAAGCGAGAATCTAACTGACATGTAAGGAATAAACCAGAGAAGCAACGCGGCATCATACCATATTAACAGTGCTGAAGAATCTGCCGAACGCTTTACATGATTTCTCCATAAGGTGAAACATATAATACTCAGAGCAGCTGAAATCAACCGGAACAATAGAGTAACTGTAAACGGATTTTCTGTTTTCAAAATGCTGAGACCTTTGATGAGGAGGAAAATGATGGTGGGTTCCACACTTGAACGCATGGCACTAAAAAATTCCCACGGGAGATCTTGTTGGGAAATCCATCCTGATTTCCATGCGCCGGGTTCTAAGATTTGAAAGTGTTCATCAACCTGGTAGAAGCCAACGCTGAACCATGCAGTGATGGCAGTGATGATGACGTAAACAAAAAATTGCCGGTTGCTTTTCAATGGTGACTAAGGTACTAACGGCTTTGATATTTCAAAGGCAGATGCAGTCTTCTCGCTTCAGTCATTTGTGAACAAAAACAGACGACGGTATTAATAATTCAGGAGGACTAAACTGCAAGTACTGTAGTCCTTTTCCTTGTGAAAGTTTGGATGATTGAAAGTTTCCAGGTGGAAAATAACTGAAGTGTATATCAATTTTTCTTTTTCATCTAAAGTGTAAAATTCTTTCCCCTTGTAGAGATCCTCAAACTTAAATGTGTCTTCCCGAAAAGTACAGAGCAGATTCCTTGAATAATTTTTCCACATCCACTTTGCAGAGTCAATTGTAACCAACCAATGATATTGTTCCCTCTCAACCTTTAATGCAATTTTATTTAATTCACCGTTAAATCTTCCGGGATCAATACATTCAGGACAATCAGAACAAGTCTTAGAAAGTTCATCGAAATAGAGGTTGCCGAACTTTCTTTTCAAAAGCATCTCACAAGTAAATTGATATCCCTGCTTGTATGAAAACGATTTGTTTTTATAAAAGCTATCGACAGGAACAAGATGCACCCCTCTCTGTTCCATGTCGAGAATGGTGCAAATGGAGGTGTAACGATAGGTGTAGTCAGGATAAATTAATCCCGAGTCTTTTATTGCGTCTGAATTTCCTAAACAAAAATCAGTTTTTGAAATATCTAATCGCTCATACTTAGTTGAATCAAATTTTCCATATTCTTTATAGACTTCATTGCAATCTCCAACATTTAATAATTCATGAGGTGAATCATTTTTACATGAAAGCAGGAAAAGTGCCGGTAGAATTATTATTGAAAGTGCTCTCATTTAATTGCATACAAACATCAAAAGGAAGGACTTATTATTACAGAAGGAAGGTCTAACGATCTCATTATTTTATCACCATCACCCGCGCGGACCACTGATATCTCTCAGTGCTGAGTTTTACAAAATACATTCCGCCCGTAAATTTTTTATCGAGAGAAATTTCTTCACGCCATGTGCCATTGATGCAAGCCATAGTTTTTTCTCCGCCGGATCCTGTGGCAAACACCGTTTCTCCGAATACGTTGATGACTGTGAGTGAGACATCGAACGTAGCAGGAGTTTCTAATTGAAGTTGAAGAGTCATTTGATCGATAGCAGGGTTAGGGAAGATGATGAGAGAAGAACTATTTTCAATTTTATCAATGCCAACTCCAAATTCATCGGTCACTCCATTACAGTTGTCATCAATGCCGTTGTTTGAAACCTCGAGCACACCCGGGTTCACGTTTGGATTCGTGTCATCGCAATCGGTGCTGTCAGCAACAAATCCAATCGGAGGAACACAGGAATTTACGGTGCTGGTTGCATTTCCAAAACCATCACCATCTGCATCAGCATAATAGTCAAGGGTGGGAAAGCCCTCATCAAGTATTGCATTGCAATTATCATCCAGTCCATTGCAAATTTCGGTGGCGGCAGGATTGATAGCAGCATTTGCATCATTACAATCGCTGTTGTCAGTCAGATAGCCGACCGGAGTTGTACAGGCAGCGGTATCGATTGTATTCATTGGATCTCCATAGCCGTCACCATCCACATCGGCATAGT
>DASRAJ010000148.1:0-9780 GCA_035638255.1 Chitinophagales bacterium
TCAATCCGGTATCCTACCACAAACTTTATTTTCTCGGGCGTGTAGAGCAGTAAATTTTTATCTCCAAGTATCGTAGCATTGAGATCAAGTCCAAAGGAGAGTGCAGCGTAAATCGTTTTCCCGGCATACCCGATTGCGTCACGCGTTACAAGTTTGGGCGCGATGACCACAAGGTTTTGAAAGAGATTTAGCGAATCACGTTGCGACTCTCCCAGGCTAAAAGTGATTCCCGGAGTTAAGGAAAGAGTGATCATGAAATGATGCGGAAATACAAATGTGTAAGCATATCCACCGGTTAATCCGCCACTAAATACAGTAGCTTGTGATGTGACCTGATTAGGATCAAAAAGTGAAGAAAATTCTAATGGAATGATTGAATCTTTTCCTGTAATGCTGATGTTTGAAAAGAATCCTCCGATCATGGGTGAGCCGGCGCTTCGCTTCTGAATTTTTGTACCAATAAAGGATGAGTTGAAAGAGAAGCGCCTGTAATTGAAAAGATAATTATAGTTCACACCAAAGTTGAAAACGTTGATGTCGTTCCGTGCAATGTTTACGGTTTTCCCTTCAATGTCGGCAGACTCTGTAAAACCATTATTGATTTGAAAAGTAACGTCCACAACATTCTGGTTACTGTACATGGACCCGATAAAATTAAATCCCGTTGTATGCTGATCCTGGGCTACGCTGCTTTTGTACACATCCCATCCAAGATCAATGGCCAGGTCACGGAATGATAAACCCAGGCCGGCTGCAACCTTGGTTTCAGGAATAAATGAAATGCGATGGTTCCAGTTAGAATGAAATAAATAAAAAGTATTTGTCTTCAGGGCGCTGAAAACTCTCACACTCCATTTGGAAGAATATCCTCCAATATAATTTGTATCAGGAGGAATTAGCGATGACTGCTGTGCAAAGGTCTTATGACAATTAACAGCTACGCCCAGCGCTATAACAATGATTGCTATAAATTTTTTTTTCATGGTAAGAATACCAGATCACAGGACTCCTTCAACAATCATCATTCCTCCTTTGGAAGAAGGCGAAACGCTGAAATAAATCGGGGGATTGCTGAATTCAAGTGAATTTTATTCCACAAAAATTTCATCGCAGAAAACCCATGCATTTTCTCCGGCGCTCACATGCCATGATGGAAGCTTGCCGTAGTTGTGAGCTATAATTTTTATGTAGCGCGCTTTGATCCGGATTACGGGGATTTGAAGCGTAGTCACTTGTACAGATTCGTTTTTTGATAATAAGTTTGAAGAAGTAACTGAATTCGCATTATCATGAAAATTTGTTCCATCGGAAGAGAACATTACTTCAAATGCCTTCGGAAAGAAAATCCATGGGCTCTGATCCTGTAAAAACTCTGCACCTACTTTTGAGATTAAAGTTTCTTTTCCGAGATCTACAATCAACTCCATATCATCACCCCACCAGCCCTGCCATTGACCGTTACGGAAATCTTTTGTTCCTGATTCTTCATCTGCCAAAGTCATGTTTCCGCTTCCTGCGTATTGAGAGTTGTAGTTGGTGAGGTAAGTGACTTTGTAGTTTTTGCTGGTCTTGCGGAAAGTGGCTGTTACGACCTTGCTTTGGAAGCCATGGTCATCAACTGCAATTGCTTTTATTGTTTGAGAAGAATTGATTGTGAAGGGCGTTGAATATTGTTCAGAAGCCGGATTGGGTTCACTACCATCCCGGGTAAAATAAATTTTTAATCGGGGAGAATATGAAAGCATTGTTACATTCATCTGATCGCTGAAAGAATTCGAGTAAGATTGGATTACCGGATCTATTATCAGAGAACTCTGCATGAAGGGTGCGATCTTAAAATTCGAATTGACTTTTGGATTTGAACCCATTTCGAATATTAGTGAATCGCCATTGAGAATAATACTATGAGGCCAGAAGTAGCCGGCATCTTCTATTGATTTTCCATTCTCTGTGATTGACTGAATATATTTATTATCTAAAGAATTATTTTTTGCAATGAGCGTAAAAATTTTTTGATTCTCCAGATGAATTTTCACTTCAGTGAACAAGGGAGAGCCAATTGCATAATAAGGAGAAGCCGGGGTCACTTCATAAAGCCCCATTGCACTCATAACATACCATGCGCTCATCTGCCCGCAATCTTCATTGCCGATCAATCCGTCTGTTGCATCTGTATACATCGTCATGATTTGGCGAACGCGCTCTTGTGTTTTCCATGGTACTCCGCAATAATCATAGAGATAAGCCATGTGATGGCTCGGTTCATTGCCTTGTGCATACTGCCCGATCATTCCGCTGATGTCACTTTGTTCTCTTCCTTCAGTTTGAGACGAAACAGAAAAAAGTGAATCCAGCTTTGCATCAAACTTCTCTGCTCCTCCCATCATAGAAATCAAATCATATATGTCCTGTGGAGCGGCAAACAAATATTGCCATGCATTCGCCTCAGTGTAATTTCCATTCACTTCAAATGGATTGAACGGAGAATACCATCCGCCATTTTTTTTTGGTCGCATGAAGCCGCGCTTCCAGTCGAAAATATTTTTCCAATATTGCCCGCGATGATTGTATTCAATAAAGATTGACCAATATTCCTTTTGTTCATCTGAATTGAGAGATGAATTGTATATCTTATAGGCCAATTGTGAAATGCACCAGTCATCATAAGCATACTCCAGCGTTTTTGAAACCGATTCCCCTTCATCTTCCATACTGATGTATCCGCGATCTTTGTATGCTTTTAATCCGCGATCATCGAGTTCAGCACTGTGCTTCATGGCTTCGAGCGCTTTTTTGTAATCGAACCTGATCCCTTTCATCGCTGCATCGGTGATAACAGAAACAGAATGATAGCCAATCATGCATTCCGTTTCATTCGATGATAATTCCCACACGGGCAAGCGCCCGCCTTGCTCGTACTCGAGAAGAAATGTGTTGATGAAGTCAGCAGTGCGTTTCTGATCAATAATGGTGAGCAGCGGATGCAGGGCACGATACGTATCCCATAGCGAGAACACAGTGTAATAATCATGACCGGGCTCGAGCTGGTGCACTTTGAAATCTCTTCCCAAATATTTTCCATCCACATCATTGGCGAGTGACGGATGAATCATACAGTGATATAAGGCTGTGTAGAAAATTTTTTTATGCTCTTCATTGCTGGTGCTCACTTCAATTTTACTCAACTCTTTACTCCACGCGGCTTGAGCATCAGCTTTTACTTTTTCAAAATCCCAGCCGGGTAATTCTGCTTCAAGATTTTTCATGGCGCCATCAGTACCGGTTTGCGAGATCGCAACTTTCACGAGCATGTCCTTTGAATTCGCAGGGTCAAATCCAAAAGCTGCCTTCAGGTTCTTACCATGAACTTCTGTAACAATGAAGGTTTCATTGTAAAGCACAGTATCATTAATGGAATAGCCGAACATTTTAATCGGCTCCGAAAATTTCATCGCGAAATACACAACCTGGTTTTGCGCCCACGCTTGCGATCGGCGATAGCCGACAACAGTGTAGGAGTCGAGAACATGAAAATAGGAATCAAGCACCTTGTCGCGGTGATTGAGATCAAGTATGATGTTCTTCATGTAGCCCCTCTCATAATGGTAGTGATGAAAGCCAACGCGTGCCGTGGCTGTTAATTCCACGCGGATATCATCATCATCCAATTCCACGGAATAGTATCCCGGAGAAGCTTTTTCATTCTTATGAGAAAAGGCAGAAGCATATCCCACTTTGTAATCTCCATTATATACAGGTTGCATCACTATATTGTTAATCGTGGGCATTAACAAAATATCTCCGTAATCACTCACACCCGTTCCGCTAAGGTGGGTATGCGAAAAACCATAAATGACCGAATCAGAATAATGATAGCCGCTGCAGCCATCCCAGCTTCCATCAACACGCGTATCGGGTGAAAGCTGTACCATACCGAATGGCATCACTGCTCCGGGAAATGTGTGACCATGACCACCGGTACCTACAAAGGGATTGACATAACGAGTTATGTCCGGCAATTGTCCAAAAGATATTGAAGAAAAGAGGATAGGAAAAAGTCCGATCAATAAGAGGGAATAATGTTTCACCGAGCTCATGGATGCACCACAAACTTAAAAGTTCTCAGCGTATCTGAATTTCAAAATTTACTATGAGTGAAGTGAAGGCGAGACTTAGTGTGACACTCGCATCTTTGTTCTACTCCTTCGGATTCCAAAACACAATCGCGCCAGTTTAGCGAACTCTCAATTCGTGGGGATTGCTTCCCGAGAAATACGGGATAGGTCGTCGCTCTTACGCACCTGTCCTTCCCGGCGCTCCTCGCAATGACGCTTAGTTTGTCAATGGACGATCACCAATTTCCGGTTGAGAATTTCATTTCCTGCTTTAACGATCACCTGATAAATTCCGGCGGGCATATTGTTAGTCGCAAGCTTTAACTGGTGAGTTCCGGAAATAAAGTTTTCATCACGAGAGAAAAATTCTTGCCCCACCTCATTTACGACCCGAATAGAAACCTCATCAGGTTTTGAAAAGGATATTCGGAGCGTCGCAAATTCATCCGCCGGGTCCGGAAAGACAAACATGGAAAAATTATTTGCTTGTCCTGATTGAATGCCGGTAGCAACCTGAACGGGGAACTTGACAACATTTAGGACCACGCTGTCAGAATTCCGGATCACCATGCCCACCACAAACAAATGATTCACATCCCAAAGAGGAGTTGTTGAATAGGAATAACTGTAAGAAGAACCGGAATCAATTGCCAGTGGCAGACTTCCTGATGTGCCATTAAATCCGTCGAGCAGCATTCGCGCCACTGCGTTGTAATTCATCTCTGAAGCAGGAACCTGGTATGGCAAAATTTCGAAACCGCCCATAGGTCCTGCAAGCAATTCAGAATAATCATTGGTTTGATTATAAGTTGACAACGTACTGTGCACACTGTCTTCGGCAATAATTGCATTGAAACGGTAGTCCCCATTTAGTGACTCAAGAAAATTAGCGTCTATATTTATATCGAGCACATTGGTGAACGAATTGTAGACAGCAGTTCCGGAAAGTTTTACTGCGGGGGCATGAGTTATGCGTTCAATAAAATCTGATTCCAATTGAAGGGGATCAATTATAGTGTCACGATCAATGCTAACGGAGGGAAAAGCATTAAGTCCAAGCGCTAAACTATAGGACTCCACCGTCATAATATCCGATGTATGTACTGCCACTTCAACAAAATTACCAGGATAGGTGGCGGTCATGTAATCAAGAAACACAGCGCCTCTGGGGCACCAGCCACACCAGGTTCCTGTACCTTCTTCGGCGAAATACACTTTGTCTTTATCAGGAATAACACCTTCAAGAATGGTACTTGCTGAATTGTTGCCGACATTCAATTCTGTCGCTCCATTGTTTACATTGCTGATGGTGGCAGAAATGGTAGTCACACCGCTTAAGGTGGTATACGGTTGAGTAATGAAGAAGGAATAACTTTCAAGCGCTTGTATGTTTACGCCGCTCACTGTTTCAGTAAAGTTTGAATATCCATCATCAATCGTTACATCAAAAGAAGTGATCGGTTCAAGAGCTGCATTGTGAACCGTGACTTTGTGATTAAGTGGCAGGTCAGTAAAATATTTGGGAAAGGAAACGAAAGCAGGAGCAGGATTAAATTTTCCTGTAACGAGAGACATCACTTGCAGGTCGGTACCGACAGGAACTGCAGTCACTTCAACATTATCAACGCCCCATCCATGTAAGTCTCCGTTATTATCGCTGTATCGAAAACCGATTCTCACATCGCTCAAACCTATGTAAGCAGTGATGTCAATCACCTCTTTTTGCCACGCAGTTAAGTTGCTGTCGAGTGATGAAAGCAGTGTCCAGGTATTGCCACCATCAGTAGAAATTTCAACTTGTGCTGATTCAGTGATGTATTGATTTGTCTTCTTATAGAAATAGCTGTCAAAACTTAAGATGGCATTGCTTGCACTTGTCAGATCAATTGCAGGGGTGTAAAGAAATTCATCGGAGTTGTCGCAGGCACATCCTTTATCGGCCACATACACACAATAGGAGTGATAGTTAAGTGTTGATTCATCCCATGAAAGCTGCAAAGGAAATCCGAGTGTCCATCCCTGACCCCAATAATATCCCGTGCTCTCGTTGGTCCAGGTTGACGGGATTTGACCAAGGAATTCAAAGGTTTCGCCGAAAATTATTTGTGCTGAAGTTTGATATGATAATAAAAAAAAGATGAGATAAAGGAGAATCTTTTTCATGATTGAATAAGGTGATTAGAGAACTGTGATGAGTAAAGTTAGTCGACGGGTGTGAATTCATTTTGGCTTTTCGACAAAAAGGAAGTTCTAATAATAAATATCATTTCTGAGCCAAAGTCAACTTAATAAGTATCCCTCAGTGACATCACCTTCACCGGCAAATGCACATCATCAATTGCCTCTTTGGCAAACATGATCACTGTTTTCTCTTCGCCCGGCAGCATATCAAAAAAGTTGTCGCTGAATTTCACGTCTTCAAAATCATAAGAGAGAAAAACATCTTTGGCAAAAGCTTCAGTGTGAAGTGTGAGGAGATAAACATTGGGATAATCTTCATAGAGAGATTTTATTCTCGAGTAATGAATTTCGTTTTGAAGATTTGGATTGGGGAGAGCAAGGTCTTTCGGTTTTGTGAGGAAGAAATTTTTTGAAGCGATTGTTTCTTCATCCAGACTCAACTCAGCGTGCAGCAGGTAGGAAGAACTGTTAGTTCTCAGAGAACTAACCGTTCTAAGCGTCGTGACTGGAATTTTGAATAGGAGAACACTTGAATTCGCAGGAAGATGAACAATAGAATCCAGAACCGAAATTTTTTCCTCTCCGTCAAAACTCAATAACCGTACTCTCAATCTTACATTAAAATCTTTTGAAGAATCAGAAACCACATACACACTCACAGAATCATTTTCCTCCTTCATCGAAATCAAAAACGTCTTGTACAAATCGTCTTTCAACGCATATTGTAGTGCTTTCCATTTTCCATAGTAATCCTCGCTGCTCCACGA
Source organism: Chitinophagales bacterium (assembly GCA_035638255.1). Taxonomy (GTDB): domain Bacteria; phylum Bacteroidota; class Bacteroidia; order Chitinophagales; family UBA10324; genus DASRAJ01. Next base: position 7,064 of record DASRAJ010000148.1, read on the forward strand.
TGTCACCGGCCAGCAATCATTGAGTTGCCAATACATGGTTCCCATGCATCCCGATCCATCGGGAGCTTTTGCCCTGCGGTGGGCTTCGATGGCAACAGCCATCCCATCACGTTGTAAGAGTTGAGAGACATAAACATACTTCTCGAAATCCGTCGGCACCTTATAATCTCGTTGCATGTACTCGTGAATGAGTTCGTAACCACGCGGATGCTTTTCATGAAGATTCAACACATCGCTTGCTGAGGTCTTATCAAGAGGAATTTTCTTCCAGTCATCGGGTGAAGCAAATTCATAGAAGCAATCCATCGAAGGCAGCGATTGAAATCCATATTCACTCATGAATCTTCCGACGTGAGTTTCATAAGAAGAAAACGGTTCTTCACCCCACCATACGCCCCAGTAATGTGAGTCGCCTTTCTGCAAACTTTCTTTATGTCCCCATCCAAACATTGGGGATGATTCTATGTATGCTCTTCCCGGATCGTAATCATGAACCACTTGCGGTAAAATCGTATCGAAGATTCTTTTATAGTCATTCCAAGTTTTTTCATTCACACCAGGCTTCGATTTATTTTCATCCTGAAATCCCCAGTTGTTCCATGCTTCATTGATTTCGTTGTTACCGCACCACAATGCAATGCACGGATGATTGCGCAGTCGAATCACCTGATCAATCGCTTCCTGTTTTACATTTTCTGCAAAAGCAGAGTCACCGGGAACCATCGCTCCTGCAAACATGAAATCCTGCCATACGAGAATTCCTTTCCTATCACAGTAATCATAAAATTGATCGCAGTCATAAAACGTATCGCAGTCGTAAAACTCGTCAGAAAAATAAACGCCACCCCCCCACACCCTCAGCATGTTCATGTGACAGGCGACTGCATCATCTACAAATCGCCTATAATCTTTGAAATAAACTCGAGAAAGAAAATTATCAGGAGGAATGATGTTCGCGCCTTTAATGAAGAGTGGTTGACCGTTAAGTTGAAAATAGAAGCTGCTGCCGAGTGAATCGGGTTGTTGGACGAGGTCTATTTTTTTGAGTCCAAGATTGAAGTGAAAATCATAGGCGATATTGCAGCAACTCTCAAGTGTGCCGTTACCATCATCATAAAGGAGTAACGCTAGAACTTCCGTAAGTTTTTGCTCTCCCTGATTATTTGACCACCATTTCTTTGGGTGTGCAATCTTGAAATGTGCTTTGAAATTTTTTCTCAATGAAGTGTCAATCGGATTATCCACATCAACCCAGAATGAAGAATCAGAACTCATTGCACTAATTGAAAGCCAGCTTTTTAACTTAAATGAACCTCTGAAATTCATTGCTGCTTCAGCATAAGCTGTATCGGTAGTTTCGCTGTCAATTGCAAATGAGAAATTGTCTATGATATACTCATCCCATCCAACCAACTTCACATCCTTCCAAACTCCACACGTCACCAACCTCGGTCCCCAATCCCAACCAAATTGATATTGCGCTTTGCGTTCGAATGCTTTTCCGCCTTCATCGCCGGGTAATTTGTAATCGGGTTGCGCGGCGAGTTCTTTTCCTTTCTTAACCGCAGAATAAAAATGAATGAAAAGGTGATTTGCTCCGCTGTCTGTAGCGCGACTTTCAAGTCGCTTTTCATTTTCATCGCGAACTGAAGTTCGCGTTACAATCCCCGTCACATCAACATTCCACGAGCGAAACATATTGTCGGCGCGAAGAATGAGTGAATCATTGAGATAAACATCAGCATAAGTATCAAGTCCGTCGAAGTGAAGCTCCAGATGTTTTTCAGAGAGGAAGTCCTTCCCGCAATCGAAAAAAGTTTGATACTCCCAATCTTCATTTTCCACCCACTGCACCTTGCTTTCATTGTCGCGGTAGAATGGATCGGGAATGAGTTTGTTGTCGAGGAGATCAGTGTGAACACAGCCAGGCACAGTGGCATCATACCATTTTGTGTCCCCTGCTTTTCTGAATTGCCAGTGAATGGTTGAATCGGAGTTGAGAGAAAATTCATTGGACTGTGCCCGGGCTGAAAAAAATAAACCGCAGAGGACGCAAAGGATTACGCAGAGAATAGCGCAAAGAAAACTTCGCGGAACTTTGCGATTCTTCGCGCTCTTTGCGGTTAATATTTTCATCGTTCTATCCCGTAAAAAGTTTTTTCTGCAATCTCCTTAATTTTTCGAATGCGATTCAAATCAGAAACGAAACTTCCATCCGCTAATTTCTTTTTTGCAGAGAAATGAAATTCATTCGTGTCACTCCTCTTCACAACTTCGGCAATATTCTCCTCTGTAATTCCTCCGCCTGCCATAATGGAAATCCTTCCCGCCGCCTGCTTCACCAATTGCGAAATCATTTCTGCCCCTTCTAAACAATTTGATTTTTGACCTGAGGTGAGAATGCAATCGAAGCCGAGAGTGATCAGTTGCTCTAAGGCAATAAAAGGATCTTTCACAACATCGAATGCCCTGTGAAATGTGACTCGAAGAGGGCTAATGATTTCAATTAATTCACGGCACCGGTCTTCATCAATACTGCCATCTTGCTTGAGAATTCCGAACACGATGCCTGTTGTTCTGAAGGAACCTGCACAGAATCTAGCATCATTGAGCATGGTTTGAAATTCTTCTTCCGAGTAAATGAAATCCCCGTCACGCGGACGAATGAGCACGTTTGTTTGAATGTGAACTGCATAGTTTGTTTGTTTAATGGTGTC
>DASRAJ010000149.1:0-12794 GCA_035638255.1 Chitinophagales bacterium
TCCTTCACAAAACACGGAATCACTGACAACAATTTGTACCGGTGTCGTACATGGACACAAACCGGTTACTTGCACAGGAGTATGGCTCTCGGTATTGTTTCCGTTTCCAAGTTCTCCAAATAAATTCCATCCCCAGGCCCAAATAGAACCGTCATTTTTCATGGCAAGGGAATGATCCGCTCCTGCTGAAATGGCAATAACGCTTGTAAGAAAACTTACCTGCACAGGAGTGTCTCTTTGTATGGTGGTTCCGTCGCCAAGCTCTCCGGTCGTATTGTCTCCCCAAGCCCAAACTGTGCTGTCATTTTTGAGAGCAAGCGACTGATAGTATCCTGCTGAAATAGCAATAATGCCTGTGAGAGAACCGGCCTGTACGGGACCATTAGCATATATAGCAACGCCGCCTCCAAGTTGACCGAAGCCATTCTCGCCCCAGGACCATACTGTGCCATCATACTTGAGTGCCATGGAATGATATCCTCCTCCGGAAATCGCGATAATACGTCTAAGAGCACTTACATTCACGGGAACATAGCTATCTGCGTTAGTTTCAATTCCAAGTTGACCATCATTATTCCACCCCCAGGCCCAGACTGTTCCGGTGTTACTCTTGAGTGCAAGAGAATGTGATCCACCAGCAGCAATGGAAGAGATATCTGTGAGAGAATTCACCTGCATTGGAACATTGCTGTTAATGACGCTTCCATTCCCAAGCTGACCAGAGTTATCGTATCCCCACGCCCACACTGTGCCGTCACTCTTCAGAGCAAGACAATGATATTCTCCTGCTGAGACAGCGTTGATACCTGTGAGTCCGCTTACCTGCACAGGAACATTACTGTCGGAGTTCGTTCCATTTCCAAGCTGACCAAAGGTATTCTCTCCCCAAGTCCAAACAGTGCCATCATTCATAAGTACGATGGAATGATATCCTCCCCCAGCAATGGCTGCGATGTTTGTGAGCCCGTAGACCTGCACGGGAACATCGCTGTCAGTGTTTGTTCCATTTCCAAGCTGACCAAAAACATTGTTTCCCCAGGCCCAGGCTGAGCCGTCGTACTTCAGCGCAAGAGAATGATCATGTCCTCCTGCAATGGCTTTGACAGAGTCGAGAGCACTGATGTGCACGGGAACATTGCTGTCACTGTTTGTTCCATTTCCAAGTTCACCAAAACCATTATAACCCCAGGCCCAAACGGTACTGTCATTCTGCAGGGCAAGGGAATGATCATGTCCTCCTGCAATCCTCGTAATACCCGAGAGACCACTTACCTGCTCAGGAACATTGCTATTTGTATTCGTTCCATTCCCAAGTTGACCAAATCCATTATATCCCCAGTCCCAGACCGTGCCGTCGTTATTCAGGGCAAGGGAATGATTACCTCCTCCTGCAATTGCAATAAATGTTGTGAGAAAACTTACGTGCACGGGAACATTGCTGTTGCTGTTGTTTCCATTTCCAAGTTGACCATATTGATTGTTTCCCCAAGCCCATAACCCGTCATTCTGCAGTACAAGTGAATGCGACATTCCTCCTGCAATTCTGGAGAGTTCCAAGCGAATTTAAAACCCCAATTCTCACTCCGTAATGCGTGACAGCCACGTTGGCTACAGACGTAAGATAAATCTTTCCATTCCAAAAATTCAACTGATTAAAGATGTCATTTACCGTTATGCTTGGTTGCCAATGATTCATTTGACTTAGATTATAATTCCATCTGTCAACAAATACCTTGTCATTATAATACCAGCCCGTATCAGTTTTATAAGTGCCGGCCACATAAATATAATCATTGGATTTTAAGATTTGAAAAGCAAGATGGGTGGGAGCGACACTGTCTGAAACAACCGACAATATGTTGCCAACCGTGTCGACACTTGTAATTAAATATTTTGTATAATCTGCTCCGTTGCTAAATCCAACGATACTTAATAAGAGAATTGTATCGGGCGAGAACACTTCAGCATCCTCAAGAAAAGTGCTTGAAGTATCAGGATAAATTTTGAAGAAAATACTATCTCCATTGCTATCAAATTTTGCAAAGAACTGATCGTCCAATAATGAATCACTGCGCAGCACTCCTCCAACATAGAAACCTGAATTATTGAATGCAACAATATCATTTCCCTGTAAAACCGAATATGCCGGGTTAAAGAAGGTTTTTTTCCAGTTAATATTTCCCAGAGTATCACAAAAAGTCAAGGTCATTCCATATTGGCTATTAGGTTTTACACAAAATCCCAAATACAGAATTCCGTTATTCCAGTAGAGTGGTTTTATTCCGGAATCATTTTTATGAAGAAAAATGTCATCACGATTATTGAAGATATAATCAATTGGTAGTTGCGCCGAAGTAAGTACACAATTACTCAGCAATATCAGAAAGAGAATAAAGGATTTTGGAAAGTTACTCATGAGTCATTTGCATATTTCACCAATGGATTTCAGATTTCTAAAGATAGGTATTCAGAAATACTCTCGCGAATATTTTACTTCTCCTCCATCATCTTCTGCAATGCTATTGCTTCACAAATTTCCTCACCCTACTCTCACCCGTTTTGTCGTTGATGATTTGAACCGTGTAAAACCCACCAGCCAAAGTTATGGTGTTGAGTTGCGCTTGTGTGTTTGTGAAAGTTGTTGGCAGCACAATCATTCTTCCCTGCAAGTCATACACGCGAATGCTTACTTCATTAGCGGGTGTTGCTAAGTTGTCCGAAGGACTATTAATGGAGATGGTGAGTTGGGTTTGGACTGGGTTGGGGAAAAGGGATATTAAATTTGGTGATGAAGCAACAATAGTATTGACTGCTGAAATCGAATCAATATCGAAACATAGAGTACTGTTTGGAATTTTAATGAATGATTCACTTAAAATTATATCGCCGAGTTGTCCTCCCGACTTAATAACACCTGTAGAATCCATTGAGAAATTTGGATCAGTAAAAGTCTGAAGTGCGATGTCAAGGTCATTGCAGGAAGTTTTTCCCTCAGAATCTGTTTTGACCAGGAATGCATTTCTAACATTGGAACGGGACCCTCCTGTAACAGCATACCCATGATCCGAGGTAACAATAACATTCCAAGGAAAATACATCGCGGTATCTAAATAAAGCCTGCCCCATTCCGGAATTCCATTCGCATCAGTCTTGAACAATCCTGCAGGCTGTTGCTCTGACCCTTGAGGGAAATGTTCAACTTCAAGAAGACCAACAATTCCTTCATCATTTGTTTCTTTTGAGGAAAAATTTTCTGCAACGCTCCAATCACCAAGATAATATCGCAACCATTTTAAATTGCCAGTCGAATCAAACCTGATAAGAGCAGGGTACCAAGGATGAAGTGATGTATCAGGATCATAAACTCCGCCCACAACGAAATCATGATTTTTTGCCTCAACAATTGACCATGGTGTTACCTGACAAGCCCAGGCAAAGCGATGATTCCAAATGATATTTCCATCGGTGTCGACTTTCATTAAGGTCAGTTTTCCCGGGTCATTACCATTCTTGCTTATTCCAACAATCACCAGATTGTGATCATGGGTAGCTTGTACGCCAATAAATGCTTCAAATATGTTACTACCGAACCGATAGCACCACAAGAGATTTCCTCCAGTGTCAAGGGTTAGCGCATAACAATCTCCATCATTGCCATAATAGACGTTGCCAACCAAAATGTATCGTGAAGTCGAAACCTTATCAAGTCCTAAAATTCTTTGGCTGTCAAAACCATAAAGCTCTTTCTCCCATATGACTTGACCTTGGGAATCAATTTTCAGAATCACACAAGTGGTAACATTGGTATAGAAATTTTCGCTCTCAATAGAGGCGATACAATACTTGCCGTCAGCCACAAGTGCAGAAACATTCATTGCGTTGTCGACCCGGTCAAATTGCTTAGTCCAAATTAGGTTGCTGAGTTTATCAACTCTGGAAATTAGAAGGTGGGTTGTATAATTACTGTCTACCCATACAGATGAGGTGAAAATAAAGCCACTGTCCGGCAGTTGAATAGTCTTGGTTCCGCTAGAAATATCACCGAAAGTTTTTTCAAAACGAAATGATTGCGCCGTGCCACGTTGTGACCACGAGAAAATAAAAATCATTAGCGAGAAAAACTTTACTTGGAAACCACGAAACATGGTCAATGCATTGAGCGAGAAACGACAGATGCAATGTAACTATTTTGATGTTAACCGACACTGTTCTAAATATCTTACTTCCCCAAACTTCTCCTCCATCATCTTCGTCAACGCAAACATTTCATCGCGATATTTCCTACATCCACAAACTTCACTTGCGATAGTTTGTGATTTGATTATGCAATACACTCGTCAACTATGTTAGCTGGTTGAGGAATCTTAAAAGTCTGAATTCCGCCACCGATGTAGCGAGCAGGATAATCACTTAAAACAAATAGCTCCGTTATGATCTGCATGTAAAGCTTTACGAGTCGTTCAGTATCATCCAAAGACTTTGGTGGTCTGAATTTCCATCCGGGAACTCTCCACAATTCAAGAAAAAACTTTTCGAGCTCACGAGTAAGAGCGTGATAACCCATTCTACCCGATGAAAAACCATTAAAGTAATGTGCTCTAGAAAAAATATTTTCATTTTTGAATGCCGCCATTATATTACCTCTTTGACAATCTCGATTCCAGAAATCCTCTGAAATACCAAATGTCTCGTCAACGTTTTCGTACTCTCCTGTTTGTTCATTCATTCCATGAACATTTGTTATGAACCAAAATTCCGGATGTACTTTTCCATTTGCTTCTACATATCCTGCAATATGAATCATGCTTCCACCCTCTTTTTCACTTGCTGTCATTTTAGCTTGAAGTTCATCTTTCAATGCCCTACTAAACTTTTCTAAAGTTATTCCCTTAACAAATTCTTGTTTCGGAATAAAATCATTTAGCCAGACATCCATGTGGATGCCGCCTACAGAATAACTTCCTGCAACAGTCATTCCCGCATTTAAGTAATTAATTGCAAAAGTTTTTTGACCACTACCTGCATTTTCATCATTAGAATTAGTCAAGTTCGAATCACTCGCGTGAATAATTCCATGACGGTTTATGTAAGTAACAATAAGTGTCATAGTTCTTAATTTTTGTTTTTGACTTTTAAGCCCAATGCCCTCAAGAATATTTCACTTCCCAAACTTCTCCTCCATCATCTTCGTCAACGCAAACATTTCGTCACGATATTTTGCTGCGTCCATAAACTCCATCTCCTTCGCAGCGCGTTCCATATTTTTCTTTGAGCTTTGAATAGCTTTCTGCAATTGATCTTTTGACATATACTCCACCACAGGATCAGCAACGAGTGAAGCTTCATCCGGCTCAACATAAGCAGCCGGGTCAACGCGCTTCATGTCGAGCACGGCGCCCTGCTGCATGATCTGTTGCTTCGATTTATAAATAGTTTTCGGAGTGATGCTGTGCTCTTCGTTATAGCGGATTTGTTTTTCCCTGCGGCGATTGCATTCATCAATCGTGCGCTGCATGCTCTCGGTAGTTTCATCGGCATACATGATCACCAAACCATTTTCATTCCGCGCAGCACGTCCTGCAATCTGCGTGAGTGACCGTTCGTTGCGGAGAAATCCTTCCTTGTCAGCATCCATGATTGCCACGAGAGAAACTTCAGGAAGATCCAACCCTTCGCGAAGCAGGTTCACTCCTATGAGGACATCGAAATTTCCGAGGCGCAGGTCGCGAAGAATTTCCACGCGATCCAAGGTTTCCACTTCAGAGTGAATGTAGCGGCAGCGGATGTTGAGCCGCGTCATGTACTTCGCTAATTCTTCAGCCATGCGCTTGGTGAGAGTTGTTACGAGAATACGATCACCCTGCTTCGTGCGCTCGTCAATCATTTCCAAAAGATCATCCACCTGGTTGATGCTTGGTCGCACTTCAATCGGCGGCTCGAGTAATCCTGTGGGCCGCACCACCTGCTCTACAAATTCTCCTTCGGTTTGCTCGAGTTCATATTCGCCGGGAGTGGCACTCACATAAATCAGTTGTGGTGTGAGCGAATCAAACTCCTGCCAGTTCAGCGGGCGATTGTCCATTGCTGAAGCGAGGCGAAAACCATATTCAACGAGTATCTGTTTGCGCGAACGGTCACCGCCATACATGCCGCGCACCTGCGGAATGGTTGCATGGCTTTCATCAATCACCATGAGAAAATCCTTCGGGAAATAATCGAGCAGGCAGAACGGTCGCTCGCCGGGTTGCCTGCGGTCGAGATAGCGCGAGTAGTTTTCAATGCCTGAGCAATATCCCAGCTCTTTCATCATCTCGATATCAAAGACCACGCGCTCTTTCAATCGCGTTGCTTCAATCACTTTTCCCACCTGCTCAAAATAGTCCACCTGCTTTTTCATGTCATCCTCAATTTCATTGATGATGATGTTGAACTGATCCTTCGGCGCGATGTACATGTTCGCCGGAAAAATCGCCCCGTTATCAATCTTGCCGATGCGCTTCCCGTTTTGCCGGTTGAATGTTTCAATCTCTTCAATGATGTCACCGAAGAAAGAGATGCGGTAACAGTAATCCGCATAAGGAAGAAAAATTTCCACGAGATCACCTTTCACTCTGAAGGTGCCGCCTCTGCCATCCTCCGATCGTGAATACAAACTCTCAACAAGCTGATAGAGCAAACTGTTTCTGCTCCGCGTCTCCCCTGTTTGAAACCGGATAATCCCTCTTGTGTACTCTGTAGGATTTCCGATTCCGTAGATGCACGATACGGATGCGAGCACGATGATGTCTCTTCTGCCGCTCATCAGCGATGATGTGGTCCGCAGCCGAAGCTTCTCAATTTCTTCATTTATGGAAAGATCTTTTTCAATGTAGGTGTTGGTGGTAGGAAGATAGGCTTCGGGCTGATAGTAATCATAGTACGAAACGAAATACTCGACTGCGTTTTCGGGAAAGAATGTCTTGAACTCCCCGTAGAGTTGTGCTACCAAAGTTTTGTTGTGAGAAAGAATCAGCGTTGGCTTCTGCACCTGCTGAATCACATTGGCTATCGTAAAAGTTTTTCCGGAGCCTGTGACTCCGAGAAGAACCTGATGTTTTTCTCCGCGCTCAACCCCATTGGCAAGTTGTTCAATGGCTTCGGGTTGATCGCCGGTGGGATGAAAATTAGAGGTAAGTTTGAACGGCATGAAGAGCAAACAAAAATACAACGCCTGAAAGTTCTGTAAAGAATTTCCATTAGCTCTGAAAATTAAATCTGCGACACCGTGAAATGCATCTATACTTTTTCTTTTCTTTTTGCCTTTCAATTTTGCTTTGCACAATCATATCATGCATTTCCTGATTCGGATGCCAAATGGAGTGAAGAGAGTTATGGTTTCATGACCCCGCAAAAAACGGATTTAAAGATTTCAACTTACCGTGGTAGACTATATGAGGTAGGTGGTGATACAATAGTAAATTCCAGGAAATACACTCTCGTTACCTCTAAACCTGCATGGACATACACTACCTCATATTACTGGACTACCCCTCTTAATGGTGTTAATGACACTACCGTCTACAGCATTCAAAACTATTCATTAGAAACACCAGGAACAGTGTTCGCTGCAATACGGGAAGACAGCTCTAAAAAAGTCTGGTTCATAAGCATTAGTGAATACCCACCAATTTGTCTTAATGCTTTCATCGACCCACTTCCTGTCGATACAGAAATGCTGTTGTATGATTTTGGACTTCAAATTGGTGATACTCTCACTTTTCCCTTTTACAGGAAAGTCCAGGCAATTGATTCAATCCAATTAGAAGATAATTCCTTTAGAAGACGGATCATTTTTTCCGATGCATTTACTCAGGAAGATTATTGGATTGAAGGTATCGGAAGTGTCTTTGGATTGTTCGGTTCATTAAATTATCCTGGCCCCGACGCTGACTGCTGGTTAAATTGCTTTTCCCAAAATGGCGAATATCTCTTTCATAAGACTCCTTTTCCAGAGCGAGTCACTTGCGACTCCACTATGTATGGGAAAGCGCATCATTACACAGAATTACTTGTTACCATTAACTTAACAGATAACGTAGCTGTGTTCGATTTTAATGAGGATCACCATCATATTCAAATCATCAATTCTCTGGGTGAGTTGATTTATGAATCAGATGTGCAGGGATACAGATGGGTCTTCGATTTGTCTCCACTTCCCGATGGTATGTACTATGCAATTGTAGGCACTGAGGGGAAATTATTCTCAACGCAGAAGCTGGTAAAAATTTAATTCGTTTAGTTTCTTCCCGCCGGATTTTTATATCCTTTCAGCAACCGTTCAATCATTCCATCAAGTCGCTGCTTGCGCGTTTCCTCTCTCCTGGCAGTTATAATCCACTCAACATACTCTCTCCGGTTGGAAAAGTTTTGCGCGTCGAAAAATTTTTTCGCCACTTTGTTTTTGCTCAGCGTCTTTGCCATATCATCGGGCAGCTTGAGCGTCTTTGTTTTTGAATCGGCCCATTTGAATATCTCACGTTCCACAGGTTTTGCGAGGTACTTTTTATCCGCCTCAGTTATCTTTCTGAAAGCAAAAGCGGTCCCAGGTATCATCATAAGAAATCATGGACACCCATCGAAGATCATCGCGGTTCATCATGGCTTCCCATCCCTTGTCGCGGGTGAGATCGGTTTGAATGCCGGATGTTCCTTTCGGATAAAAGCCCCACACCATCGTATCCTCTTTCAATGCATCCATGATCATCGGGAATTGTTTCTCCACCTCCGCCCGCGTTTTCACAAACCAGTAAATAGTATTGTAATTTTTCCCGAAGCCCTTAGAAATTTTTACGCCGCGTGGCAGTGGCTCTAATGTCTTGTGAAAATCCTTCGGCGCATTAACGGTAGCAATTGAATCGTTTGGTTTCAGCCGAATTTTTTCATGCAGCGATTTTCCCATTTTCTATTTTCAATTTTCTAATTTCTACGATCTAACATCTATCTTCTTCCTCAAAGCACATTCAGCAACTGCTCTTTAATCTTCTCCAGCTCATCTTTCATCTGTACTACAAACTTCTGAATCTCGGCGTGATTGGCTTTTGAGCCAAGCGTGTTGATCTCTCGTCCCATCTCCTGTGAAATAAATCCGAGGCGCCTGCCATTGGATTCTTTATCGTCAAGAGTTTTCAAAAAGAAATCACAGTGGCTGCGCAGACGCACTTTCTCCTCTGTAAAATCAAGCCGCTCGATGTAGTAGATCAACTCCTGCTCGAAGCGGTTCTTATCATAACCATCTTTTGAAATCAACTCCTGCAATTGAGTTTGAAGCCTGGAGCGAATTTGTTCTCTTCTTTCGGGTTCAAATTGTTCCGACTGCTTCATTAATTCCAAAATAGCATCAACATGTTTTGCAAAAGCTCCCTCCAGTTCTTTTCCTTCTCTCATCCGGAACTGGATCAAATCTTTCACCGCCAAAAGCAACGTCTCTTTCACGTCTTCCCAATTTTCTTCCTCTGCTTCTGTCTTCTGACTGCCCATCACTTCCGGCATTTGCATCACGAGAGAAAGCAATTCTTTTTTTCCCGCATCCAATTCTTTAGCGAGTAATTTCAGTTCCGCATAATACTTCCTGAATAAATCTTTATTAATGGAAGCTTTTTCTCCTTCCCCGTTTTCAACCGCGATAAACACGTCCACTTTTCCGCGCTGCAGCGTTTCGTTCAGCAGGTTCCTGATTTCCGGTTCTTTATCGCGAAGGGAAGACGATGTGCGAAGGTTCAAATCGAAATAGCGATTGTTGAGCGAACGCACCTCAGCCTTAATTACTCTTCCTTGTTTGATTGATTCGGCCTTCCCATACCCTGTCATTGATTGAATCATCGATATAAAATTTTGGTGAAGATACTTACATCGCTACTCATGCACGGTCTGAGGTCGTGAGGCGTGAGTCGTGAGTCGTGAGCCGTGAGTTGTGATTCGTGAGTCCTGAGTCGTGAGTTGTGAGTCGTGAGCCGTGAGTCGTGAGTCGTGACTTGTGAGTTGTGAGCCGTGAGTTGTGAGTTGGGTAAGATTGCGAGCGTAAGTTTTGACAACTTTTGAAAAGTTGTCAAATCTGGCCCCCACCCTGGCGAATCATTTACTCATCGGATTTAACTGGCTTAGTTTTTCTTTGATGGAATCTGTGAAAGCATTCTTCGCACTCACTAGATATACCCCAAGAAAAATAAGAATCGTTGCGACGATTTTCATGAGCGGATATTCATCCCGGCTGAGCAGCAGTGCAATCGCAGTTGCAAGCGCCGGCTGCATGTAAATGTAAATTCCAACAACGGAAGGTGTTGCATTCCTAAGCGCGAGCATGTTGAGCAGGTATGCAAAGAACGTGGTGAAGATGACGATGAAAGAAAGTTCTGTCCAGATATGAGCAGGGAAAGCGTTCCATTGTATGGAATGAAATTCTTTCCAGCCAACAGGCATCACGAAAATCCATCCGAAGAGAAAGACCCATGAGATGACTGTGACGGGATGATATTTATTCATCAGCGGCTTTACGATCACGAGGTAAACCGCATAAGAAGTTGCGTTGAGCAAAATGAAAATGTCACCAAGGGTTTGACCGGAGTGAAGGGTGATCTCTTCTCCTGACAGAATTACAAGCACAGCGCCCACCGCGCCACTGATTACTCCGAGAATTTTAAGCCACGTGATTTTTTCATCATGAAAAATTCCGGAAAGAATCAATACCAGGATCGGCGTCAGCGTCATCATCAATGCAGCATTGATGGGGGTGGTGATCGAAAGACCTTTGAAGAAAAGCAATTGGTTGATAGCCACACCGAACAATCCGCAGAGAATCAGCAAGCCAAAATCTTCCCTCCTTACTTTTTCTTTAATAAAAATTTTTTGGAAGAAGAAAAACATCAGTCCGGCCACCGTCACCCGAATCACGATGGCGCCAAACGGCTCTATGAAATGCGGAACAACATCTTTTGAAATAGTGAAGCTGAGCGCGTAAATAAGGTTGGCGAGAAAAAGATAGAGGTGCGTTTTGAAGTGTGAACTCATCGCACACAAAACTACTATTGCAGAAGGAGTCTGAAAATATTCAGGTTATTTTTTGAAAAAGAAATTTTCCCTTTATCCGGCTGTTAAAATATTTCCCCGCCGAACCTGCTTTCAATAAACCGGTAAAGACTCTTTTGGGTACATTGAAATAGTGATACATCTCCCTTGATGAAAATTCTATTTCGAGAATTTTCTTTCCTTCAGCATAACCAGCCGAATTCATAGTTGATGAATTTATCGGGCTTCGTTTCATAATTAATTTTGAAAGTGGAAGCGCATGATGCAATCCCCAAAGCTTGTCTTGCTTCAGTAAATACGCTTCAAAATTCAAACCAATGAAAGGAACTCAAATTCAGAAAAGGCAAGTATCGAACGTGGCCTGCGCGACCTTGATGAGGGCTGAAAAATATCCTATGAGCAATTAAGAGAACGCTTACTCAATGGATTACTTCCTGATCATCTCAGATGAAGAGAGCTATTCAAAAAACTTTCTTAGAAATCCATTCCCAGAGAGAGATACCAAATCGGCTTTTTCTTCGCGCCGCTGTCAAATCCCTGCGCCCAATCCACTCTCACAAAATATCCTAAAAGCGTGGTGCGTGCTCCGCCGCCATATCCAAACACAATCGGCTCACGGAAGTAATTGACAAACACGGTCACGGGTCCCTGGATAAATGTCAGTGAATTGAAAGGATTGTTTTTGTCATAAGGAGAGAATCCTTCCCATGCAGTGCCGGCATCAACAAATGCTATGAACTGAAAATTCTTAATCAGCTCAGAACGAATAGGCGTGTTGAGTAAAAAAGAAAATACCGGAAACCGGAGCTCCGTATTCACTAGCGCAAAAGAATTTCCATTACGGATGTTCTGATTGAATCCGCGAAGGTTGGTTGCAATGGTTTGAAAAGCATAATGCTCGCTGAAGTTGATCGGTGTCTCGGTATTAAAGCTGGCATTCGGATCGGGGATAAAAGTATTTTCCATGCCACCGAGGAAATAAATAATTTTTTGATCACCCCATGATTTAGCTGCAGTCAGCCGGGTTGCCCAAATAAAGTTACGATGAATTTTAAGGTAGTAGCGGGCATCTGCACCGGCAGCAAACACAAAAGTTTTCTGCTGATCCACTTGCCGCTGCGCATCGAAATAGAATTTATATCGCAAGCCATCGTAAATGTTGGTTTGAATTTTCATGGTGTTGTCAAAAACATATTCGAGGTGCGTTGAAATCCAGTGATTCGATCTTTGTGCAAGACCGAGAGAAAAACTATCGGTAGCCAAAAAATTCGTGAGATCATTCCGGTAATCAACACTAAGGCGAATACTTTTTGTGAAGTCAATGGGGTATCGGAATGATGCGTCTGCAACATAGGTCCTGATCTTTGCATTTACCTGTAAATACCACAGTGGCGTATAATCATAGCTCACCGAGACGGATTTGCGATACACCGTAAATTTTTTGTCGAGGCGGTGCTTCAGATCTTCGTAGGTGAGAAAATATTCTGTGCCGCTGAAGGATGTAGGCAAGCGGAATCCCCCGGTGATTCGATAATCCTCCATGAGATCGGTAATGTTCAAATTAAAGAACACGTTGAGATCGGGGTTCGCAAACTGCCCCCCGAAACTTCCGAACGGCTGATAGCGGGTTACGATGAGACTATTGTCAAGCTGCGTGACGACATACGCCGTTGAAAATTTTATCTGGTAAGGAAGTATTCGCGAGAAATGGAAGGGCGGTGATTTCTTCATTC
>DASRAJ010000150.1:0-13159 GCA_035638255.1 Chitinophagales bacterium
CATGCCTGTTGATGCCGTTGTGAAAATTGAAGTGCTTAATATTTTCGGCGCGGTGATAAATTCATTTTCTACTCCTGCAAAGTCAGGTTTGAATACCATCCCTGCATCACTGAATGCAAGCGAGGGAGGAATTTATTTGCTTCAAATTACCAGTGATGAAATTGGATACAGCTACCTGACCAAGGTGGTGAAGTATTGAAACTAATTTAAGACTTGCTTCCTTCAGTCAGACATCCTATTCCGCAGTACTGCGGAATAGGATGTCTGATTTTTGGGGACATTATAATTCAAAAAGAAACTTCATCGTATCAGCACCATCCGCATAATCGTCAAGCTGCGGCGATTGACTTTCTCCGAAGGGAAGAAAATTCTTTCCCGCGATGCATTGGATATTTGAATCATCGCGCTGAAGCCTTTTCATCAAGTCATTTTCATTGCTGTAAAATTCATAGTACAGCATGGCTACAGGAGAAGAAATTTTTTCATCTTCTTTCACTATTAAGAAATTATTAGTGAGGAATAGAGTTTGATTCATAAGAAGCAGCACGCGATTGTAGTCATAATTATTCATGTACTTGTTGTGATCGTGCATGCTGCCACTGAATTTTTCTACCGATTGAAAAAACAAATCGAAAGAGTAAGCTGAAGGAACAAAAAGCTTTGAAACATTTCTGCACCCCAGTCCGAAGTAGCTGAAGATATCTAAGCCGAGTTTTTCCAAATCTTCTCTTGATTCATTTCCATTAAGTACAGCAACGGAAGAGCGATTTTTACGAATGATGTTGGGATACTTTCCAAAATAGTATTGAAAGTATCTCGAAGAATTATTCGAGCCGGTTGCAATAGCCGCTTCCATGCCTTTGATAATTTCAGAAACTGAAATCCAATGCTTCAGTTCATCATCAATCTCAAAAAGATTTTTCAGGATGAAAGGAAAGAGTACATCATCTTTTGAAGATAGCTTTATCAATGCCCTGTGCCCCGAGAGAAATACGCAGAGGAAATCATGAAAGCCAACAAGCGGAATATTTCCTGCCATCACAATACCGACATTCCTCGGCTGCTTCACGCGATTCTCGTAGAGTCCTGCGGACAAGTCATACTTTGAAAGCCATGCACGAATTTTCATTTCATCAAGAAATTGCTCACGAATATTTTTCAGCGAAAGCAAAATATTTTCCTTCGTGAACCATTTATTGTGCTGATATGCTGTCTCGATCACCTGTTGAAGTTCCTCGTTCTTCTCATCTAAAACTTCATTCAACCTGACTAATGCAGAAATATTCTGTTCCAAATCCATGTTCGAAAAATGTTTAACCAAACTGCTGACAAGCAGGTTGCCGCTATCAATTATGAGTCGCACAACTTCATTTCAGAAAAATCGGTGCAATCTCTTTTGAAATCTGTGCAATCCTTACCTAACTTTGGCGGCGCTAAACTAACTCACATGGCAATTCGAATAACTGAAGAATGTATCAACTGCGGAGCATGCGAACCCGAATGCCCCAACAATGCCATCTATGAGGGTGGCGCCGAGTGGGCGATGGTTGACGGAACCACGCTGAAAGGACCTGTAACATTATTGGATGGAACAACAGTTGAAGCTGAACAACGTTTCCCCCCGATTTCTGATGATCTCTATTACATTGTTCCCAATAAGTGCACCGAGTGTGAAGGATTTCATGAAGAGCCGCAATGTGCTGCCGTGTGTCCGGTAGATTGCTGCGTTCCTGACCCCGAGCATGTCGAGACCAAAGAACAATTACTTGAGAAGAAAGCGAAGCTTCATATCTGACAGTGAAAAAATTAAAACACATTTTGCCGCCCTTGTCAGAAATGATGAGGGCTTTTTGTTTGCCAAGAATTCTATGAATGAGCGCTGATTTTTCTTTGTATTAATAAGTGTAATTCGTGAGCAATTCAATTTTGAAATTTTCAATTGATAGAACATAAACCATACGCCTCCCTTCATGTAGCGGACTTCCGTTTGTATTTGCTCGCACGCATGTGTTTTACGATGGCAATGCAGATGCAAGGCGTCATTGTAGGATGGCAGGTATATGAATTCACAAAGGATCCATTTTCACTGGGGCTGATTGGGTTGAGCGAAGCAATTCCATTCATCACCATATCATTTTACGGAGGACATACTGCCGATGTAGTGGAAAGAAAAAAACTGATCATTCCATTTACATCATTGTACCTGGCGTGCGCAATGTGTTTGCTCTTCTTCACATTTCCATTCGTGCATGTGCTCAACCATCAAAACGTTTTGCCGATTTACATCATCATTGCGATCACAGGAATTGCACGGGGATTTGTTGCTCCTGCCGTCTCGGCTTTCTTCTCACAAATTGTTCCGCGTGAACTATATTCCAATGGCATTGCGTGGAACTCAAATGTGTGGCACACCGCAGCGGTTGCAGGTCCTGCCATCGGCGGATTGATCTATGGATTTGCAGGAATCATTCCCGCATATTCAACCGTAGCTGCCCTCATGATGGTGGCTGTAATTTTATTTTCTTTCATCAAAGGGAGACCCTTGCCGCCCTCAGAAAAAATTGATTCGATGTTTGAAAGCCTGACTGCAGGATTGCGATTTGTATTCAGGAATCAGGTGATGCTCGGCTCATTATCACTCGACATGCTTGCAGTATTATTCGGCGGAGCCGTAGCCATGCTTCCTGTTTTTGCAAAAGACATTCTAAAAGCCGGACCTGAAGGATTGGGCATCATGCGCGCTGCACCTTTTGCAGGTTCAATCGTGATGGGTTTATTTATCGCACATCGTCCGCCCATGAATCGCGCAGGAAAAAATGTATTGCTGTCATTGGTTGGCTTCGGTGTCGCCACGATACTTTTTGCGCTCTCAAGGAATTTTTATTTGTCCATCTTCCTTCTCTTTCTCACCGGCGTTTTCGACAATGTGAGTGTGATCATTCGCGGCACCATTCTTCAATTGCTCACGCCCGATCACATGCGTGGACGTGTGGGTGCCATCAACAGTATCTTCATCGGTTCATCGAATGAGATCGGCGCTTTCGAAAGCGGTACTGCCGCAAAATTCATGGGCTTGGTGCCCAGCGTGATTTTCGGAGGCGCTATGACGATAGTGATTGTTGTAGTTACTGCATGGAAGGCACCAACGTTGCGGAAATTGAGTCTTAGAGAAATTCAATCGAGACAAGGCATTACCTAAATTACTTGCCAAGCATTTTCTTGCTCAGCCGCGAATTTTCTTTCCTGTCAAAAATTGCTTTGACAGGGAATACGAATCCCTTAATCACAAAGGATTCCACGTTGCCTGATTTACCTTTAAACAAAAGTTGGTATTTGCTGTTTCTCAATAGGTATTGCTCAAAAATTTTTGTTCCCGGATTAACAATCCAATATTCTTCAATTCCGTGACGTGAATAGTCATTGAACTTTACTCCGCGATCATTTTTTTCGGTACTCTTTGAAATTATTTCAACCACCAGATTTGGTGCGGGAAAAAGTTTTTGATCGTCATTAAATGAAGCAGATTTTTCTTTCGAAAAAAAACAGAGGTCAGGCTCATAATCATTCCGGCTCAAAGCGATCATGGCCTTTTCTGCATGAACTTCACCCAGCTCGTTTACGTCCACGTATGCCTTCATCAACTGCATTAAATTTTGTGAGACAAACAAATGGCCTCGGGTTACCGGCGAATGGAAAATGACTTCACCATTGATAAATTCAGCTTTATCTTTTTCTGAAATGGAGTTGTAAAAATCCACTCTTTTATCATTCTCATCCATAAGAATATTTTCCAGTTGCGCCACATAATCTTTCAGGAACGGCGACTTTACCAGCGGTGCAAGAACATCAATCATATTCAAACGATAAATTTGCATTCAAAGATAATGTGATTAACTAAAAACATTTTCATGATTAATTTCTTCGAGAGGAGATAAAGAATTGTTGCTCTTCAAGGGTGCAAAAAAACTCGCCCACCTTCAGCTTCCGCTTGTTTAAACCCAATCTTGTTCTATCTTTGTCGCCCTTAAAAAAATTGAGTCATGTCAAAGGTTTGTGAGATTTCAGGGAAGAAAACGATGTTCGGTCATAAAGTGTCGCATTCGAACATTAAAACCAATCGTCGTTTCCAACCCAATTTGCAGAAGAAGAAATTTTTTATTCCGGAAGAAAACCGCTGGATTGAATTGAAAATTTCTACCAGTGCATTGCGCACGATCAACAAAAACGGAATCTCTTCAGTATTAAAAGAAGCCCGCGCAAAAGGCATGGTGGTATAATCAGTGTAATCACTTTTAATCGGTGTAATCATTTTCAAAAATGGCGAAGAAAGACAATCGTATCCAGGTAATTCTTGAATGTACTGAGCATAAAGCGAGCGGTGTTCCCGGAATTAGTCGCTACATCACTACGAAGAACAAGAAAAATACTCCCGGAAGAATTGAATTGAAAAAGTACAATCCGATTCTCAAAAAGATGACCCTTCACAAAGAAATCAAGTAATCACATTCCATCGGTGTAATCAACCTTTAATTGGTGTAATCAATCTTCTAATCAGTGTAATCATTTTAACCATGGCAAAAGACGCAGGTAAAACATCCAAAAACGCGAAGACGACAAAAGACGCAGGCGCGTCAGCAGCATCCAAGTCGTTTGTTCGACTGATCGTTTCCGAACGCTCAGAAAAAACCGGTGCTTATGTGTACAGAGAAAGAATCATTCACAAGGACAAGGTGAAAGAATTTCTCGCTTCACAAGGCAGCTAAAAATTTCAGAACCAAACCAACGAAAGCTTCTCTTCGAATTGAGGGAAGCTTTTTTTGTTAGTGAATAGAATGTGTTACGTGAGTCGTGAGTCGTGAGTCCCGATTTAATCGGCAGAACTCGTGTTAGGTGAATCGTGAATCCTGATTAAATCGGGAGAACTCGTATTTAAAATGGCATTTTTAAAATTTTTCTCGAAAGAAAAAAAAGAAGACCTCGACAAAGGGTTGGAAAAAACCCGTGAAGGATTTTTCTCGAAGCTCGCAAAAGCTGTAGCAGGAAAATCAAAGGTGGATGAAGATTCATTGGATGAAATTGAAGATGCCCTCATCGCTTCTGATGTTGGAGTTGAGACAACCGTGAAGATCATTAACCGCCTTGAAGAGCGCGTTGCAAAAGACAAATACCTGAGCGCTTCTGATCTCAACAGAATTTTGAAAGAAGAAATCGTTGAGTTGTTTTCTGAGAGCGCAACAGCAGAAGCAGAAGAACTTTCAATTCCTGAAGGAAAACATCCCTATGTTATTATGGTGGTAGGTGTAAATGGAGTTGGCAAAACCACCACCATCGGAAAGCTCGCGCATCAGTTTAAGCAACACGGAAAAAATGTTTTGCTCGGGGCGGCTGATACTTTTCGCGCCGCTGCTGTTGACCAATTAACGATCTGGAGCGAGCGAGCTGGAGTACCGATTATAAAACAAGATCAGGGCGCTGATCCTGCCTCTGTCGCATTCGACACATTACAGGCAGGCGTATCACGCAAGGTTGATGTAATCCTCGTTGACACTGCAGGAAGATTACATAACAAAATTAACCTGATGAATGAGCTGGGAAAGATCAAGCGCGTGATGCAAAAAGTAATTCCTGATGCTCCACATGAAGTGCTGCTCGTACTCGATGCATCAACAGGGCAGAACGCCATTGAGCAGGCAAAACAATTTACTGCTGTGACGGAAGTGACAGCCATCGCATTAACGAAGCTTGATGGAACTGCCAAAGGCGGTGTCGTGATTGGCATTGCAGATCAGTTTAAGATTCCGGTGAAGTATATTGGTGTTGGGGAAAAAATAAACCAGCTTCAGGTGTTTAATAAATCGGCGTTTGTGGATTCTCTTTTTGAAGGAAAATAATACAGGCATTCGTGAACAATATTTATAGCGGAGTTAATATAAACTCAGGTTTTTAAACCCTATTTTTCATTTCAGCATCAATACAATTCCTTCCCTGCTTTTAGTATGGCTGTTTTTTCGCCGTACGAATTAAACTTCACACTTTCCAAATGTGTGAATTATGTAAATCATTTACAGAATTATGTAACACTTGTAATAATTCTTGTTCTGATATTTCGAAATTAATTTGACCCCGGAGAAATATCAAAATGGTTACTCAAAACAAAGAATCGTCATTCAAAGCTGACTTGTCCCCGAACTTGTATATCTTCAACGCTCACCACAATTGACGACTGACAAAGTCGTCTCCCGCCTCAATCTTGTATTGTCAATATCTGTTCAAAATAAATCAAACACCATGAATCAGCATCTACTAAAGTTACCGGAGAAAATCTTTCGATTATTTCCTTTCCTTATACATGCTTTTGCAAAATCAAACAGGATTATAGCTATTGCGGTATTTTGGTTGTTGGCCTCAGAATATGCTTCTGGCAGCCACATATCCGGGTTAACAGGCTTCTATCGCAATGGGCAGGTTTTTCTTACGTGGAACAACGCTTCAAATCTAAATAACTATTATAAAGTCTACCGCTCTGCTTCACCCATCACTGAAGGCTCGCAACTAAGCGCCTGTGAATACCTGGGATGGACGAATCAATACAGCGCCAAGGACCACGATTTGAGTGCCCACTACAATGAAGACCGGTACCTTCGAATTGACTCTGCAGGCACTCCCTTGCTATCCACTAAAGGATTGTTCGTGGCTACCACTTTGGCAAGCGGGAGCTATTATTATGCCGTCACTATAATACTAAACGGAGTAGAAGATAAATTGGTGATTACAGGTGTAACTGCTCTGCTGAATGACGTTTCAGAGGAGGTAAGCACACCTCGCCCGGTGTTTCAGCAAATCATAATCTTCCATAATGCAACCGTTGAGCATTGGTGTAATTTTATAAGTTTTAAAAGAACTGTTTCAGAGGCACCGATCAATGCTGCAGGTTTCATGGCATCTGATTTCCTGCTTTATAAAAATCATAGTACAGGCAATCAGCCCCTTTGCGTCCAAATGCATGGCGGGGGCGCCGACCTCTTCGCTAACATTATAAACGTTACTTCAAATGAAATGAATCTGAATGTCGAAGACCGATTTCCGGATGGAGATAATGGCGGTTATTGGGGAGCCAATTCCAATTTCAATATTCATCAGAACCTCAACTCCATCCCTGATTCGGGCATGAACCATAACTTTTTTCAGCAACTATATGAGAACACCATTGAATGGGCCATCCATTACCTGCACATTGATTCAAATCGCATATACCTGAAAGGTTCTTCAGCCGGTGGATGCGGTGCCTTTGCATTTGCAATAACCTATCCTGAAAAAATTGCCGCTGTGTCTTTAGGAGTGCCTTGTTTCAATGTGGGATTTCAAAATGATTCTGCTGTAAACAATTCCATGAACACCGGCCGCAGCAACCGAAACGAGATAGACAAGTTACTCGGACTCGTAAGTACTAATCTGCCCTCGAACACCGGGATCAATACGTTCGATATGTTGAATGGCGCATGGGTAGTGGCTTCCCGCCCTGAAAGAGATTATCCATTCATTTATGCACTCAACGGCAAAAACGATGTCCTTGTAGGCTGGACGGAGAAAAAGATTTACTATGATTCAGTAAATGCTAACCATACCGGTGGATATTATTTTTGGGATAGCCGCGACCACGGGGGCACAGGTGGTTTTTGGAGTGGTGACAATTTTGATTTATTCCGCTTTCGAAGAAATGTTTCTTATCCTGCCTTTGCGAATTGCAGCCTGAATGAAAATTATGGAAATGGAAGTAAGAATAGCGGAGATTCTTACGGCAGTGTAAACGGTATGGTTGATTGGACAGACGATATTGTTGATAGTGACTCTTTATGGAGAATCAACTTTTTTATTCGCGACTTGTTAGCAAAAAATAATCAAAAATTGATCTATCCTGACTCTGCAACTGCAGATATAACATTGCGCAGAGTTCAGCATTTTTATATGCCTGATCGTGCCACAGTGAATTGGCAAGTGATTCACCATAATCAAATTGTTCAATCGGGCGTATTGTTTTTCGATGGAGGTA
The DNA here is from genome assembly GCA_035638255.1 of Chitinophagales bacterium. Classification (GTDB taxonomy): domain Bacteria; phylum Bacteroidota; class Bacteroidia; order Chitinophagales; family UBA10324; genus DASRAJ01. The sequence goes on from DASRAJ010000150.1 coordinate 8,051, forward strand.
GTATTACAATTAAGGGAATAAAGACGTATAAGGATACAGCGCAATTACAATTGACATACTCATCCCTTCCTAATGTCTACTATGGAGATAATGATCAGGATGGCTTTGGCGATCCGAATGTCTCTGTTTCTTCCTCTTCCCTTCCCGCCGGGTATGTGGCAAACAATAGCGATTGCAATGATGATCCCGATCAATCGGGAGCTGCCATTCATCCGGGTGCATCAGATATCTGCAATGGTAGTGATGATAACTGCAATGGACAAATAGATGAAAATGCGATTATCGCAACTGTTACTCCAACCGGATCTATAAGTATATGCCCGGGCGCCTCAATAACACTAACTGCAAATGAGGGAACAGGAATTTCTTATCAATGGCAAAGAGGTAGTAAGAACATTACCGGCGCCACCAACCCTGCCTATACAGCAACCAAAGGAGGAGATTATAAAGTAGCCGAATCCAATTCTTTCAGTTGTAATTCTACTTCCGCATCTGCAACAATTAGCCTGCTTGCTTTACCAGCAGCAACAATAACCCCCCTTGGTAATCTCGACATCTGCGTTGCAGGTTCAGTGGAACTTCAGGCAAATAGCGGAACAAGCCTGACCTATCAATGGAAGAAAGGAGGCAGCAATATTTCCGGAGCTACAAATAAAATTTTTGCGGCTACGTCGACCGGTACGTATAAAGTTGTTGTCACCAAAAGCAATGGGTGCAGTAAAACCTCGGCCGGTGCAACAGTTACCAGGTCATGCAGAGAAAGCCTTTCCAATTCTGAATTTTTAACTCCAGCCCTATATATATATCCAAATCCTACCGATGGTAAATTCATGATTGACCTTTCACTTTCTATTGACGAAGATCAGGCAGCAACCATTCAGCTAATGAATATGATCGGGCAAATAATTTATGCACAGAAAATCACTATTATGAATGGTGTGTTTCAGCAAGAGATTCAACTGAAGGATGCTGCAGATGGAATATATACTGTGAAAGTGGTTGTGAACGGTGAGGTATGCACAAAGCAGTTGGTGATTTCCCGCCAATAGTGAAATGCCACAGGCCATTTCGATTGATAACGTAAAAATCCGCGGGTTACTGACCCGCAACTTGGGAGTTTTTTTCACGATAGACAAATGCTAAAATTGATATTGTATGCAATAGTTTTACCCCCTTTATAATACTTTATTTTTTCTGATGCGAACGAAGTCACTGAACAAACCCCAGGTAAACGTCATCACCCTCGGCTGCTCCAAGAATATGGTAGATAGCGAAGTGCTGATGGCACAGTTGCGGGCAAGTGATTTTACAGTCGCACATGAGAAAGAAAATGGTCGGGAAGAAGTTGTCATCATCAACACTTGCGGATTTATCGAGCGGGCCAAGGAAGAATCCATCAACACCATTCTTGAATATGCTGAGCTGAAAAGAGAAAACCAGATTGAAAAGCTCTTTGTCACCGGATGTTTATCACAACGCTATCGTGACGACCTGCAAAAAGAAATTCCGGAAGTGGATGATTGGTTCGGAACGATGGAGCTTCCTGCCCTGCTGAAAAGACTTGGCGCAGATTACAAGCACGAACTCATCGGCGAGCGCCTCCTCATCACGCCTTCCCACTATGCTTATGTGAAAATCTCAGAGGGCTGCAACCGTACGTGCGCCTTCTGCGCCATCCCGCTCATGCGAGGCAACCATGTTTCAAAACCCATTGAGCAAATTGTTTCTGAAATAAAAAACCTTGTGCGCAATGGAGTAAAGGAAGTATTGCTGATCGCACAGGAACTCACCTACTATGGTCTTGATATTTACAAAGAGCGAAAGCTTGCCTCACTTCTTGAAACCATCAGCGACATTGAAGGATTGGAATGGATTCGGCTTCACTATGCCTATCCTTCCAACTTCCCTCTCGAAATTCTTAATGTGATTCATGACCGAAAAAATATTTGCAACTATCTCGACATTCCCTTTCAACACATTGCCGACCCTGTTTTGAAAAGCATGCGAAGACAAATCACAAAGAAAGAAACGCAACAGCTCATTAACACTATTCGGGAAAAAATCCCGGGTTGTGCACTCCGGACAACATTGCTTGTCGGATTTCCCGGCGAAACGTCAACTGATTTTGAAGAGCTGAAAGATTTTATTCGTGAAACAAAATTTGATCGTCTCGGCGTATTCACATATTCTCACGAAGAAGGAACAAGTGGCTATGAATTGGAAGATGATGTGCCGGAAGAAGTGAAACAGCAACGCGCTTCAGAACTGATGTCAATCCAGGAGGAAATTTCTTCCGGACTTAATCAGAAAAAAATCGGAAAATTATTCCGGGTTCTTATTGATCGAAAAGAAGGAAATTATTTTATCGGACGTACAGAATTTGATTCTCCTGAAGTAGACAATGAAGTACTTATTAACGCTTCTGAAAATTATGTTCGTATCGGAGATTTTGCCTCTGTAAAAATAGCCTCCGCTGATGCTTTTGATTTATTCGGAGAGCTTCGGTAAAATTTTCCACATTAAAGCGTCCTGTTTTTTTGGACAATTATTCCATCGTAGGGAAGGTAATCTCCTTAACAACCTAACCATTGTCCAAAACCTTTTTTGAATTAGTAATTTAACCAACCCGGTTAGTATTGAAATTCAACCTACTACCAGAGGGGAAAATCCTTGATTAGTAAGCATGTCAGAGAAATGTAAATTTCCCTCTGTTTTACATGGTAGGAATTTTTGATGGTATAATGGTTGCCCTTAGTTAGTTTCATCAAAAATTATATGACAATGAGAAACATGAAATTATTTTTTGCAGCAATGTTGATCGCAGGTGGAAGCTTGTTGTACTCATCCTGCCAGAAAGAACACATGATCCTGAACCCACAGCAAAGCGGCAATTCAAGTTCAAATTTAAGGGCAGAGTCCGATGAAGCATACATGAATAGTCAGCTTAGTTACATTGACGATGCAGTTCAATCAATTCTGCTCAACAATTCAACTATCAGAGGCTTTGGTGACTTGCCTCCTTGTGCAGCGGTGACTTATGATACCAGCGGTGCTGTATATACAGCTACCATTGATTTCGGCGCAACGCCCTGTCAAACAGATGGCTGGAAAGAATTTAAACAGGGTATCTTGATTATCTCCTGGAATGGGCCCAAACTTGATTCAGGAGCAGTAATCACAGTTACTACACAAAATTATTTTGTGGGTGATACACCTACTGTTATGCATCAGTTGCAGTTTACCAAAACCATCACGAACATGGGAATTAATGCAGCAGGCAACATGCACTTCGCAATTGCAGTGACGGATGCGACATTAACACTCGATAGCGGCCAGACAGTTACCTGGAGTGCAAATCGTGAGCGCGAATGGGTGCAGGGGAATCCATCAGATATGTCAGATGACGTCTTTTACATAACAGGCAGCAGTTCAGGTACTGATCGTAATGGAGAACCATTCACAGTTCAAATTACAAATGCGTTGACAAAAAATGCAGACTGCGATTGGATCGTGAGCGGGACTGAAGTGGTTACTCACGGTAACAACTCACCGCGTACCCTTGATTACGGAAACGGAGATTGCGATGATATCGTTACTGTCACGGTGAATGGCAATACGTTTATCATGCACATAGGCGGTTAGTTTAAGAACAGCACATAGTTTTTTAAATCGGGGAAGCTGAAAGGCTTCCCCGATTTTTTTTCGATATGATTTTCCGGATTTGGTGATTACAAAATTCCTGATTGTGCTGACGCTCTCTACACAATGAAAATTGACTACTTCAAGTCAACGGGAAATTACAGAGCTGCCCTGGATCAATTGGAAAAGCTTACGGCTTTACGTGATACTGTTCAGAGCGAGCAACAAACTCTTGCTGTAGCTGAACTAAATACAAAGTATGAGACCTAAAAGAAAGATAAGGAAATTATTAAACTGAATGCTGAACAGCAACTCTCTGGGGCAAGAATTTCAAGGCAGCGTACTCTTGTTTTTATGCTAATCTGTTTTTCGTTCCCCTTCGATAACTCTACCCTAATTCCTTTCCGTATTCCAAAAGATTGCAACGGCGGTTCTATTGATGAATTGTCCGCAGGACTCTTGCGAAGAAAAAGTCGAATGATGAATTGAAAAAAAGAAGTGGAAAAGTTGAGATCGTCAATCGTGAATCGTTAATCGTCAATCTCTGATGGCTTTATGCGAGCACAAGTCTCCCCTTTCGGGGGAGATTTAGAGAGGCGTTCCTCGGTCAAAACATTCCCAATCCCTTTGGCAATTCTACTCTCATTCCATTCCGCATTCCGAAAGATTGCAACGATGCTTCGATCATGATTACAAACACTTTAACAAGTGAAATGATCAGCATCATTCCAATTTCATGTAACGAAGATCATGTGAGTGTTGATCCAGGAAAGCTCACGAGCGGAACATACTCGTACACTTTATTTGTTGACGGAAAGATGATTGATACAAAGAGGATGGAGATCACCAGATAATTCGATAGCTTCACGATTCTAAATTAACACGATGAAAAAAACTACAAACGCACTCCTTGTCTTCTCGATTCTAATTGTATTGAACATCGCTGCAGTTCCAACCGCACAAGCCCAGCCCGGCTCATTAGATTCAACCTTTGGCACTAATGGAAAAGTAACAACCGATTTTTCGGGCGTTGATGATTCTGGTAATTCAATCGCTGTGCAAAGTGATGGCAAGCTTGTGTTTGCAGGCTATAGCGACAACGGAAGTGACTATGATATTGCAGTTGTGCGCTATAATGCTGATGGCAGTTTGGATAATTCTTTTGGAACAAATGGAAAAGTTACCACATCAATCGGCGGCGATGACGATTACGGACTTTCAGTGGCGCTTCAAAGTGACGATAAAATTGTTGTGTCGGGTTGCAGCTACAACGGACTGAATAATGATTTTGCTGTTGTCCGTTACAATAGTGATGGAAGTCTTGATAACAACTTCGGCACAGGCGGAAAAGTAACTACGGCCTTGGGAAGTTTTGGTGAGGTGGCTTATTCGATGGTGATACAAAGTGATGGCAAAATAATTTTAGCAGGATACAGTGATACGACCAATTCCAATTTTTTTGCTTTAGCA